>JAJDCE010000019.1 GCA_029260985.1 Patescibacteria group bacterium | reverse complement strand
CTCCGAAAGATGAGGGGCAAAAGGGGCTAAAATTAAAACCAGTTTCTCAAGCACCTCTTTTGATCGCTTTTTTTCCTTCATAATTTCATTCGCCAGAATCATCATTTGAGAGATTGCAGTATTGAATCCGAATGTGTCGATATCTTCGCCAACTTTTTTAATCGTTTTGTGAAGAAGTTTATTTAAATTTTCAGATGGAACTTCATCCACCACTTCTCCCTCCTCAACCAAACGCCACACTTTTTGTAAGAATCGAAATGAACCTTCAATATTTTTCATGCTCCATGGCTTCACCGCTTCAAATGGCCCCATAAACATTTCATAAATCCGAAGTGTATCTGCTCCGTATTGCTTGATCACATCGTCCGGATTAACCACATTCCCTCGGGATTTACTCATCTTTTCATTGTCTTCACCAAGTATCAGGCCCTGATTCATCAGCTTCTGGAATGGCTCAGAAGTCGAAACAAATCCAAGATCAAATAAAACCTTATGCCAAAAGCGAGCGTACAAAAGATGTAGCACAGCGTGCTCCGCCCCACCAACGTAAAGATCTACATTCATCCAATAATCCTGCTCCTTTTTGTCAGAAAAAGACTTGTCATCCCCAGGAGAAAGATAGCGAAGATAATACCAACAGCTCCCTGCCCATTGTGGCATAGTGTTCGTTTCACGCCGCGCAGAACCGCCGCATTTAGGACAATCCACATTCACCCACTCATCAATCCCAGCCAAAGGCGATTCACCCGTACCGGTAGGCTCATATTTTTTTACGTCCGGCAAAAGCAGTGGCAATTCGGATTCCTCAAGCGGAACGGGACCACATTTTTCGCAATTGATAATTGGAATCGGCTCACCCCAATACCGTTGGCGAGAAAAAACCCAGTCTTTAAGTTTATAATTAACCGTAGCCTCACCTTCTCCTTTTTTTTGTAAAGAGTCAGTTATTTTCTTTCGAGCTGCTTCTGATGTCAGACCATCAAACTCTCCTGAATTCACCAAAATTCCATCATCCGTGTAACACTCCTCAAATTTCTCAACCTTTTTCCACAATTCCTCATCTTTCGGACGGATAGAAATCTTAAGCGGGATGTCATATTTCTTCGCGAATTCAAAATCACGCTCATCATGAGCATCAGCAAATACAGCTCCAGTGCCATATCCAGCCAGAACAAAATCCCCTATCCAAATCGGAATTTCACTCCCATCAATTGGATTAATAACATAGGCACCGGTAAAAACTCCTGTTTTATCTTTCGCCAAATCAGTCCTTTCAAGATCCGTTTTCATCAGAGTAAACTCTTTGTATTTCTCAACTTCTTCTTTCTGTTCTTCTGTCGTAATTTCATCTACAAGAGGATGTTCAGGTGCTAATACCATGTACGCGGCACTAAAAATCGTATCAACACGTGTAGTATAGACCTCAATTTTTAATTCTTCATTCTTAATTTTAAATTCTACATTGGTTCCATAACTTTTCCCTATCCAGTTCCTCTGCTGTATTTTTATTGGCTCCGGCCAATCCAGATCTTCCAGATCTTCCAATAAACGATCGGCATACTCAGTGATTTTTAGCACCCATTGGCGGAGCATCTTTTTAGTGGTCTGAGAATCACAGCGATCGCACTTCCCATCCACCACCTCCTCATTCGCCAATCCCGTTTTACAACTCGGGCACCAGTTAATCGGTAATTCAGATTCATAAGCCAACCCCTTTTTATACAGCTGCAAAAAGATCCATTGCGTCCATTTATAATATTTCGGATCCGTCGTATCCACCACTCGGTCCCAATCATAGGAAAAACCGATGGACTGAATCTGTTTCGTAAAATTCGCCACATTTTCTTCCGTCACATCCCTAGGGTGACGACCGGTTTTAATCGCATAATTTTCCGCAGGCAAGCCAAAAGCATCCCACCCCATCGGGTGAAGCACATTAACCCCTTTCATTCGTTTATATCTGCAAATAATATCCGTCGCTGTATACCCCTCAGGATGACCCACATGAAGCCCAGCCCCACTTGGGTATGGGAACATATCCAATACGTAATATTTAGGCTTCGTGGAATCCACCTCAGACTTAAAGGTCTTATTCTTGAGCCAATATTCTTGCCACTTGGGTTCTATCTTGGAGGGATCGTACATAGATTCGTTAAGCTAAATATCGCAAAAAGTATAATACAAGTTTAGCTTAATGAATAGGGACTAGGGACTAAGGACTATGAACTAAGCCAAAATTAAGAAAGTAAGATTAAAAAACTTAGTCCTCAGTCCCTAATTCTTAGTCCTAAAAATTTATTTCTTCTTAGTATGCTTTAACTCAGCTTTAATCTCTTTCCTAATCTCCTTCATCTCTACCTTTTTAATATCCTCCAGAAGCTCAGCCACCAAATCTTTTCCTCCAAGCCCAAAGGCTAAGCCACCGGAAATGGTCAGAAAGGTGATAAAGCCAATGAACATAACATTAATAAGGATTTCCGCTATCTGGAGCTGAGAAAGTCCCGCCAGAATAGCGAAGGTAACGATTGTATACTTGGCCGCTAAACCTAATGCCCTTGCTGTATTGGCCTTGGCGAAGGTTAGTGAAGTAGTGATCAAAGTTTGAAGCGTATTACCAATGCGAATACCAACCAGCATAATAAACAATGCAATAATCACTTCCGGAATATAATCGATCACCTTAGTTAAAAACTCAGCCACCTGAGTCAACTGAGCAATTTTAGTTGCCTCAATAAAGAACAGGAAAATCAAATAACCCCTCGCAGCCCTGCCGATAACCTCCGTCGGAGTCAATTTAGTGCCCTGATTCTCGAGAAAATGTTTCAATCCGATTTTCTCAGAAATATGTTCAAGTTTAATCTTATGCCCAAGACCGACAATCATACGGTAAATAATCTCAGCCAACACCCAGCCAAAAAGGAATACCGCTACCGCACCCAGTATAAAAGGGGCAAGGTCTATGACACGATCAAGCTTGCTGTTCACAGCATTAATCAAATTTGCGCTGATGGACTGAAATATTTCTTCCACAAAAATTAGTTTCAATTAATCATATTATTATACCAAAAAAAGCCTTAATTTGCAAGGCTTCAGTCATAAATAATGGGGCGAACGATGGGTCTCGAACCCACGACCTTCTGGACCACAACCAGACGCTCTAACCAACTGAGCTACGTTCGCCATGTACAACAGCAGGCAAAAGTGTAACTTTTTTCTAAAAAAACCTCAAGGCTTACTTTAAAGCGATCCCAAGCCAGAAGTAAACTGTGAAATCTCTTTCTTGATCCCAAGCAGTTTCTTTTTTGTCCTATAAACAAAAAAGAGCTTTATCAAAAAAAGTACAAATATCAAACCAACACCAAAGCCTGCTATCAGACCAATGGAAAAAAGGTCTGAAAAACCATTTTCCCAACCTGAATAAAGACCAAGGCCGATTAAAAACACACTGGCAATATAACCTATTAACATCTGCTTGCCGATAAACCTGCAGCCAACTGACAGTTTATCCAAATCACTCAAATAAGGCTTGTTAAGCAAGTGCTGAATCTTCTGAACCTTCTCCGCAAGCTTATCAATATCATTCATTAGATGTATGATTTTTTTATTCATAACAAAATCATTCTATCATGCCGATATCAGAAATTTATTATAAAATTAAGCAGCCAATAGCCCTCTTTTAATTATTTAAGGTTAGGCCCAACGTACGTCGGGCCCGATTTGGAAAGCGATAACCAATAATGAAACAGCTATCGCAATATGTTGGGTGGGTATCAGGTAGGACGAAAGATCGCCCCTTTCGAGATGAGAACAGCTCCTATCTTCCCACACTTCCCTACGGCTGCGCCGAACAATGGTGTTAATTCGACTTTCTTGCCGCCATTATAGCTTGCGTGGTTTTTCAGGAGCATTTTCGCTATGCGTTCGTGGCAGTAACGAGCGGATGCGTACAGGGGCGACAATTTACCCCGATTAACATCCGCACCAATGTCGATGAAGAACTTCGTCAGCAGGTAGTGGTCATTCGCCGCCGACATGAACATGGGTGTTTGTCCATACTTGTTGAGAGCGTTTTTGTCGGCCCCCTTGTCGAGAAAAAGCTTCACCAGGACGATGTTCCCCTTTTTCGCCAAATAATGCATGGGCGTGTTGCCATGCTCATCCCGCGCGTTCACCTTAGCGCCCAGATCAACCAGCAGCTGAACCAAGCCATGGTCTACAGTGGCAGTGGTATCAAGCAGCTTCCGTAAAGGAGCCTTGCCTTCATGATCAAGCACATCAAAGTCCGCACCGGCTTTGACTGCCAACCTCAGCAGGGCAGGCTTGGGATTAATCTTGGCATTAACTGCTACAGCAGTATCAAGCGCAATATGAACAAGTCTCTTTTTATGGCGTGCTTTTTCCTTTGGAGAAAACTTGACTCTAGCGACAAGAAACTCCGCGACATCCACATACTCCATCGAAAAAGCGAACTGCAATGGCGTTAAGCCACCTGGACATGTCGAGCCGTACGCTCCACTACTACAACTCATCAACGTCTCGATAACTTCGTCAACGTTGGCTGGCTCTTTGCTCAGAAGCTCAGTCAGCTCCTTTCTTCTGTCGTTATCGTAAAATCCGCATCCGCCAACGACCATGATCGTCGCAATAAGCAAAAGTACTTTCCTCATAACTCTTCCCCCTCTCTAAACATGACAGACACTAAAACCTCAGAATTGAGATTCAGCGTCAAAATCGTACCCAACCTTAAATAATTAATTTTATGTTAAAGAGCTCCTGATAATTTCAATCAGGAAAGTATATTAACATGGCAAACGGGAAATGCAAAAATGCCAAAAATCAGCCATCACTTTTACCTAACCGCAACAAACTGAACAGGGTTGCACCCTGGTCCGTAATTATAATATAATAAAAAACCAACAAATTACCTAATATCCCAATGCCAATCAAACGTGTATCAAAAAAATTAAACGACGAAATGTTTTTTGTAACAATGACCATTCGTAATTGGTACAAAATATTAAACGAAAAAAGATGGGGAATTCTTTCCGAATCAATTGAATACTGTCAAAAAAATAAAGGATTAAAAATATATTCTTACGTATTTATGCTCAATCACATACATATGATAATTAGAGCTCCTGACGTAAGTGGTTTTATAAGAGATTTTAAAAGTTTTGCTGCTAAAAAAACTCTTACGGATGTAAAGAAGGAAAATACGAAAATGATAAAAAAATTTCAATGCGACGATAAAACATTTGAGCTTTGGAAAAAGGGTAATTACCCTGAAATAATTGAAACTGACTGGTTTTTAAATCAAAAAATCAATTACATACATTACAATCCAGTTAAAAAAGGATATGTTCAATATCCTGAAGAATGGAAATGGTCATCAGCGAATTTTTTTGAAAATGAAGAAAAAGGACCAATTATAATTGAGCCATTAGAAATTTAAATGACCTTCGGCAACCTCTGTAGCAGGGTACAACCCTGCCCCATCGGAGGGGGGCACTATACAAAAAACTGACGGAGCAGGGTTGTACCCAACTGAAGGAGCAGGGTTGTACCCTGGTCCGCACCTACCTAACCGCAACCCAAAACAGCAGCACCGCTACTATAAAAAACACATAAGCAAGAATCTGATTAGCCTTTTTCCCGCTCTTCCTACCTTTTGATACATCATAATTCTTATGGAACAACCATTTGCAAATCCTCACATTCCACCGTATCTGCCATTCAAGAATTTGTTTCGGAAAAATAAGCAGGACTAAGCCAGCTGTTAAAAAGATGAGTGAACGGATTAAGAAAATGATGTCCATGATACGATTTAAATTATTTTAACTATCAGTTTCCATTTCTAAATCTAAATCATCTAAATCACCATGTACAGGCGACTCATCAACCCCGGATGGAGCCACAAAGCCAGCAAGAACTAACCTGCCTGTGCGCCGTCTTACTTCTGCTACCCCTGCCTCAGTTGACTCTTCAAACTGTGGCTCTGTCAGCAATTCTCTTAATTGAATTAAATCCTCTACGTCCCAACCAGCAAAACGCCCATCCGCCAATTCACTTTGCATCCAGTCCGTAAAACCTATTTTCCTAAGATCATTTACAGATAACTCTTCTTTTTGACATAGAATATCTAATGTTTTTATCCAGCCCGGATCATGCGCCAATGTTGCAGCCATAGCCACAATTTCTTTCTGGGTTGGACTAGTATTCAATGGTGCTCTTTCAGGTGACATATTAGTTTGCGATTAAAGGATTATTATCTTAGCAATATGGCTGTAATGCGTCAAACTTTCATCACCTCTCCACCATCGCAACCTTTATCCCCAAAGCAATCAAAAGGCCTCCGAAGACTTTACTGAAAACTCCCTGGAACCTTTCAAAAACCGATCTGATTTTTTTCTGCGTAAAGAAAACTGCAACAAGCGCAAACCAGAGGGATGTATTCACAATCATTACCCCGCTTAAAATCGCAAGGACGTAAGACGGGGTTTCCGGTGAAATCACAAATGTAAAAAGGCTTAAGAAAAACAGTGTTGCCTTTGGATTTAAAACATTCGTCAAAAACCCGATGCGAACTGCCGAAAGAGGGCTTATATCTGTCTTTTTCTCCTGCTTATTTATTTCAATCCCCGATGATTTGGATATTACGGATTTAATCCCGATATAAATCAAATACCCTGCCCCAAGAAACTTAATTGTATTAAAAAGGAGTATTGATTTAGAAATAACAAACGCCAGCCCCGCAACGCTATAAAAAATATGTACTGCCATACCTAAACCAAAGCCAACAGCTGTCCAGATCCCTGTTTTTCGCGAATAGACCAATGAGTTTTTTATAGCCACTACAAAATCCGGCCCCGGGCTAACAACGCCAAGCAGGTGTATGAGTATTACTGTCCAGATGAGTGTTATATATTCCATGGTTAAGGTTTAGAACTTCGCATAAAAGCGATTAGTTAGGTAATGCCAGCTTCTCTCCGTAAGGCATAATATTTACCTTTTTCTTTCACCATTCTTATACACCTCCATTACCCTAAGGCCAATAATTCTTCTCCAATTCAATACTTGACCTTTTATTGTATTTTCCATTCTGCTTGCAGCAATAGCGATGTCTCTGGCTTGCTCTAAAGTATATTCTCTACCACCTTCACTATTAGTTGCAATTAAGCTTGGCCTGTGGTCACTGTATACTTCCCGCGCACCATAATGTTTATTATTGGTCATTTTAATATATGGTTAAAGCTGGTTTCACATAACTAACTTTTATACGAAATCACTTAATCACAACCTCCCCACCCCTCTCCTCCACAATCATCATAACTAATTGGTTTCAGATTGACAATTTTATTGACTTATTGCCTATTTACTGATAAAATTACATTATCACGATGAGAGGCCACACCTAAGGTTCTGTCCGAAGGTTACTGCCTCTCTTTTTTTATGTGCTCTAATTTATGCCTTAAGTTATTCATATAAGCAAAGTGTGGCCTGAATTTCCGCAACAGGGATGAATAGGAATGCCTGTCAGGAATCATTAATTTAAGTAATTTCTCCTGTTTTTCAAGATATTCCACCAGACAATGGAAATCACCATCATTACTTACAATCAAAGCCTTATCGTAATTAGGATATTCAATCATTGAATGTAAAACCAGCTCAGCATCAACATTCCCCTTCACTTTTCCATTAGGCAAAATAAGTGTAGGTTTGAATATTATAATAAAACCTTGCTCCTGAAGAGTGGTGTATAATGACTCATTACCCGATAAATACCCTACAAACATAAAGGCTTTTTTAATATCATATTTATCAAGCAGATAACGTCTGAATTTCCTAAAACTTAAAACCCATCCTTGGTTACGGATTGCAAGATTTAAATTTTGACTATCTATAAATGCATAATTATCTGCCATATTCAAAAAATTACAGTATCTGATTATAACAAAAAAACTCACCCAACCACAACCTCCCCATCCCTTTCCTCCACCCTCACCTCCATCCCATCCTTAACCTTCCCCTCCACAATCATCATAGCGAGAGGGTTTTCGATAACCTGCTGGATATAACGTTTGAGCGGACGGGCGCCGAATTGGGGATCAAAACCATTTTTAGCGAGCAGTTCTTTAGCTTTCACGGAAACGGATATTTCAATTTTATGCGCTCGCAGGCGCTTCTGCATTTCGGTGATCTGCAAATCAACAATCTGTGTAATCTCCTCAATGGTTAGCGATTCGAATATGATAATCTCGTCAATCCTGTTTAGAAATTCCGGTTTAAATGCTTTACGCAAAACCATATGAACCTCATTCACCATCCCCTTCTTCGCATTGTCATAAGCCTCAGCCTTCTTCTTATCATCCTTTTCCAGTTTCGCCATCATCATTTCTTCCGATGAGGTGTCCATTGCATATTTCTGAATAACATCACTAGCCAGATTGCTGGTCATGATGATAACCGTGTTAAGAAAATCGACTGCTCTGCCTTTACTGTCAGTCAACCGCCCATCATCAAGAACTTGAAGCAACACATTAAACACTTCGGGATGAGCTTTTTCGATTTCATCAAAAAGAATTACAGAATATGGCCGTCTGCGAACTGCCTCGGTAAGCTGACCTCCCTCTTCGTAACCCACATATCCCGGAGGCGCACCGATCAAACGGGCAACCGCGTGCCGTTCCATGTATTCGGACATATCGATGCGGATGATTGATTTCTCATCATTAAACATAAATCCTGCAAGCGCTTTCGCGAGCTCAGTTTTCCCCACACCAGTCGGCCCCATAAATATAAATGAACCGATAGGCTTATCGGGATTCGCAATACCCGCACGCGCACGACGTACAGCGTTTGACACAGATTCGATTGCGCTCTTCTGCCCGATAACACGCTGCTCCAGCTCTCTCTCCATTTTCGCCAGCTTCTGAGTTTCAGAATCCAGCATTTTGCTAACGGGCACACCTGTCCAGCGCGCAACCACTGCAGCAATATCCTCCTCAGTCACCTCTTGTTTCAAAAGGGACTTATCACCAGTGTTTTTGAGTTTAGCTTCAGCATCTTTAAGCTTCTTTTCAAGTTCAGGAATCTGACCATAACGAAGTTCAGCAACCTTTTGAAGTTCCCCTTGTCGCTCCAATTTCTCTGCTTCCATTTTTAGCTGATCAAGCTGCTCTTTATCCGCACTAAAAGATTCAATCTTTTCTTTTTCCTCTTTCCATTTAAGTTCCAACCCCTTCGCTTCTTCGGATAGTTCTTCAATTTCTTTCGTAACTTTCTTCAAACGTTCTTTCGAATCGCTATCCGATTCTTTTTTGAGTGCTTCTCGCTCAATCTCGAGCTGCATCAGCTTGCGATGCATCACATCGAGCTGCACCGGTTTGCTTTCCAGCTCCATTTTTAAACCGGATGTCGCCTCATCTATTAAGTCGATAGCTTTATCAGGTAAAAAACGGTCGCCAATATAGCGTGTAGAAAGGTTAACGGCAGAAAGAATTGCAGCATCAGTAATACGCACCCCATGATGCACTTCATACTTCTCTTTGATCCCGCGAAGGATTGCAATAGTGTCCTCTTTAGTAGGCTCCAGAACCATAACAGGTTGGAATCGACGCTCCAGCGCCGCGTCTTTTTCAATATATTTACGATACTCTTTAAGAGTCGTGGCACCAACTGAGCGCAACTGACCACGGGCAAGCGCAGGTTTTAGTAAGTTGGATGCATCCATCGCTCCTTCAGTAGCACCAGCCCCGACAATCGTATGCAGTTCATCAATAAATAGAATGACTTCACCAGCCGCATCTTCGATTTCCTTCAGCACCGCCTTCAAGCGATCTTCGAACTCACCACGGAATTTTGAACCAGCCACCAAAGCACCTAAATCGAGAGATAAGATCCGTTTATTTTTCAAAGTGTCAGGTACATCTCCGCTAACAATCCGCTGAGCCAGTCCTTCCACAATCGCAGTCTTTCCAGTACCCGCCTCACCCACCAAAACCGGGTTATTCTTCGTTCGGCGAGAAAGAATTTGCATCGTTCTTCGAATTTCATCATCCCGACCAATAACAGGATCCATTTTGCCAGCACGGGCGAGTTCGGTGAAATCGATCGTATACTTTTGTAGCGATTGATACTTGGATTCAGGATCTTGATCCACCACGCGATGGGAACCCCGAAGTTCTTTGAGTATTTTCAGCACATCACGATGAGAAACCGGAATTAATTTAGTCAACTTCACAATGGCGAGCAAAATATGTTCAGTAGAAACAAACTCATCACCCAAATCCCGAGCTTCCGTTTCAGCTAAATTGAGTACCTTGTTCAGCTCATGACTGATAACGATACGGGAATTAGTAACTTTTGGCAGCTTCGCCAAATCTTCAGAAAGCTGACCCGCAAAAGAAGTCAAATCAACCGTCAGCTTTTCCAAAACAGGTCGCACGATACCCTCTTTCTGCATCATCAGCTTTAAGAGCAAATGACCCGTCTCAATCTGAGACTGATTAGCAGCCTCAACCATTTGCTGAGCCTCTTGAAGCGCCTCCGTTGATTTAAGGGTAAATTTATTTAGATTCATTTTTTATAAGGACTAAGAACTAAGGACTATACTTCGGCTGCACTCAGCACAAGTGGAATAAGCCCGAAAAATAGCATAACAAATTAGCACTCGTTATTATAGAGTGCTAAAACGTATTGTCAACACCTACCCACCTGAAAAATGTTATAGATAAAATGAGTGTAAGGCGAAAACAAAATTTGATCCACAGCGTACTAAATGTACGTGAGGAATTAAATTTTGTTTTGAACGAAGCAATCGTTTATCAATAACATTTTTAAATAAAAAAGGGCCTCCTGTCGTGCGCGCTGACAGAAAGCCCTAATTTTTTTTATTTTTGTGTTGTAAAAAACAAGGCCCCGTTTTAGTTGTGCTTCCTAATGGTCTTCTTCTTAAAAAACGAGGTGGTGTGCTTGTGTTTAGAAGATTTTGATTCTTCTTTCAGCATTTTTTCATCAACCTTAACCGCATCATCAGTGAACGGAATAATCAAAAGACCCTGGCTGGTTTCCTTGGCAATGTAAACATTGGTTCCAAAGCGATCTCTCCATTTTTTAGGGAGAGTGATCTGGCCACGGCCGAATTCTTTAAGAAGGTTAATCATGAAATAGCTGTATTACACAATTTCAAGAATTACTATACTTAATAGAAATTCAGAAATCAAGAAAAATGAAAAAAAGGCGTTGTGAAAAGATACGAACTTAAACAAATTTAATATCAGATCTCACCTTTTTAATCTCCGCTATAATTGCTTCAAACTCGGCAGGCTCGAGTTCTCCATTGAGGTCTGATGGATAATTAAGACCTGGGAAAACATCAGAAGAAGATTGCAGCCTTATATTCAGACGTCCATTTTTACAGTTTTGAGGTGGAAGCCGCTTAAACAATTCACGAACCACAGCAACAGCATCAATAACTCCATCCATATAAAACATCTCATTTCTAAAAGGAGTTCTTAAATAACCAGTGCATATAACACTGTTTCTTGCTAGAAAAACATCAATGATATCTCTTTCAGGTTCTGTCATCTGAGGTATTAAAAAAACAAGATTGGATTATAGCAGAAACCCACGGTCATTCTGAATTTAATTCAGAATCCTATGTCATATGATTAAACTTAGGATCCCGGATCAAGTCCGGGATGACGATTAGCTACTCCTTAATCTCCAGCATAGCACCACCGGTTCGCCCAAACACTTCCGGGAAGTACATTTGATGAGCGGAGGCAGGAAGATGATGGTATTTACCCGGTAGACCAGCTCGTACGAGGAAGTTGTAGGTGTAAACGCCTTTTGGAAGTGAATCAGCAAACAACAGTACGCGGTCATCCCGCATTTCAGTATGATTAAAGTACCACAGTGGGTTCTGATACCAATAGGTTTCACCAGCAGGTCTTATTTCTTCATCGAGCTTATGCTTCAGGCTTGTATCAGACGTATCCAAATTGAAATTAATCGCCACAAGTCCGGCAGGAAGCCGTTCTTCCACCACCACATAATGCATATCATCAGGCACAATCACCGTCAGCTCTCCTCGATACACCTCACCAGATGTCATCGTATCAACCGATTTCGTTTCGTCTGTATCAAAGGTGTAATAATCACGAACTACATGGAAGCCGCGTTCCACCGGCCACACTTTTTCGTTCGGTAAATAGTACTTAAATTCAAGATCGTAGAGCATTTCACCGGTACCGTCCTTCCTAAACACAACCTCATTGACCTGCTCATCCGTCTGAAGCTCATCGATAGGTATCAAAGCTTCAAAAATCTCCATTAAATTCGTGCTATCGATATTTTCATCAAAGAGCTTATCGCGATTGAGCTTCGTGCTCAGTTTAAAATCGGGATCCAGTACATCGTGTGCATCCGCGTATTCGAGCATAGCCATCAAAAGCCAAGCAGTTTCCTGAGTATTGAGGAGCTGCCCCTTCTGTTTGGCAGAGACTAAATAATTGACCATTTTAGGAAGGATAGGGTTCTTTGAGTTATCCCGGTTAAGAGCCATCAAAACCATTGCGGTTGTACGTAGGTCAGTATTCAGATCCCAAAAATAATGAGTTTTTTCTTCGAAATGGGCCGTTCGGTCATCTGATTTTTGAAGGGTGACGATTTCTGACTTCAGTTTATCCATAAATGGCCGCACGCTCTTCTGACCACTATCAAATAAGTTGCGAAGATTCATCAGAAGAAGCGCTCTTGCGTAAACCGAAAGTGAGTCACGATCTTCATAAAGCGATAGGGTGATCCCCGTATCGTTTTGACCGACTTCACTCAAGACCCACAGCACAAAGGCCCGGTCATTAAAAGTCAGCTTGAGATTTGGATCAAACGCATTGAGACGCTTCCATAAATATTGCTGAGCAAGGTCAAAGGAATTATCGCTCACTGTATAACCGGATTCCTCCGCAAGCTTTTGGGCATAAAGCACGTAAGCGGTCAGCATAGGATAACTGTAGTCAGAACCTTCCCAAAATCCATAACCACCATCAAACCGCTGGAACGTCGTAAACTTCTGAAGAGTCTTTCCAATGATTTCACGGGTTTTGTTCGCATCAATATTAAGCAGTGAATACAGATCGATAGATGTTTTACGCGCCGCCTGAGCCTGCACCACCAAAGTGGGCAAAATCTGACTGGCAATTTGCTCCGCGCAACCATAAGGATAGTCGGCAAGCGCTTCAAATTGCTTGATAAACTTGGTGAGCACCGATCCTCCAGTCCGAACCGATAAATGTCCCATTCCCTGGGCCACATCTTTCGGCACACGAATCTTTTCGGTAACGGTTGTCTCAACCGTACCATTTGTAGAAACCACTTCGGGGAAAGCAAACGTTTTAACCGGCAATTGATACTGAACCGTGTCTTCATTTGATTTAAACTCAACTGTAATCGAACCATCAAACGTCACCGCATCAACCGTCACCAACCAGTTCGCTCTGGCGCTCTGACCATCTTTCACAAAAATACTTTGTTTTTCAACCGCCTTGATGGCAAGTCCCGGTGCCGATAGCTCAATCTTAGTTTCCAGATCATCGCCCGATTGATTGTGCACAAGCGCCCCAATAGTCAGCTCATCCCCGCTAATCACAAACCGCGGTAAAATCGAACTAATGGAAACTGGTTTTTTGACCACAAAATCTTCTTTCACCATCCCGAATTGATCCTCTTCGCTGGTAGCCACTGCCCACATTTCCCATGTGGTTAAATTATCGGGCGGATCAAAAGTGATTTTGGCATAACCACCTTGATCGGTTTCGATAAACGGATTAAAGTAGGCCGTGTCTTTAAATTCGCCACGCTTTTTTCCAAAGAGCTCTTCATCACCTCCTCCATCCCCTCCTTTCGCTCCTTTAGCCGCATTCACATTCACGCGATCCATGTGGATAGTCAAGCTAGCAGCCGTATCGACCTGAAGGGCTCGTTGACCGTAAAAGTAATCGAGCGGGCTGACCTTTCGATTCGCCTTTAAGGCCAAAAGAGATTCATCGACCACAGCCAACGACACAACCGCTGGCACCGGACGATTTTGGTAATCCTTGGTATGGATTTCAATTTCAATTTCTTCGCCCACCTCATAACTGTCCTGACTGGTTTCAAGATCCACAAAGATCTGATGCTCCCGTTTGTTGACCAGCAAATTGGTGATTCCGAATTTAAAATCAGGTTTGATAAGATTAAAATCAATCGTCGCCCCACTTTGCTTTTCAATCGTCTCAACCGCCCCCTTCACGGAATCGAGTTCAGTTTCTTTTTCATCCAGCTCACGCTTCTTTTTAGCAATCAATATTTCGGTACGAGTACTCACATCTTCTTCAGCATCACTCAAAGTCGTAATTTCTGCTTTTAAATCCTCAATCTCTTTTTCAAGTGTACGTTTTTTAACAAGGAGTCGTTCCTTATCCTGAGCATCCAGCAAGACATCAAAATTCTCCCCCGCTCCTTTAACCACCATCACTGCAATGTACACATTCGGCACCATCTCTTCCGTGATCATCACCTCAATGGTATCGGTATTAGAATCAATATCAACCACCTCGTAATTCATAATACCGCCCCGTTCGTACGTTACTAAAGCCTTAGCAGGCTCATCTTCTGAACCGTAAGGAGATTTCACTAGTATACGAGCCTTTCCACCGACAAAATATTCCAGATTGTCGGGCACCAGTTCCATGCGATTGTTATTGCTGGAACCCCAGTTCACGAAGTCAGAACTGGAAATGTAAAAGTTGGTCTCACTGTTTACGCTTCGCTTCCCATCAGAACCCTTTGCTTTCACCACATACATACCCGCCTCAAATCCGCCAAGGCTCATCTCATAAACGGCAGAACCGTCTTCAGATGTTACAGTCCTCTTTTTGATAAACTCGAGCTCCCGGACGCTTTCATCGTAAAAGGCGCCATCGACTCCTTGTTTTTTAACCGTATTCCATTTTTCCTTATACAGTTCCAAGGCTACTTTTTTACCTTCCACAGGCGTCGCGTCAGGAGCAACCGTAACCATATTGAGCTCCAGTGGTTTCCCAGAAGAGACGATGTAATTTTCAGGACTCAAACCTATATAATAGGAACCCTCATGCACAATAAAGGTCTGACGCTGACTCACCGTTTCTCCATCCTGATTTTCAACAGTGGCTGAAAGGGTGTATAGATAACTCTGACTCTCCGCATCCTCTAGATCAGTATCGAGCTTAAGCTTCAAACGACCCGCTTGATCCAATTGACCTTCGCCCTCAGCCACAATCTCAGCTTCGGAACCACAGTAACCCCAAAAACAATGGAAACCACGGAACTGACCAAACGAGAAATAGCCATCGCCCCTATATTCATTAAAGAAGTAAGGCTCGCGCATCAACGTCCAGCTCACCTCTCCCTGTTGGATAGCGCCACCAAAGTAATAGTTAGCCATCACATCAGCCTCAATCGCATCACCAAGTCGTACTTCTGAATCGGAACCAAGCAGTTCCACTTTAAATTTAGGCTTTTTGAATTCTTCCACAAAAAAGTTATGGTAAAAACGCTGGGAATATTCAAGATCCACCGTTTCCACATAAACATTATATCGGCCAAGCCGGGCTTTATCGTCTAAGCTGAATTTTCCGTTAAACGACCCATCTGCCAGCATGCCAACAAGCTCCGAATCAACCTCATTGTATTCACTATCCTCCAAAACCACTCTCACCTTTTTATCTTTCGGAAACTTAAGATCCGCGTCCTTATCCATTCGGTAAATTCCTTTGTAATAAATGGTATCACCAGGACGATAAAGTGGACGTTCGGTAAATAAGTAAACCCGAGGCTCATTATAACCCACATAATCACCCGTCAGACTATACTGCCATGTTTGGATACCATCGCTCCAGTACTGACTGGCAATGCCCCATCGGCTTTCACCCTCAAGCGTTTTTCGGCCCACCACATAAACCCCATCATCAAAATCCTGAGTGATTTTATAAACCCCTTCTCCATTCGTCACACCAGTTTTGAGCTCCACTCCCGCAGAAGAATACACTTTAAGCTCCATACGCGAAACCGGTAAACCGGTTTTAAGGTCTGTCGCCCACACCAATAAATCCCGATCGGATTTTTTGAGAGCCAAATTCGTATCGCTTACAAAAAAGGTTTGGAAAAAACGATAAGGTTCCGATTTGTAATTAAGGTATTGAGGTGAGCTCATTTCCACAAAATACATACCCTGCTCTGATTCAGATCCAAACAATTCATTCACATTCAGATCAATCCACTCAGTTGCATTGAGCTTAGAATTTAAATTGATGGTTTTCTTTTGAGGACTTCTGCATTTGTAACTGTACCAACTATATTGACTCGATGTATTGAAAAAATCAGCCTGTGACATCTTGCAGAACTCTAAATTCAGCTGATCCACATTTACATACTTCATCGTGTACGTCGGATCCACTCCCTCCATGAATAAACCAAATCGTTGTGGGGTGAGTAAACTGAGATAAGGAGCTTTGGCCGCCGTTTTGAAACTGGTCTTAAAACCCTTATCCGATTTATTACCCGCTGAATCTTTGAAAGGGCCTTTAAAAGTAAAATTGTAATAACGGCTAGGCTCTAAATCATAATCAATAGTGGCCTCCCAAACCGTTCCGTAATCATTGGTATAAAATTCATCTACCGTAACCGTAGGCTTTTCATCAAATTTCACATCAATCGAGATATTATCTTCGATCAGCTCCGGTGTAATTGCGGACGCAAACCAGATCCTGACCGACGTGTCATCGTATTGTTTTTCGCCTTGAGCCGGAAAGAACTTAATGATGTCAGGTTCACTGACAGTTTTAAAATTAAGACTGAATTCAGCTGAACTGTTGCGGTCTCCATATCCATTTCCAGCCTTCTTGGCTGCACCGGAAAGCCCTTCGTTAAGCACCAATTTATAATATGTGCTGTATTGGTAATCAAATTCGGGTTTAAAAACCAGAATCGTCCGATCCACCTTTCCATTTTCATCTTTTCCATACACCACTTCAGTATTAAAAAAGCCATCATTGCGCGGATTCACGTCCGCATCAACATCATTGGTGGGATACAAAAGTACATTCTCACCAGGCCGGATAAAATCCAGCTCCATCGGCTGATTAAACGTGAGCCTAATCGCCTCATCCACCTTGAAGGTATCTGAAGCTTCATAAGGAAAACTGGATACCACAGAAGGAGCTTCAGTTGAAAGAGACCACACCTTGTCCTCCTCTGTCTTCCCGCCATCAAGAGAAGCAATACCAGCGGGCAAAGTGAGTGTGTAAGTTGTAGAAGGAGTCCACTCGTCCGGGATATATTGGAAAGCCGTCGTTCCGACCCATTTATACTTTCCTTTTACAGGCGGATCGATTTTAAGTTCCGGAAAATCCTGCTTCGATTCCTCTAGTGTTGTCAGCGCTCGCATCGGCCGGTCGAACATCACCGTTACCCGTTGATCCGTAGGAATCACCAAAACTTGCTCAGGCAGCTTCACATCCTCCACAAAACCTGACAAATCTTCCGCCGGAATCAGCTCAACTTCAGACTCTACAGCAGCCTCCTCAAGATAGGGTGAAATAAATCTGATAAGCGGTGACCCGGAAACACGGAAATGGATCGTCAGATCCACTCCAAACCGCTTCATGTACTGACTCATCGCCCCCGCACCAATAATCACCTTATATTCATCATCAATTTTAAAATCCGTATCGGGCGTAAACGTCAAAGTCTTGGAGTCTGTCCATTCAAATACCCCTTTCATCGAAGGTTCAATCGAAAAATTAGACTCCACCGTATCAATCTTCATTGGCTGACTGAAATTCAGCGACAATGGTGCATTATTAGACACCATCCGCACATCATCGGGCAAATAACCATCCGCAATATTAGGAAGCGGCACTAGCGCATATATAAATAGGAGTACCGCTATAAACCCCGTCACGCTATAAAGCGCCAGCATCTTCGTAGAACGAAGAAATTTAAGTAGTTTCTTAGCTTTCTGCTTCATATTTGATGGTTACAAAGTCAATCCTTTATCGTCACTCCTGCCCCCCTATTGTCATTCTCGCGAAGGCGGGAATCTGTGAATCACAATGATTATCCACTATAGATTCCTGTCTTCACAGGAATGACATCTGGAGTAACGAAATTCTAGCACAAAACCATCGTAGACAACAAAGAAAAACAAGGTTTGACTTACCCAACACCAAGGCGTACCATTACCCCCTGAAATTAACCCAAATTCCCATGTCCAAATTCATGTCTAAAATCCTTGTCATTTTAATCGCCATGATTCTTTTGCCCATTTCCGCCTTAGCCGCCGATGGTGATGGAACGATTAACATTCTGGTAACCGATGAAAACAACAGCACCTTTTCCGGCAACTGGTTCCTGCATCAAGGAACAACAGTAAAAGGCCGCATTGTCCGCAACGGCAGCTCCGGCGAAAGCTTTAGCATTACACCCGGCAACTATTATATGGAAGCTCAGCGAAAATCCAGTCACTACCCATTAGTTTGGTTAAAATCAGCCACACCTCAAACCCTCGAAGCCGACGGTACCATCACATTTGAACTCCAATACTTCAAAACTCAAGAACAAATGGATGCCGCAAAAACTGCCCCAACACCAACACCAGCTCCTGAGCCAGAACCAGTTATTGCACCAACTCCCGTATTAACCCCTGACCCAGCACCAACGCCAACTCCAGACCCAACACCCACTCCTGCCCCCACTCCTAAAAAAGCAGTAACAATCAACCCAAATTCCTATAACACTGTCCCCGATTTCAACTCTCCAGCAACTACCTCAGCCTCAACCTCACCAACTCCAACCACATCCTCAGCAGGGTTGTCTCAAAATCAACCATTACAGCTAGCTCAAACCGGAAACCCAGCATTGCTATTGTTAGTGGTGAGTGGATTGATTGGAGGATTGGCAGTGAGAAGAAGGAGATAAGCTCAAAACTTGATATTATTATTCAAACAGTTCGCATAATCACCCAGAATGGGTATGTTATCGGATCGACATTTCATATAACAGTGAGTTACGAAAAATTAGTGGGAAAGACGGCTCTAAGTGATTCGCATCGCATAGCTTTT
>JAJDCE010000018.1 GCA_029260985.1 Patescibacteria group bacterium | reverse complement strand
GGCCTATTGCACTTTTAAATAGTCCTGGCTCTGATCCAGACGCCAATGCATTCGATATTTGTGAAGATAGATCTACCCGCATTTGTGTGGCTAGTGTTTCTAGAGCATTTGCTAATGTCATACCTGCGGGAATCTCTAAAGGTAATTCTCCTGGATTTGAATTTGGTTTATTCATAATTTTGACGTTATTTTCAGAATGTAGACTATATTTAAGCCTATAAAAATGTCAAATTATTATTGTACGCCTTCTTCATCAAGCACTGTTACGCTTAGAGTGCCTTCGGACAATTGTTCAATTTCTGCTCTTACAGCATCAACTTTGTCCGGGTCAACTATTACAATACCTCTCTTAATAGTTTCTAATGTAGAATCTCGAACACCCTTAATTCTATCTATGAGGTGCTGAAAATAGAGATAATCTTTATTGGTGGATGTTGCTTCAGGTGTTGTAGTGACTTCTAATTGGGTCATAATAAAAGGTGGATTATTATTTAGTCTTTGTGCAAATTTGTAGGATGTACAAATGTTAGGCAGCTTTAGTCAAAAACCTTTCCCTTGCCCGTTTAACCTGCCCTACAAGTTCTGCGAATAGTTCAGTTTGATGTTCAGCAGAAATATGAGGAATAGTTATGTCTGTCGGTTCTTCATCACCAACATCCAAAAGGATTCTTACCCCCCTTTGTCTTGCGGCCTCAACGATTTGATTTATGGCAGGTTCAACATCTTCTATGCGTCCGCTTGGATCTTTATGCACTATTTCAAATGTATTTTTAGCTTTTGGCATAGTCAAATGGGGTGTGAAATTTATAATATTTGCATTTTATATTATTGTTTTATGTTTTGTCAAGGTTAGGAATTGATAAAATTGGCTTAACTCTATACAATTGGAGCAATCCTATGAAAACTAAAGAGACATCATCTAATATTACCTTTTCACCTAAGTCATTTATACGAAGGGCATTTATTGTCATGCTTTCGTCTGAAGTTTTTATTCTTCTTTCAGATCTCTTTCTCAATCATCAACGTTGGATTTCATCTAGGCCGCTCAGACGGTTTTTTAATATTACTCGGGAAGATAGTTTGGCGAATTGGTTTTCGAGCATGCAGTCGCTTTTGGTGGCTTTGGTGCTATTGGCGATATTTATTGTTGTAATTAACCAGAAGAAAACCAGCAAGAAGTCCTGGGGCTGGCTTTTAATCGGCTTCTTTTTTGCTTTTATGTCGCTGGATGACGGGAGCAAGCTTCATGAGCGGATTGGTTCTTACTTTGGTGATCTGTCTGAGAGTGGTGGATTTCTTATGTCTTTATTTGATTTGTTGCCCAGTTATGGCTGGCAAATTATTTTAGGCCCTGTTTTTATTTTTATCGGGCTATACATTGCATGGTTTTTGTGGCGCCAGCTTCGAACTAAAAAGCAGATTTGCTATGTCGCTTTTGCTCTCATTCTTTTTGCTGTTGCGATGGGGCTTGATTTTGTTGAGGGGTTGGATATTGCATCCATGGATGACTATAAACATTACATGAAGGCTGTTGAGGAATTTTTTGAGATGTTTGCGAACACTTTGTTTTTGGTGACTTTTCTGGATTATTTGTTTTATCAGCAAAAAAAGATTCAAATAAATCTGGAAGGGGACCGCAGAGTTGTTTAGAATCGGAGGCTTTGTGTGATAATGGTTAGTTGGCGATGTATTAATTTAGGACTTTAATGTAACAATAGCTATTAATGCACTTCTAGTCTTAATTAACCATTCATTTATCGCATCAGTCTTTTTCGATAAGTTGTCTTTGTCGTATATAGCTAAGCTGGGCTTTTCATTGTCGCCACAATCTTTCCCAAAGCTTGCATGAAAAAGAGGATGTTCAGGGCTATCAGTGGCTACGCCTAAAATGTCTGGAGCTTTGCGACCATATATATGTCCTTCCAAAGGTGGTGAATTGACACCGTCGAAACCGCTAATGACCAAGTTCTGGATATCAGCTCTTACCCCAAGTAAACCTGAAAGTAGTGCTGCATTTTCACTATCTGAATCATATCCATCAGATAGATCAATTAAAACTCTTTTTACAGCAGGAGCATTTGACTTCATCATACACTTAAGGTTAATAGAGCAGTATAATATACTATTATCTATAAAGAGTCAATTATATATTTCTTACAACTAGTTATCTATACGAAATATTTGAAAAAATCAAATAACCTTGCACTCCTAAGTCTCCTCTGCTAAAATCTATCCGCTTTATAAATTTTAGTCTTTTTTCCGATTCCTGCATCCTCCCATCTTCGCTAAAGCTTCGATGGGCCACGCAGGAAAGTGACGAGAGGAGGCGTTAACCCCAAGGATTATGACTGATATTTCGTTAAAAGAGATGGTGAAGAATGCGGTGCACTTTGGCCATCCAACACATAAGTGGAATCCAAAAATGAAGAACTATTTATACGGTTCTAAGAATGGAATTCATATTTTTGATTTAAAACTGACTGCCAAGGCTCTTGTGGAAGCGCTTAATTTTTTGAACAATGCGGCGCGAGGAAATAAGACTATTCTTTTTGTTGGCACCAAGCAGCAATCTCATGCAAAACTCCGAGAGATCAATGAGGACGCTAACATGCCGATTGTGACTGATAAATGGATTCCGGGCCTTTTAACAAATTTTAAGACTATCAAGAAGCGAATTGATTATTTTAAAAAGCTTAAAGATGATGACCGAACGGGTGGGCTTGATAAATACACTAAAAAAGAGCAGGGGAAACTCCGAAAGAAGATTCAGGACCTCTCTTCTTCACTTTCCGGTGTTGAGGATATGAAAGAGACTCCAGATGTATTGTTTGTTGTTGATATTGTTCGTGATCACATTCCTGTGAAGGAGGCAAGGCGGTTAAAAATACCCGTTGTGGCTATTGTGGATAGCAATGGAGATCCTGATACTGTGGACTTTCCTATTCCTGCGAATGATGATGCTATTAAATCAATTGATTATATTTTAGGACTTGTTAAGACTGCAGTGATGACGAAGGCTAAGAAAGATTAATTCTAGTCTGTTGCAGCTCTATTGTGACTCATTTGTGGTCCACTATTGAGCTACGCGAAGCAGAGCCACAATTGAATATGAACGACCACCCAAAAGAATCATTGGAAAAGATTAAAAATGAGCTTGGAGACAGTCAGCCAGAGACAACTCCTCAGCAGCCTGTTGAGCCTGAAATTCCTCAACAACCAGCTCCTGATGCCCCTGAAGAGACGAAACAGGATGATGTTGAGGAGCTCACTACACTTCATGAGCGATCTATTGCTGCCCTCAGTTACATCAGTTTTTTGGCGATTGTGCCCTTCTATCTAAAAAAGGATAGTAAGTTTTGCCGTTTTCATGGTAAGCAAGGGTTGCTATTGGCGATTATCTTTTTCTTCGCACAGCTTTTTATGGTGCTGGATCTTCTGATGGATGTCGCTCTGATCCTCCAGTTTGTCATTTTTGTTGTGATGGGGTTTGCCGCGCTTGCCGGGAAGTGGAAAAAGCTTCCTTGGGTCTATAAAACAGCTTGTAAACTTGAGGAAACGTTTAGCCTTAAAACTAAGGAGCAGGAGGAGAATGAATCTAAATTAAAACCTGAACAAGTAGCATCTGATCAAAATAGCGATAAGCTCTAAGTGATAAGCAGTAAGCGAGTGTCTTTTGACTTACAACTTATCACTTATAACTTAAAACTTAAAATAATGACCATTACTGCCTCTCAAGTTAATGAACTTCGTCAGCGAACCGGTGTATCTATGATGCTTTGCAAGAAAGCGTTAGAAGAGGCTGGCGGTGATGAAGAGAAAGCCATCGATATTTTACGACAAAAGGGTGAAGCGAAAGCAGCTACTAAGGCTGGTCGTGATACTAGCGAGGGTATTATTGTTGCTAAAGTTTCTGATGATAAAGCCGCTATTGTTCAGCTCTCGTGTGAGACTGATTTTGTGGCTAAAAACGAAGAGTTTATCGCTATTGCAAATGCTGCTGCTGATGTGGCTTTAAAGGAAGGAGCTGAGGCGGCAAAGTCCAGCCAGGAGCAACCTATTAAAGATCTTTTCACTAAGCTTGGTGAGAATATGTCGATTGAGATCAAAGTTTTGGAAGGAGAGGGGATTGGGCATTATATTCACTCAAATTCTAAAATCGGAGCTTTGGTTCAGCTGAAGGGCTCTGATGTTGAAAGGGCTCGTGATATTGCGATGCAGGTCGCTGCTATGAATCCGGAGGTGACGAATCCGGAAGATGTTTCTGATGATAGTGTGGCTAAAGAGAAAGAGATCTGGAAGGTACAATTAAAGGAGGAGGGAAAGCCTGAAGAGATAATGGATAAAATCATGATGGGTAAGGAGCGAAAATTCAGAGAAGAAAGCGCTCTTATGAAGCAGTCTTATGTAAAAGACGGTGAAAAGACTGTTGAACAGTATTTAGAGGGTAATTCTGTTACTGAATTCATCCGAATGTCTATCTAGTTGAGTTGTTGTCGAATTTGACGACACTTTTCGTAAATTGGTTGACAATGTGTTATTTTAATATATAATACTATTCTTTTAGAGTGTATATGAATTTAGATCAACTATCACAATCAGATGTTCCTCAGAAGAAGTCAGTTTTGGCTCGACTGGGTGGAGGTTTCCGTGCACAGGTATTTGCTGCACTTGTTTTAATGACAGGCTGTTCTGCGCATAAGGCTAAGCCGATTGTTATTGAAGGACTTAATAAGCCTAAGGTATCTACTACTGCAGATACATCAGGTAAGGAACAAGTTGTGCAGAATGCATGCTCTAAAATGGGTAAGCTTTTGGCAGCGGGTCAGCCACTACCTAAGGGGTTGGATGAGCTGACTGATCTATGTGATAAAAAAAGAGCATTGGAAATACAAATACAGATGCGGACTGAACGTAATACAACTTCTAATAAGTAGTTTATTTTTTATATATCTTTTAGATGAAACGTACACCAAATACCATTGATTCAGCTGAGCCAACGGTAATGAGCCGGTTAAGATCTACACGCAGTATGATCGGTGGCGCTCTTATGCTCTTGATGGCTTCTTCCTGTGCTTATAGAGCTCCTGAAATCAGCCATCTTCCTACGAAGGCAGCGCCTACGGAAGTAAGAAGTTCAGCTTCTCAATATTTTAGTAAACTGAAAGCTATTGTATTGCAGTCGCTTACGACTAAGCCTGAACTTGGGCATGTGCATCTTCAGCAAGCGGCTTCATATATAGCATCTATTAAGCTTTCACTTACTCCTGCGGATCAGGATGATCTGAATAAGGTTGTGCGTTTACTGGTAGATAGTGAATTGGATAAGAGTTGGAATAGGCCGGCGTCTCAATCCGGGCATCTTCAGGAGGCAGAAGGTTATTTTAGGCGTCTGGAAGAATCTTTGAGATAAAGATGCTGTATAATCAATCCCTTTGATAATTTAAAATTTATTATTATGTCTAAATCCCCATCAGAAAACACATCTGCATTAGAGGTGGAAGATGGCTTATCATCAAAAAACCCATTAAATAACCGGTCATTATTACGTTCTGGTTTGGCTGCAGCGGTTATTGCTGCTTTATCCAGTTGTGCGCATAATCAGGATGCGATTATGGCGAATCAACCTTGTAAGCCTAAAGCGACTGAGGTTGAATTTCCAGATACTCAAACAGAGTTTAAGCAATTATTAAAAGGACTGTCTGAAATTGCAAAAGAGGCTAGTCAAAATAAGGGGCTCAGCCCCAGGCAAATTGCTAAAGCTTTTGGTCTTGTAAGAAGAATAAGGTTTCTCGACCCTGTAATTACTATTGAGAAGAAGCAACAATTGAAAGAGTCATTAAGAGCAATAAATAACGTACTTTCAGTCAGTTTGATGAGGTCGGCTTTTAAAGATGTGAATAATCCAAGCGATACGGAATTCCAGGGTCTTGAGGAGGTCGGAATGCGGGTAGAAGAAATTAGACTCAGAGTTAGAAGAATGGAAATGGGTCAGAATAGAGATAAGAAATCGCGTTAATCTTTTTTCTCAGGCTGTTTAATGCCTTTCATCGACATTTTGAACTTACCACTGCGTTCGTCGACTGCCAGAAGTTTGGTGTTTACCACCTGACCTTCTTTCAGGAATTTGCTTACGTCTTCAACATATTCATCGGCTACTTCAGAAACGTGAATCATTCCTTCTTTGCCAGGCATGAATTCAACGAGGCCGCCGAATTCGAACATCTTGGTGATTTTGACGTTTTCGTATACTTTACCCACTTCAGGATCGGCAACAATGCCCTCAATCCATGCTTTAGCTTTTTCACCTGGTTCTGATCCCATAGTGGTGATGACTACAGCTCCGTCGTCTTCGATGTCGATGGATTCAACGCCGGTTTCTTCAATGATTTTGTTGATCATTTCTCCTCCTGGGCCGATGATGAAGCGGATTTTATCCGGATTGACCAGCATTGAGACGAGTTGCGGGGCGTATTCTGATAATTTTTCACGAGGTGCACCGATTACTTTCCCCATTTCCTCTAAAATATGTAAGCGACCTGCTTTAGCCTGCTCTAAGCCTTCTACAAAAATATGATCTTCAAGACCTTTCAGTTTAGTGTCCATCTGAATGGCAGTGATTCCGTCTTTAGTCCCTGTGACTTTAAAGTCCATATCACCTCCCATATCTTCTTCGTCCTGTAAATCAGTTAATATTTTGTAGAGTTCTTTGTTGTGATGGCTTGTCATAAGACCCATAGCGATACCGGCTACCGGTTTTTTAATGGGAACACCTGCGTCCATAAGGGCCAAGGTTGAACCGCAGGCGGCAGCCATTGAGCTTGAACCATTTGACGCTAGGATTTCGGTTACTAAACGAATGGTATAAGGGAAGTCTTCTTTGCTTGGTAATACCGGCATGAGTGCCCGTTCTGCCAATGCTCCGTGACCAACTTCGCGATTTCCGGTGAAGAGCCGATTGCTGGTTTCACCCACTGAGTATGGTGGGAAATTGTAATGGTGCATATAGGTTTTTTTGCTCTCACCTTCAATTCCTTCCAGTATTTGGGCGGCTCCCGGTGAACCAAGGGTACAAAGGGTTAATCCCTGAGTTTCTCCTCGGTTAAAGAGTCCTGAACCATGGGTTCTGGGGAAGAGGCCTACTTCGACTGAGACTGGCCTGATTTCATCCATTTTCCGTCCGCCGATACGTTTGTCGTTTTCCAGAATGTTTCGTCGGACAGTTTGTTTAACGAGTGCGTCCATGGCTGGTCCTACTTCTCTGAGCTCATCTTCATCAAGGTTGCCTTCAAAGTGAGCTTCAACTTCTTTGGTCAGCCCTCTGAAATAGCCGTATCGGTCTAGTTTTCCGGTTTTTTCGAAAAGAGCGGTCATTACTTTTTCAGCATAATTGCTGTCAACGTAATCGATAATGTCCTGGTTTTTCTTTGGCTCTTCTGTTACTAATTTCTCTTTTCCTATCTTTTTTTGAATATCAACGATGAAATTAGCGATTTTCTGAGCGGCTTCCTTACCCATGTTAATGGCTTCGATCATTTTTTCTTCTATCACTTCATTAGCTCCGGCTTCGATCATAATGATGGTGCTTGGCGTAGCGGAAACGATCAAATCAAGATCGCTGGTTTCTCTTTCTTCTTTAGTCGGATTGATCACCAGCTCTCCGTTTATAAGTCCTACTCTTACGCTGGCGGTTGGTCCTTCGAAAGGTATATCCGAGATAGCCAAGGCGATTGAGCCGGCCGTGGTGGCGACTATATCATGTTCGTTTACCCTGTCGTATGAAAGGGTTGTGAGCATAACCTGAATATCACGTCTGAAGTATTTAGGGAAAAGCGGGCGGTAGGTTCGGTCTGCAACACGGGCCATCAGAATTTTATCATCACTTGGTCTTGTTTCTCTTTTTACAAAGCGACTCCCTTTAATGGTTCCGCTTGCGTAAAGCTTTTCCTGGTAATTGACCATAAGCGGCAGGAAGTTAACTCCTGGACGGGCTTCTTTGCTCATGGTGGCGGTTGCTAAAATAACCGTGTCGCCCATTTGGACGGTACAGCTTCCATTCGCTAGATTTGCGAGTTTACCCACTTCTACAATGAGTTCTTGCTTGCCTAATGGCAACGTAAATTTTTGTGGCTCCATAGTATTAATTAAAAGTTAAGAGTTAAAAATTAATAGTGAGCCACACTAGAAAGTCCCAAATTACAGTTCACTACATATATAATGCGCTATAATTTGGTACTTATTTCATGAGCGGCTCTGAAAGTTGATTATTTTCTTAGTTCGAGTGTCTTGATGACGTCTTGATATTGCTCAGGGCTCTTCTTTTTAACGTAGTTTAAAAGTCTGCGTCTTTTGCCCACCATTGAAAGCAATCCTCTTCGGCTATGCACGTCTTTTTTATGCTCTTTAAGATGTTCAGTGAGTTCGTTGATCCGTTCGGTCAGAATGGCGATCTGAACTTGTGCTGAACCTGTGTCCTTCTGGTGTTTGGCGTGTTTTGCGATGACTTTTTTCTTCGTATCTCGTTGCATTGAATTGGCTCGATTAGGAATTTTAACGAATTAATTTTACCAGAAAAAAAATGATGGTGCAATATTTTTATACAAAAAACTTGTTTTTACGCTTCAGTTAGCGTAAATACCTGAACACTTTTGCCCGATTTCGCTTTAGGTGGCAGTATAACTGTTGTTCTTAGGTGATCACATGCTTGTTGACGTTGAAATTACAAAATACCAAATTCCAATGAACAAAAAACATTCAAATTACAACTTCAGTATACAAATTGTATTTTGGCATTTGGGTATTGAACTTTTTTTCCTTCGGCTCTGAGGTAATAGCATTGCTACAGAGCTGTGGCAAATTGAGCATTGGGCAACATTGCTCAGGCTCGAAGAGTAATTTGTAGCTTGTAATTTGGAATTTAATAAGGTTACATCCATTTGTTCCATCGGAAAATACCAACCATCAGAAGAACAATCACTACCATGGCAAGGATGATGTTCCAGAAATGTTCTAAATTTGCCAAGGCTTCCGTGAAGGGCAATTGAACATTCATTCCAAAAAGCCCTGTTAGGAAGGTGAGTGGCAGCATGACGACCGAAAACACGGTTAGTGTTCGCATTGTGTTGTTGATTTTGTGGGACAGTAACGATTCATTAGTATCTTCAAGGGACTCAATGATTTCTTTCTGGGTTTCCAGGATGTTCCATAGCTTTTCAATCTGATCCACTACATCGTCGAAATAAATTTCCAGGTGTTCCGGTAAGAATTTCTTCTGTTTGTGCTCAAGAGCGGCGATTACGGTTCGTTGCGGCAGTAAGATTTTACGGAGCGTGATGATGTTCTTTTTCGTTACCATGATGTCGAAAAGCTGATCTTTTACCTGTGCGGTTTCAAAAATTGCCTGTTCGATGTTTTTCAGGGTGATCTGGATTTTATCGGTAATCGAAAATGACGAACTGAATAGATTACTGATGATTGAATAAAGCAAATAGCCGGTACAGCTTCCAAAGAGCTCTTTTTTGGACTTAGGGGACTTTTGGCATTTCTCAAAAATCTTATTCAATTCATCCAGATGACCGTCATGAATGGTGATTAGGTAATTTTGACCGATGAATATATTCACCTGCTCCGTCGCAATGTGACGACTCCGCCTATTGTAATAGGGGAATTGAAGGACAATAAATAGGTACTTATCGTATTCGTCTATTTTTGGCCGTTGTGATTCTGAGAGGCAATCTTCCAGATCAAGGGTGTGGAACTTATATTTTTTCTTTAGTTTCAAAATATCCTCTTCGTGAGGGTTTACAATGTTGACCCATTGATTGTCTTGGTATTTGATTGAGGCCATATTTTAAGTCTCAAGTCTCATGTGCGAGTCTTAAGTTGTGGTTATCTTTTTTTCTTTTTGGGTAGGTATTTTTTTCGGATGGCGTTTCGGTCGGCTTGCTTGCTTCGATAG
>JAJDCE010000017.1 GCA_029260985.1 Patescibacteria group bacterium | reverse complement strand
CCATAGATTCTCTTCTTGGAGACTGTTTTATTGCAACAGCGGTTTATGACACCCCATTAAATAATGAAATTAATGCTTTGCGAGAATACAGAGAAAACACCCTGCGAAAAAACATGTTCGGGCGACTATTTATTACCACTTACGAAAAACTCGGACCCATCGCCGCTTTTTATATAAGACAAGAGGACAGCCGAAGGCAGTGGGCAAAACGGACAATTGTTGAACCCGCTTTAGAATTTATTAAAGATTAATCAAATGAATCGTAAATACAGAATCATCCTCGCCGTTTCCATTTTCATAAGCATCTTATTTATTGCGCCCGCATTATCGATATTCCAGTCCATTTCCAGTGATCCTTTTGGATGGCAGGCAGGCTTTGCCGTTAACAGTACCATCCTTTACGCTGCAGCAATAATCCTCGGCTACGGCTATCTATTATTTCAGAACTTCTTAGCATTCTTTGGATTATTCTTAAAACCTAAAAGCACAAAAAAAGCCTTTTGGCTGCTTGTACTGCCAGGATTTATTGGAATACTCTTAGGTATAACGTGGCTCATCCTATTCATCTCAATCGATCCTGAGTGGCCGGCAAGCTGGCCCATCACAGCCGTTCTATTAATTCCACCAACAACTGCTTTTGTGATCGGTAAGCTTTTGAGGAAAAAGAAATAAAATAAAATACTGAAGCCTATATCTTATTAACAACCGCACAAATGAAGAAGGTATTTATAATTCTGGCTGGTTTATTTTTATTAACGGCCTGCAGCGCTGACAAAAGCAGCTCAATGATTAAGTCAGCCGACGGCATGGCAAGTATTGATATTTCCAAAGAAGCATTGCCCGAAGGAGTCAATATGTCTGATGTGAAAATTTCAAAGCTGGAAACAGGCGGCTCTTCCCTGAAAGTCGAAGGTCTGGAATTTTTGGGATATAAGCTCGAACCGAACGGAACTGCCTTTAATAAAGAAGTAACCATAAACATAGAAGTGTCAGGGGAAAATCAGAAATTTCCTTTCTTCTTTCACGCAGATAAAGACAGTGTGGAATTAGTAGATAACGTAAAATACACAGTCGATGGTGATAAAGTAACAGCAAGTCTTCCCATTTCTCACTTTAGTGAAATTGTCTGGGTAAACGGATCATTTTTTCAAGTATTTGATATTTCAGCTACGGCCAATGACACCTTCGTAGGCGAAAAAGTATCCGCTCAAGCGATTGTTACGCTGACCAACCCTGAATATGAAGTTGATTTATCAAAAGAAGAAGATGGAAGCAAAATGAGAAAATTCAAGCTCGAAGAGGGAACTCAAACCATCAGAGGAAGTCTTGAATCTGCAGGTCCAGTCAACCCTGGTTTTTTAACAAATAAACCACCTGAATCATCTTTTGGCGAAAGTTACACAATAAACTCAAATGATTTCACCTGCAGCAAGGAAGGTAGTGCATCAATTACATTTAAGCTCTTCTTAACATGGAAAGATTGGGGAGCTGGAGGCATTATGGATAGTATTGGAAATTTTGTTACCGGCTCATGGCCAAAATTTTCTTCAGTAGATATCAAAGCACCATTTGAATGCAAAAAACCCCTACCACCCGTTGAACCTCCAAGATGTGGTGATAATAAAATAGACAAGGGAGAATCCTGCGATGGAACCAACCTGAGTGGAAAAACGTGTCTGGATTTTGGCTTTAAAGATAAGGAAACTCTTTACTGTGACTCAGAATGTGAATTCAATACGGACAATTGCAAGATCATCCATGAGCTAGGCTGCAATGAGAACACCTGGGAAGATGAAACAGATATGTGGGATAATTGGGTGTGTAAAGATGATTGTCCTAAAGGCCAAGTTTGTGATTCTAAAACCTGTGCCTGCTCCTCAACCTCAGGCGGCGAAGGTGAGGGGGAAGGAGAGGGCGAGGGAGAAGGTGAAGGAGAAACAGCCCTTGCTGTTCCATATGGTGGCTCATTTATCACGGTCGATCAGCTGAAAAAATATACCAAAGAACACTGTAACTGTTGCGGCGAAGACCACTGGCATGCAATAAATGGCACAGCGACAACTGTAGATGGAAAAACAGTCACTGATACCTATAAGGATTGTGGATTAGGCACAGGCAAAGCTCAAAAAATTACTCTTCCGAATGAAGTGAGGGTTGAAATGGGATTTTAGAAGAATTTGGCGCGCAATATTATTCAATTAATTCTCGCACTATGAAAAAAATAATTAAAGAAAATTTGTGGAAAAATATTTTACTGATTATTTTATTAATCCTACTTTATTTTTCAATTCACAATCATTTAACAAGCAGCAATCTTGTGACTGACACATCAGCAGCAAGCACGATTCTTGTTGCCACCTCAATTATAGCGGTAATAGCATGTTTCGGTAATTTTGCATTTACGTATGAAAAAGTAAAACGTGACAAAGCTTCGCATAGGTATATAGCTCATCTCACCACTGGACTCTTAATGCTAATCATTGGGATTTCTCTTATTTTTACCGCAATTCTTATAAAATTCATAATGGGTAGCTTTATTATTGTTGACGCGACACTGCTTCTTTTATATATAGCTTGTGTTGGCTATGATTTCTGGGATCTGTTAAGGGAATGATGTGTGAGATATTGGCATCCCAATAAGACCAATACTTCAAAAAAGTATGTACAACAACTGGTGTAAAGAATGGTCTGATGAATAAAGTACTATTTCTTATCCATCTTCTTATTCAACCTCACAGTAAGCGTGATCACTATCGCCGCAATCACAAGGCCAACCACAAACTTAAGTTTGTCATCAGTGCTCTCCCAGCCACGAATAAACGCCCACAAAATCATCACAATTCCAGAGCTGGCAATCCCCGCACTAATATTGGTGATACTCACACTGGTAATATTGAGCAAAAAGTATGACGTAACCACAGCAATAAGCCCTAATATACTGGCGATAATAAAGAAGTTCTTACCATAACCTTCACGGGCATCATCCCATTTTTCATAACACTCATCTTGTTTCGAATCTTGCTTCTTCATTTGCTCCCGACATTCCCCCACAGTTATATCAGCCGTACAATCCATAAAAGGTTCAGCAATTCGGGTTCGCTCTTCGCAAAAATCCTCATACTGAGGCTCGGGATAAAAAGCTTGAATACCTAAAAGCATCGACACGTATACCACCACAGCAATACCGATGCCGAATACAGCAGTTAGGACTTTTGACATGTTCAAAGGGGTTATTCTTCAGTCTTTTCAGACTCCTCCTCTTTTTCTTCTGCATCTTCCTTTTTGACAGTTATTTTCTCAGCTTTCTTCTTAGCAGCTGCCTTCTTTTCCTCCTCTTTTTTAGCCTTTTCAGCCTCTTTAGCATCCTCTTTCTCCTGAGCCTTTCGGGTCATCTTTTCCTCAACCGTTTCAACCTTCTTCTTCGTCTTTTGACGAGCTTCCAAATCAGCCTTCATCTTCTCTGAAGCCTCCATGCGAGTTCGGAATTTATCAACACGGCCAGCGGTATCGATTAATTTTTGCTTACCCGTATAAAAAGGGTGACATTTAGAGCAAATTTCAACTTCATACGACTCAACGGTAGAGCCGAACTCGTGCTTTGCGCCGCACGCGCATTTAACTTTAGTAATGTGATAGTCCGGGTGAATTCCTGCTTTCATGATTTTTCAGTTACATTCTTAAAAGGCTTGCCGATTTTAGCGGATAATAGAGCTAAGTGCAAGGGTTTTTCCCATCTCATTAAAAGCGAGACTGCTTAATATCATCAGACGCAATCTCTATACCACGCAATTTTTGGTGATGAAAACGGGATCTGGGTAAGAATAACAGGAGAAGGAGCAAGAGCAAGAATACTCCACCAATAATGAGCAATAAGAGGTAAAGATTCATCCCAACCTCAATCTGTATCTGCTGTTCATTAGACTCATTTTGGTCATCCGTTACCCTAAGAGTAACAATGTAAGTCCCCCTTTTTTCAAAAGCATGATCAATAATCACCCCTGTATCGAGAATTCCATCACCAAAATCCCACTTATAAACCGTAATCTCACCATCTGGATCATCAGATTTCAGAGCATTAAAGGTAAGTGCCTTCCCTGCACGGGTTTTAGTGTCAGAGATTTGGATAAATGGCTTTGGAGCATGGTTATTGTCGTTGGGATCTGCATTATCTCCCAGTCCATCCCCATCCGCATCATGCGATTCATTAATATTATAAGGAAAAAGATCTCCATTATCCCCGACTCCATCGCTATCAGTGTCTTTTGTCTCATTTGAATCCAGCGGAAAGGCGTCTTCAATATCAGACACCCCATCCCCATCATCATCTGAGTCAGCATTATCCCCAATCCCATCTCCATCCGTATCTTTAGACTCTGTGGGATCCAAAGGTAAATCATCCCGAGTATCAATAACTCCATCCCCATCATCATCTCCGTCAATACGATCACCAATTCCATCTCCATCTGAATCCCGA
>JAJDCE010000016.1 GCA_029260985.1 Patescibacteria group bacterium | reverse complement strand
GTGTGGTTAAAGCTGTGGGCGATAATCTGGTAAGCTTGCTTACCGGATTTCGTCCAGCAGCTTTATCCACACGTCCCGTAGGGACGCTCACATTCATTGTTGGAAGTGGGCTCGACTCTATCTTCGGTCTTTCTTCTGTTTGCTCGACTCTCGTTTACGGTAACTATCACCTTCTATATTGATGATCGTTGAATGATGGATGATTCGGTCCACTGCCGCTACAGCCATCATACTATCCGGGAATATCTGATCCCATTCGCTAAACGGCTGGTTGGCTGTGATAATTATGCTATTCGTTTCATAACGCTCTGCAATCAGCTCGAAAAGCACGCTGGTCTCCATTTCGGATTTTTTAACATAGGCGATATCATCCAATATCAACACGTTAACCCGCGACAATTTGTCGAGAATCTGCGGCAACTTGTAATCATTGCGCGCCAACTGTAAACGCTGCACAAGCTCTGTCGCTGACGTAAACAAAACACGCATACCGTGGTTAATGAGACTATAACCAATGCTCGCTGCAAGATGCGTTTTGCCAACCCCGCTAGGCCCGAACATGACAACATTTTCTGCGCGCCTTACCCAGTCTGGTGATTCACACAACGCTTTAATATGCGCAGCATTAACTGAAGGCACTTCCTTGAAGTTGAATTTATCAATCGTCTTGCCGGGTGGAAGCTTTGACTCTTTAATATGTCGATTAATCCTGGCATTGCAGCGTGCTGTGGCTTCCAAATCACTTAATGCACTTAAATACTCTGGGTAAGTCCAACCATGCTCTTCTGCTTTGTTCGCATAGTCTTTCCAGCTTTTGTATATCGCAGGCAAACGTAATTGTTTCAATAGTAATGGTAATGTTTCAGCATTGGGCATCTTATCTAACTCCTTTGAAATTGATTACGTCGTCGTAGCTTTGCAATGTATGCTGAAACACTTCAATCTTCGGAGCCGAAACCAAATCTCGTGTTCGATAGTGGTCTTTGTATCGGTTTATATTTAGCTGACAACCTGATTCAATCTCGGCAAGAACCATCTCTCCAAGCGGCTCTTCACACTCTTCTTCAGCTGCGAGCAATAACAGCTTAACAGTGAATCGGCAAGCTTCTTTAGGGGGCATGGTTGCATCAACGTGTTGCCATATGTTTTTATAGATATCTGTTGGCAGCAAATCGTCGCGAAGTTGACTGCGTCTAAAAGCTTGCGGCTTTTTAGCTAAACTATGGATTACATGACGATAATCGACATTGCGCGCTCTGGGTTCGCCAGATTTTGCTCTCTTTCGATTGAGTGTTAGCAGATATTTTGTGCCTAAATAACAACGTAATCTGTCATGGTACAATTCCACTTTTAACACCTCATGCTTTAACCGTGATGGCACTGTATATAATGCGCGATTCAAGACAATTGTGCTTGAGCTTGATACTCTGACAACCACTTCAGTATAATCAGCTGTCTTGCTAACAGGTAGTGCTCGCAGATGCTCTCGTTCAACCAAAATGGCTTTAGCATTGCGTTGGTTATGTGAGTTTACCACACCTTCAAGCCATTCTTGATACTCGACGTCGGATTTAAAATCATAACTTCCGCGCAATAAGAAGCCTTGTTTAATCCGCCGTTTGATGTGACCGTGGGGTGACTCTATGCTACCATTTTCATGCCCGACGCCCGGGTTGTTTCTGGAGGCGGTCATATCGTAATGTTTGCAGAGCGCTTGATATCGTTGCGTGATATCCTCCTGCGCATCCTTGCTTAAATTTTTAAAGGCTGCCGATAAGCTATCAGTGCGATGCTCTTCTGCTGTGCCACCTAATCGCCACAATGCATTTTGTAGACCTTCAGCCAGCGCAGTATACGACTCTCCACCTTGAATTACCGTCATGTGACTCCAGCCACTGAACGATAGTCTAAAGTGGTAAAGCAAATGCTCGAACGGTTTGCCATTGATGGTGACAGTGACCCCTTTTAAATGAGTAAAGTCCGATAGAGATAAGCGACCAGGTTCATGCGTTTGCCGAAACATTACCTCTTTCTCCGGGCCGTCTGTTGCTTTCCAGTACTTCACTCGGCGCTGTAGTGTGCGTAAGCACTTATCCGGATATTTGCCAGGATATTTCTGCTGAAGATATTCCAGTAAAGTGATCGGTTGCAGTTGTGGTGTTCGGGCTAGCATTGGGGCAAGCTCTGCATCCCACACCGTACCCAATGGATCCTTGCGGGTACGCCAATCCCGCTCTGCTTGTCTGGGATCGCGACGTTTATTTTTCTCAATATCACGGCCAGTTCGCTCTGATATACCGGCTTTAGCCGCAGCCAATTGTTGATTGTTACCTTTATTGCGTGCATTCATATACATCTCTACCTGTCGATTTGTTATCCACGATCCAGACATTGCTCCCCCCAAAAATAGAGTTAAAAGCCTAGATTGTACCAAAAATGACCGGCAAAGCTAATTGTCGCGACAATTACAACCGGCAACCGTAATTGTCGTTGCCGTGAAATCATAATCATTTGAACTGATTAGCCGGCAATGTTAATTGACGCCGGTCGGTGAAGATAATTGTCGCCTAACAGCAATCAAGACGTCAACAGATGGCCGGCAATGGACAATCACCAGAGGTTATTGCTGTTGTTGATAATGCTCGGGGGGACCAGTTGGTCTTTTCCGTTGTTTCTCCTGTTGGTTTTCACTCCATTGAGCGTTGGACTGTTGCACGCGAGCTTGTTTGGCTCGGTGGTGATGACTCGACTGAAAGTGTACCTCGCTGAGAACACCTTTTCAGAATGGGTGCCCTGGTTGGTAACCGGCGCGATTATTCTG
>JAJDCE010000148.1 GCA_029260985.1 Patescibacteria group bacterium | reverse complement strand
GTTTCATCCTCTCCTTCCCTCTTACGTCGCTGAGCGAGAATAAGGTCATCAAGATCAGGCATAACCTGCCCAGGAAGACCAGTCGGCCTAATTCCATCTTCACCAGGAGTTGGCGCCTCCCAGCCCCTCATAGTACTCTCTTTTTTACCCCCAACTCGGGGAAGCTGAGGATAAGCATGTCGCCTTGTCTCATCTTCACTCCCGACAGCTCTAGAAATTCTATCTCTCACCTCGCGAGAACTCACCGGTCGTGCAGCTCCACTAGCTTCAGCAGCTTCAATCGTTTCAGTTAGATCTCTAAGAGATTCTTCAATCTGAGATTTGCTACCACTATCATCTGGATCATCAAATGCACTTACACTTGATGGTTAATTGATGGTTTGTCAGGTGGTTTGTTCGCCATAAAAAATGAAGGAAAAACTATATTAGGCTATATATTCTAATAATATTTATTGATTTGTCAAGTATATACTCATATGTTAAAATCATTTATACTGATTATCATAAAAAATAAAATCCCTATTTATGATCTCAAGCCTCAACCCATTAGACGGCAGATACTCAAATAAAGTCAGCGATTTGGCGCCCTATTTTTCAGAGTACGGACTCATCAAACATCGCCTGATCGTTGAAATCAGTTTTTTTATGATGCTTTCGTCCGAACCAGGCATCAAAGAACTGCCGGCTTTTTCGGATAAAGAACTTAAGATTTTAGAAAATATCATCAAGAACTTTGACGAAAAAGAAGCTGAAAAGGTAAAAAGGATTGAAAAAACCACCAATCACGATGTGAAAGCAGTCGAGTATTACATTAAAGAAAAACTAGAGAAGACCTCTCTGAAAAAACACCTCGAATTCATTCATTTCGCCTGCACCTCCGAAGACATCAACAATCTGAGTCATGCCTTGATGCTAAAGGGCGCAATAACAGACATAATGCTGCCCGAAATGAATTTATTGAACAAAAAAATTACTCAACTTGCATCAAAGTGGAAGAAAACTCCCCTCCTCTGCATGACCCACGGCCAACCCGCCAGCCCTTCAACAGTAGGCAAAGAACTAAAAGTATTTGCCAAACGTCTCCAGCGCCAAATTGACCACCTCAAAAAACAGGAATTCTTGGGCAAGCTCAATGGAGCAACCGGTAATTTTAATGCCCACCTTTCCGCTTATCCTAAAGTAAACTGGATGAAGTTGAGCAAAAATTTTGTACAACATTTGGGCCTCAAACATAATCCCCTCACCACCCAGATCGAAGAACATGATTTTCAATCTGAAACCTTCGATGCCATCGCTCGCTTTAATACCGTTCTGATGGATTTAAACCGAGATTTATGGATGTACATCAGCCGGGGGGTATTTAAACAAAAAGTAGTGACTGGAGAAGTAGGCAGTTCCACCATGCCTCACAAAGTAAACCCAATCGACTTTGAAAACTCAGAAGGAAATATTGGTTTAGCCAATGCCCTCCTCCGCCATCTATCTGAAAAACTCCCTTTAAGCCGCATGCAGCGAGACCTAACCGACAGCACCGTTCAGCGCAATAATGGTGTAGCATTAGGCTACAGTTTACTGGCTTACAAAAGCACTTTAAAAGGCTTAAGCAAACTTGAGTTGAACAAAAAAGTTATTCAAAAAGAACTCGACCAAAACTGGGCCTTACTCGCCGAACCCATTCAAACCGTCATGCGGAAACATGCGGTACCAAAAGCCTACGAAAAGTTGAAAGAGTTAACGAGGGGTAAAACTGTGAACAAAAAAGTTGTACAAGAATTTGTAAAAAACTTGAAAATTCCTAAAGAAGATAAAGAAAGATTGATGAAATTGACTCCTGAAAATTATATCGGAATGGCAGATAAACTATGACCAATCGCTCTGCCCTCAAAGCGTCGGGTCATAAGTTCCGAGAGCATCGGATGAGCAACCGTGTAAAAAACATGGTGGTTTCGCCAATCAAAGAAATGATGCTTTTGGCCTCAAAAATCAAGGAACCTTTTTTGCTAGCCCAAGGAATTCCGGCTGAAGACACTCCGAAACACATCAAAGAAGCTATTATCGATGCTATCAATGGCCCTGTCGCCTCAAAATATTCCATCCTTTCCGGCATGCAGGAAAGCAGAGAAGCCGTAGCAACCCGTTATAAAAGGAAATATAACGTAAATTACGATCCCGATCTAAATATCGGTATCACCGCTGGCGCCATGGAAGCCTGCATGATCTCGTGCCTCTCAATTGTAGATCCTGGTGATGAGGTGATTTTGATTGCCCCCTGCTTTTCATCTCATATCGAAGAGGTTCTAGCCTGCGAAGGAAAACCAGTATTTGTTAATGCGGATGAAAAAGAAGGCTGGACACTAAATATCGAAAATGTAAAAAAAGCGATCACCCAAAAAACCAAAGCCATCATCATTACCAGCCCCAGCAACCCGTCAGGGGCAGTCTATTCAGAAGATCAGATCAAAACCCTTTGTGAACTGGCCTTGGAACACGACCTTTTTATAATCGCTGATGAAACGTATGATTTTTTAACCTACGACCAGATCCCCTTCTTCAGCTTTTCCCAAGTACCGGAAATTCAGAAGAATCTGATTCTCATCGGCTCAAGTTCAAAGGAATATAGTATGACAGGATATCGAATTGGATGGGTCATTTGTGAAAATGATATCTTAAACCACTTATTCAAACTCCACGATGCCACCACGGTTTGCGCCTGCGTCGCTTCCCAATTCGGCTTTATCGCCGCCATCAACGGCCCACAAGACAGTGTAACTAAACTCGTAAAAAGCATGCAGGAGCGCCGCGATCTAATATGCGAAAGACTGGATAAAGTCCCCCATCTATTTAAATATTATTCCAAACCGCAAGGAGCTTATTACATAATTCCGGAAATTGTTTTTCCTCATGAAAATTCCATACAGGTAGCACTCGATATTCAGGAAGCCACTAATGTAGTTACGGTTCCGGGTGTTGCTTTTAGTCCAGTGGGTGAAGGACACATCCGCATGTCATTTGGGGGAGGCGCCAGCCGCGGCCCCAAAGGAAAGGATTTAATAAATCAGGCCTTTGATAAATTAGAGGAATGGGGGAGGAAATTTTTGTAATTTGTACATTGTGTTTTTTTTGTAAGTTGGAACTTGTAATTTGGAATTTTTAAACGTATCGTAAATCCATAATATCAAAAAACTATGATAATCGGACTAACAGGCCCCATGGCCTCAGGCAAAACCACCGTCCTCGACGCCCTCAAAAAATGGGGTTTTAAGCATATCACCCTTTCCGACATGATACGCGAAGAGGCTCAAAAGCTAGGGATAAAAGAGGAAAGAGAAAATTTAATGAACATTGGCCAAAGTTTAAGAAGTAAACACGGACCAGGCGTACTCGCCTTCAGATCACTTGAAAAGATCAAATCCGCTGGCGGAGACAAATGGGTTGTTGACGGGATCAGAAACCCGGCAGAAATAGAAGAATTACGAAAAGAATCTGACGTTATAATAATTGCGAACACTGCACCGGAAGATATGATCATCAATAGAATCTGCTCACGCAAACGCTCTGATGATACCTGCGATGAAACATCAATTAGGCGAAAGCTACGCAGAGAAATGGGTGAAGGCGAACCACCAGAAGGTCAGCAAGTCGGGAAATGCATTGAAATGGCTGATTATGTATTCGAAAACACAATGCCAATGGAAGAAGTTGAGGCTGAGTTTAAAAAGCTGTACAATCAGATAACCAATGTATAACCGCATTACCTTATGTCAGACTACCCATTTCCAAGACCTTCTAAAGATCAATACTATCTAAATCTGGCCAAATCAGTTTGCAAACGTTCAACCTGCACAAAAGTCGAAATCGGCGCAGTGGTGATTAGAGAAGATCAAGTCGTTTCAACCGGTTACTGCGGAGCACCTCGTGGAACCAGAAGCTCTCAGGATCATGGGTTTTGTCTTCGCAAACAACTCGGGATTCCTTCTGGTCATCGATACGAAATCTGCCGCTCCGTTCATGCTGAACAAAACACTATTATAAACGCTGCCCGTTCAGGAACATCATTGCTTGGCGGTGATATGTATATTTATGGAAAAATAGAAGGAGATGAAAGCACTGAAGTACTGGACGCATTCCCCTGTTTTATCTGCAAAAAAATGCTGATCAATTGTGGCTTGAAACGAGTTATCTGCTCCCTTAAAGAAGGTGGGTACAAGATTTTCCATGTGGATGAATGGGTCGAAGACTGGAAAAAAGGTGACATTATTGATGATAAATTCCAATACGGTGTGGAATTCAGCGAGGACCAGCCAACAGTGAATAAACAGCCGATTAAAATTTCTGCAAAACTAGAAAAGAAAATGCAGAACCGCTGATTTTCTGGATTTGACAGATTTAACTGGATTGATTACCAAGATAATCCCATAAATCCATCCTGTGCGGGTCTGCCCCAGGAGGGTATCCATAAAATCCCGAAAATCAGCGGTTCAGACAAGGAGGGTAATGGGAGGTTTCGATTTTAGAGTTTTTATAGTATCTTTGTATCACCGAAAATTAAAATTTATTAACTATGTTTCAGCCCGTCAATCCCAAACAATCCTTCCCCAAAATGGAGGAAGAGATCATAAAATACTGGAAGAAGAATAAGACTTTCGAGAAATCTGTTGAAAAAAACGATAAAGATTATGTTTTTTACGATGGACCTCCTTTTGCCACAGGCCTCCCCCACTACGGCCACTTGCTCGCGGGAACACTGAAAGATGTGGTGCCACGTTTTTTTACCATGAGAGGCTACAAAGTAGAGCGCAAGTGGGGTTGGGACTGCCATGGACTACCTGTGGAAAACGAGGTGGAAAAAGAACTGAATTTGGGCAATAAAACCGATATTGAAGAATACGGTATAGATAAATTCAATGAATATTGCCGAAAAATCGTCCTCAAATACGCCGATGAATGGAAAGGAACCGTGGAGCGGATGGGACGATGGGTGGATATGGAAAATGATTACAAAACCATGGACCCGGAATACATGGAAAGTATTTGGTGGGTATTCAAAAGTTTATGGGATAAGGATTTGGTTTATGAGGGCCATAAAGTAGTGCCCTATTGCATCCGCTGTGCAACTCCCCTTTCTAATTTTGAAACAAACCAGGGATATCAAGACAAACAAGACCCGGCCCTCACCGCTAAATTCGAACTGGAAGATGAACCGGGAACCTTTTTACTGGCATGGACTACGACACCGTGGACACTCCCCAGTAATTTAGCCTTAGCAGTTGGGCCAGAACTGACTTATGCCAAAATAAAGGATACTAGCGGAGAAAAATACATTATGGCGCTGGATAGGATTCCCGCTTACTACAAAAACCCTGATGATTACGAGGTAGAAGAAGAATTTTTAGGAAAAGAACTTGATGGTAAAAAATACAAGCCGTTACTCCCCTATTATAAAGATAAGCCGGAAGATAAAGTATTTACCGTGACTACTGGTGATTTTGTAAGCGTGGAAGACGGTACGGGAATGGTTCACATGGCCCCTTTTGGCGAAGACGATATGGCAACTTTAAAAGCGTTAGGTGTAGAAGCCACTTATCCAATTGATGCGGAAGGAAAATTCAACGAGGAAGTGAAAGAATTCGAAGAAAAAAACGTTTTTGAAGCTAATCCTCTTATCATCAAAAAACTGAAAGAAGAAAATAAGATTGTAAGACATGAGACTATCAACCACAGCTACCCTTTCTGCTGGCGATGTGACACACCACTCATTTACCGCCCCATATCCACCTGGTTTGTAAAAGTGGAACAAATGCGGGAAAAACTTCTCAAAACCAATCAGAAAATCAACTGGGTACCCGATCACTTGAAAGACGGTCGATTCGGCAAATGGCTGGAAGGCGCCAGAGACTGGGCAGTTTCCCGCAATCGATATTGGGGTGCCCCATTACCAATTTGGAGATGTGATGATTGTGAAGAAACAAAGGTTATGGGAAGTATTGAAGAATTGGAAAAAGCCAGTGGAGAAAGGGTAAAAGATCTACATAAGCATTTCGTCGATAAACTCACCATCGATTGTGAATGTGGTAAAAAAATGGAACGCGTACCAGAGGTTTTAGACTGCTGGTTTGAATCCGGCTCCATGCCCTACGCCCAATTCCATTATCCATTCGAGAATAAGGATAAATTCAAAAATACCTTCCCAGGTGAATTTATCGCGGAAGGTTTAGATCAAACCCGTGGGTGGTTTTACACCCTTCACGTCCTTTCCAACGCTCTATTTGATAAGCCATCTTTCAAGAATGTGATCGTGAACGGGATTGTACTGGCCGAAGACGGCCAAAAGATGAGTAAGAGGCTCAAAAATTACCCCGATCCAAACAAAGTAATGCACGATTATGGAGCTGATGCACTAAGGTATTATTTAATGAATTCACCTGTTGTTATGGGAGACGACATGAGATTTAGTGAAAAAGGAGTCTCTGATGTAGTAAGGAACTTCATCCTGCCCATCTGGAACGCCTACAGCTTTTTTGTAACCTACGCCAATATCGATAAATGGGAACCCAAAAAGGCTGGAAATTCGAAAAACAAATTGGATCAATGGATTTTGCAAGAGTTGAACAAATTAATTGTTCAAGAAACGGAACTAATGGAAAGTTATGACCTCCAGAAAGCCAGCAATCTCATCTACAAATTTGTAGACAATTTAACCAACTGGTACATCCGCCGTTCCCGAAGGCGCTTTTGGAAGTCTGAAGATGATGGGGATAAAAAACAGGCTTATGAAACCCTCTATCATGTTCTAACGACACTCTGTCAGCTCATAGCCCCTTTTATGCCGTTTGTCAGTGAAGAGATATACCGAAATCTGACTGGTGAAGAGTCAGTTCATTTAGCTGATTATCCTACACCAGTAGGTGGGGATGCACATCCCCACCTGAGCGAAGAAATGTTTATGGCAAAAACCATTGTATCTCTCGGACTAGCTGCCCGCGCTAAGACAAAGATAAAAGTCCGCCAGCCACTCTCAAAAATACAGGTTGCTCTTGGTGATCAATACGACTCAAAACTACTCAACGATCAGCTCGATATCATCAAAGAAGAATTGAATGTAAAAGAAGTGGAAGTAATCGACAATCCAAGCAAGCTGGCAACAGTTATTGCCAAACCAAATGCCAAATTATTAGGCCCTAAATACGGCAAAGATGTTCAAACCATCATTCAGGAAGCCAAAAGCGGTAAATTTGAACGTCTGGACAATGGAAATTTAAAGGTTCTCGACTTTGAACTCCTACCGGAAGAGATGGAAATAGCCTATTTGGGCAAAGAAGGTTTTGATGTAGAAACTGAAGAAGGTATTTTGGTAGCACTCGACACTAAACTCACCCCAAAACTTGAAATGGAGGGGAAAGCTCGTGATCTAGTCAGGCAAATCCAGGAGCTGCGCAAAGCCGCTGATTACAAAGTTGACGATCGCATCCAAGTCGCCTTGATCAATGCAGACAAAAAACTCATTCAGGAATTTGGTGATTACATCAAGGCCGAAACCCTGGCCACCTCTCTTGAAAACGATATCGAGAAACCAGACCAGTTCGCCGAATATGAAGGAGTAACGGTGAAAATTAAACGATAAATATTTCGTATTTTACATTTTGCCATTGCAAAATGTAGAGACGCAAAATATTGCGTCTCTACCGTAATACGGTAAAATACAAAACAGATAACAAGAAAATATGAAACTCTTAAAACGAATCATCGCCCACATCGTTGCTAATGCCGTTGCCCTCTACTTCATCAGCCTTATTCTGGAAGGTAATTTTATGATTGTAGGAGGTATTAAGGGCTATTTAATCGCCGCCATCATATTCGGCCTACTCAATGGAATCGTAAAACCGATTTTAAAGCTCCTATCACTCCCCTTTGTCCTCGTCACCGCAGGCCTCTTTATCTTTGTGATCAACACCTTCCTAGTCTGGTTTGCCGAATATGCCCTGGATATACTCGATTTCGAATCAGTTGCTATCGTGGTTGAGGGCGGATTCTTCTATTATGTATTCGCTGGCTTCCTGATCGCTCTCTTCAACATGATCATCAGCTGGCTCCTTAAAAAATAACAAATGGACTGGAAAATCATACTATTTTTCATCGTCATCCTTTTTACCCTACTCTACCTAGTGGAGTTTTGGGAAAATAGGCATCAGAAAGTAACCTTTCATCTCTTCGGTCAGAAAATGGAAATCACTCTCGGACTCCTCCTCTTCGCGGTCTTTTTAGATGGAGCTATCATCGCTAGCCTATTCTTTTGGCTATTGAATTGAACAAATTATTTGTTCAATTATTTTCTAATCTCTACTTTCTATTTACTATTTAGGCACAACAAAAAATAGTAAATAGTAATTAGCAAATAGCAAATAATGGCTATTCCTCCTCCAATTGAACATACTCCCCTGCCTTATCCTGAGTAATTATCCCCTGGCTTGCCAATTCATTAGCATAATTATCCATCGTGATCATTCCTTCATTTGTTGAGGATTGAATGGCTGTTCGAAGTTGTACAAAATTACCACGTTTAATCGTTTGACGGATGCTCTGGTTCATAAACATAAGCTCAAATACAGCAATAAGTCCTGACTGATCTTGTCTCTCCACTAAATCCTGAGCCAAAATACATACTAAATCACTAGCCAATCTGTCCTGAGCCCGTTTTCGCTGCTCGGGCGGATAAAAACTAACCATCCGTTCCACCGTTTGGGAAACATCACGAGTGAGCATCGAAACAATCACCAAATGACCGGTCTCTACCAAATTGAGGATATGTTCTAGGGTTTCAATACTATTGATATCACTGACCATCACCACATTAGCGTCTAAACGGATCACAGATTGCAAAGCCGATTCAGCGTCCATAGTGTCTTTGCCCACCTCTCGCTGAGATATCATCGATTTTTCGTCTTCAAAAACATATTCAATCGGATTTTCAATCGTTACAATGTTTTTTACAAAATTCTGATTGATATATTTAAGCATCGCCTGTGTAGTGGTAGACTTACCAGAACCAGCTGCTCCGCAAATCACAATGAGCCCCTCGCGAAGAGCAAGAACGTTCTTAACGTTTTCAGGAACACCAAGTTCTTCCAAAGACGGTGTATTTTTAGTGATCATGCGCATCACGCACGCCATTTTCCCCCTTTGGGTATACACACTGACTCGAAAACTGACCCCATTAGAGTGGGTGTAAGAAAAATCAACTTCCTTAAAATCCTCCAATTGCCTTTGTTCCTTCGCATTCGGCATCATAGCCGAGATCATAGAATCAGCCTCTTCTTTAGTTAGACTGTCAATATTCTCAATAAATATAATTTTACCGCCTACTCGAAGCGCAACTCGTCCCTCCTCACGAAAATGAACATCAGAAGCCTCCTGCTCAACACATAAGTTAATCAATTGGTCTAAACTGATTCGTTGACCCGATACAGCGACTTCTGTAGGTGCAGCAGTTACATCAGGAGCAACAACAGGTGCTGCCTGAGCAGAAATTTCAGCTTTGTCAGTAGCATCAGGGTCAGTATTACCGGAAAGGTTTTGAACATTTAACATGATTTATTTCTTTAAATGAAATTTTTGCTGTTCTGCTAAATAACGCTGAATAGTAGCCTGTCGCTGATTCTTAACCAAAACAACCAGCAAAATAACAATAGCCATTAAGGCGAATAAGCCAAAAGCTAACCCAACAATGCCAAAGACTACAAAAAGGATATTAGTTGGTGCAGGGGCAGCGGGCCGGACAATTTGTTCAACGACTACAGGCTCTGTAACCTTTTCAGCCACTTCTTCCGCTACCTCCTCCTCTTCTTCAGTTTGAAGCTTTGGAAGCGACGGCTTTTTCACGCCAACATCTTCAGGAGTAATCACAGGGATCACAGGCGCATTGATTTTCTGATAAAGTCGGTTTTCGTAAATCACCTCTTCATCTTTAAATACTTTCACCACCACCCAGTATTCACCTGGATCCATTTCAAAATCTGCAAAATTAACTCGGGTTCTAATCGATTCATCCGGTGAAACCGGATCGGCCAGATCACCAAAAGTAAGTGATTTCAGGATTTCAGACTCCGCCTTATCGTAAATATCCAACTGACCATTTAATTCCAAGATTTCAGTATTCCCCAAATTCTCCAGTTCAACATTCATATGGAACACATCCCCTTCATTAAGTGGATCAGTAGTAATAGATTTAACACGGTAATCGACCACCTTATCTCCGATAACACTAAGCTCAACCAATATATGAGCTCCTAACTTGATCGCCACATTCCCACCCTGTTGATTGGATTCATCCTGAATCGACTCTAAGGTAACAAATATCCCCCCGCGATAATCTTTTAGAGCCGCACGGCGGGGTACTTTAATGGTCACTTTCATCGGAAGAACTTTCATCCCTTTTTCCATAATCAATTTCTTTTCATTCTCTATTTTCATCCATTTCTTTACATCTTTATCACCATCAATCCTCAACTTTACCTGCATTCGCCGCCCAGGGTCATTTCTGGATAGATTAATCACTTGTTCAAAGGTGGTTCCAGGGAGTAAATGATCATTCCGAACCCATGGCGGAGAGGTTCCAAAAGCCGCCTCAGAAGCACCTGGGCTCATCTGCATCGAAAGTCCGATACCAATCATCACTAGGCCAAGAAGTGTGGATACAAAACGGCTAAATCTCATCAAGTTAGTTAAATTTATCTAATCATTATAGCATATTCCTCTCTCGATTACAAGGGGTGTACAGGGTGAAACCACTTGACGCTTGAGTCATCATTAAAAAGTGTCCCGCCTTGGCGGGACAGCACTTAACGTCATCCCGGACTTGATCCGGGATCCTAAGTTATTTATCTAGCTTAGGATTCTGAATTAAACCTGTCTGCCGATAGGCAGGTTCAAAATGACTAAAGAAGTGATTTGTAAACTCCCAACGTCACCTCCGCGCATTTCTCCCAAGAAAATTGCTTAGCCCGCTCTAACCCTTTAATCGTCATTTCTTTTTGCAATGAATCACGGCTCAATACATTATATAAAGCCTCTGTAATCGACTCCACACTACCGGGTTCAATATAAACACACGCATCCCCACCCACCTCAGGCAATGAGGAGCAATTAGAGGTTATAACTGGAGTGCCGCATTGCATCGCTTCAAGTACAGGAAGGCCGAACCCTTCATAAAAAGAAGGATAAATAAAGCAATCAGCCCCATTCATAAGCCGTGGAATGTCTGCATCATTCACATACCCCATCCTCAATATATCCCCTCGCGCAGGTGAACGGTCGATTTCATCATACACCTCATCACACAACCAGCCATCCTGACCAACTAAAAGCAATTGATGAGGGATTTTTCGCTTTAGCTTAAGCCGATTAAAGGCTTTGATCAGGTTTTTTACATTTTTTCGAGGTTCGAGAGTGCCCACAAACAGAATATAGGGCTTCGTAAGCTTAAAGGGTTCAAGTGATTGACGAGTTTCTTCTGAAGACATCGGCCGGAACTCAGATCCAGCGCCTAAATATGACACATGTATCTTCTCCGGATCAATTTTTAAATACTCAACAATATCCTTTTTTGTGTATTCAGAGTTAGTGAGGATCGCATCAACTTGATCCAGATGCTTAAAGCGACGATTGTGGAGAAACCGATTCGACTGCACGTGATACTGAGGATAAAGCAGGGTGGTTAAATCATGTACAAAAGCCACTCGCTTACCCTTTTTAACAGGAGGAACACAAAGCTCAGACACATGATAGAGGTCGCAATCCCCCACCACCTTTTCAAGGCTGGGAAATGGAAATGTAAGCCACCAGCCTGTTATCAGTCGCTGTGGAATAGAGCTAATATTCAGAGTGTAATTGTCGGCATTAAAACGAATTTCTTCAAAACGCCTACGATTCCTAAAGTTAAAACCATAAAGCAAATACTCATTCTCCGAATCAAGCTGAAGAAGTGCTTTCAATAGATTAATCTGATACTGCCCCACTCCGCTTCGGGGCAAACTCTGCGCGCTGATGTCAAAACCTATTTTCATACTAAGTAGCGAGAAATGCGTTCCAAACGCAAAAAGTATAGCACTTGAGACTCGCACTCGCTAAAAGCTCTGAGCAAAGCCGAAGTGCACTTGAGACTATTTAATCGCAAGTCGAAGTCGCAAACGTATTCGCCCCCGCATAACTTCCGCTTTGTTGCGTTTCTGGTACAAGCAGTCTCCAATAAACATTTCCATCCGTTCCAGAGGTGTGAACAGCTCGTACTGCAACATTACCATTATAACAACCTGTAGCCTCACTGGTAGTGGCAGGAGTTTGCACTAAATCATTACCCGCACCATAGGTAAAGCTGGTGGTCGTAGACCATTCTTGACTCGCTCGAGGAATAGAATTGCCTCCAGAAGACATATCCGTTCCGGAAATAAGCACATCAATCACCTGGTTACCCATATTTTCAATCGTAGCAGTTACTTCGGCAGAAAGTGCGCCCACTACCAACGTACCATAAGCCAAGCTCGTTTCTGGAATATTGAGCCCGGCCAATGCTGGATTAGTAAGCGTAACACCTGCATCTGCAAAATCAGTCACCCCATTTCCATCCGTCACTTGTACTTGCGCATCATAATTACTAGCATTGGCATTAAACCACACATTCACACCACAAGTTGCCGTTAAAGTAGCATCGGTACCCGTAGCCGTTTTGCCCGCACCTGGCGTACTTACGTCAGTTAATGTACAAGAGCTATCAAGGTAGCAATTTGCCTCATCAGCGGTACAAGTATTGGTCACTGCTGAGTCATCAAAGAAGACACCCTCCACCAATGTCACATCATTATCTCCATTATCATCTGTTAAAGTAAGCCAGAAGACCACCCCGTCACTACCACCTGCCGTCGGTGCAGGAGTATCGGTAGCGGTGTAAGTTCCCACAACAGGAATCACATCCACTACACTATAATTCTGAGTCGCTGTTCCTGTCGAGACAGTATCAGTAGAATCCTCCATATAAACCTTCACATCGTAGCTTCCATGAGCAGTTGGAATCGAAATACTGTCAGCTGTATCATCACACGTCGCATCCGAAATAGTTGGATTCACGCTAGTGGCTGAGCAAAGCAAGCTGCCACCCGTACAAGTATTAGCTGAATAATCAAAAGCTGTAGTGTCAGTGGAGCAAACATACATATTCACTAGATCTCCGGCCGCCACCGCATCAGGTTCCGTTATATGCTCCTTAAGAATGGTGAAGCGAAGAGTATCCCCAGGATCTAAAGTGCCCACCTCAGTAACCACTAAATCATCAAATTCAACATAGCCCGCTGTACCGCCTTGATTACCGAAATAAATACCAGTGCCAGTAGCTGTATAAGTCACATCAAAATTCTGCCAACTAGTCGAATTGGTTCCTGTCCAGACAACAGTCGTGCCATTCGATATATTTGGAGTTTCTGTACCGTCAGATCGAGCATAACCGGTAACACGATAAGTATTGGTAGCAGTGGTTACCGCCTGATAAGCATAATAATTTGCCACTGAATTGTAAGCCACTCGGAATAGATTATCACCTTCTTGTGGGCTAGTGGTTTGCTTTGAAAGGGTAGCGCTTGAGTAAGCGGTCCATGAAGTCGTTCCGCTCGCTTCCATATCCCCATCAGCAAGCAGCTGATCTGGTGTCAAAGCATTCGAAGTAATTAAAACGGCATCAAAATCAGGAGCTGTATTGGTTCGGGTCACCTGTTCACTTTGATAAGTTGAACTAACACCGTTTTCAAATCCGCTATCCACCGTTGTTACATCCGCACTCCAGTCGGAGCTAGCGGCAGAATTTTCTACTTCCTGAGCTACAAGAGTCTGATAACCCGGCAAACCACTGTTGTAATTTTGAGCAATTTGTTCAGCAGAAAGGGCAATGTCATAAACACGCACTTCATCAATTAGACCATTAAAATACCTGGATCCAAAAGACCATCTTCCTATTTCTAAATCGCCTACCACAGGGTTAATTGTGTAACTTCCAAGACCAGTTAAGGTTGCACTTGAAATATTAACACCATCTTTGTATAGATTGTAAGCCTGAGTGGCAGAGTCATATGTGCCGACAATATGATGCCAATTAGTATCCGTCCATGTTCCTGCATCGTAGAATCTCCAATCTCCATCTACGTAAACTGCAAAATGGTACTGGCCTAACCTGACTGATAGGCCGTAGGCACCAGTACTTGTACCATCACTTTTTATCAGAATTCTCTCATTATCATCTGAAACCGTTGAACTCCTTTTTGCCCAAAGTGACACAGTAACAGCTGTTGTTGGTCGTAAGCTTGCGCTGTCCGTAACATTAATATAATCCCCGCCATCAAAATCATAAGCACCTCCAACAATTCCATTGCTGGTCCACGTCGGTGACGCACTGGCTGTTCCTGCGCCTAACTGACCGTGATTAACATTGCCACTGTAATCAGAAACCGCATCAGCAGTAGTAACAGAAACTTTTCGGTCAAACGGCATCAGGAGCTTCATGATCGAAGTTTCATCCTTCAGCCAATTCACAATCGTGGTCATCGTATCCCCATTCACAGCATCTGTCTGACTTTTTGGCGTTACCGTTACATCAGTCGTTGGGTAAACCACATGCTGGTTGTAGAGCTGTTTGACCTCATTAGCCGAAAGCTCTTCGCTATAAACACGAGCCTCATCAATAAGCCCATTGTAATAAGCACTACCTGACTGGCTGCCAATCAGTAAATCGTAATTGTTGACTGTGTCAGAAAGAGCGCTAGGCGCAGTATTCTCATACTCCCCATTCACATAGATTTTTGCAGCCGTACCATCATAAGTTCCCACTACATGATACCAATTACCTGTCTGGAACACCGTGTCAGATTGTCCCGCCTGAGTCCAGTTACCCTGTGAACCCAGTTCAATTTTAGAGTTAGCATTGAGGGAAAACCACCAACCGGACTGGCCAATTGCATGCTTACAAACGATACATCCTCCAGCCACCACATCCGGCTTAATCCAAGCCGCAACAGAGAATGCATTAGTTCCGTCAATAAAGTCAAATGGAGCATCATCAGTGGCGATATAATCATCCGATCCATTAAAATCAAACGCACTACCTGCCTTACCATACGTCACCGAATCAGGACAGGTTGAACAAGAACCGGTATTAGTATTAGCCGATGAATCGGTAAAGCTTGTGGCCGCCGTACCATCATCCAAATGCCAGAATCCCTCCAAATTAGTATCATCTGGCTCATCACCATAAAGGAGGTAAAGTTCTTCGATCTCAGTAGCGGTAAGTTCACGGTCATAAACATGAGGTTCATCGATCTTACCATTAAAGTTTGAACCTCCGCTGGTAATATCGACCCGATCTCCAATAGTAACCCCGCCAGCCGGCGTGTTGATATCGGTAAATCCTGAGCGAGTACCATACAGAGCACCATTTACATACAGCTTTTCAACATCAGAACCATCGTAGGTGCCCGCAATATGAACCCATTCATCGGTAGGCACTGTATAACCGGAATCCCAATCATTACCCCAGTGATTAAGCTCCAGATTACCTGCTGTTAAACTGGAAAGGGTAACAGCAGTTAACTGGCTGACAGCACCGGTTCCCCAGTTCAACACAACATCTTCGCTACCAACAGCTCCTTCATAATTTATCCACGCGCTCCATGAGTAAGCCGCATTTCCGACAATACCGCCACCCGAAGTAACGATGTAATCATTAGAACTATCAAAATCATAGGCGCCACCAACGAAACCATCTTCCGCATAGGTTGGGCATGTCGTACCCGTACAAGAACCATCATTCGCATTCGTGGTTTCATCATCAAAAGCCGTCACACTAGCCCCATCTTCAAATTGCAGATAAACGGTAGAATCAGGGGTAACGGGCGAATGAACTTTAAGCTCCGGTACTGACTGAATTGGAGCAGTATTGAGTGGATCGATCGAAAATGAGTATTTAGCCGTAGAGTCTGCACTAGTCGAATTAGCATCATTAATGGTTGCCAAACACTGCCAGGCAGTCGCATTATCGTGAATTTCTTGATTAACTAACGTATTGTAAACAGGAATACCGTTGTTATAGTTTTGAGCAACCTGCTCCGGCGTTAGGGTGCGATTATAAACACGTACCTCATCGAGTAACCCATTAAGATAATAAGTGGCCGATGTCCCGAATCGGCCTATTCTGCGACTAGAAAAACTAGTGGTTAAGGTACCGGTAACAGCATTCTCACCAACGTTTGCACCATCAATATAAGCAATTTTAGTCGTACCGTCATAGGTAAAACCAATGTGATGCCAATTTCCGTCAGTCAAACCAGAACCATTATCGTGAAATTGTCTTGTGCCGGCATAAAGCCCGGTTCTCAGCGCACCCGCCGTAGGCACGCTGATTTCAAGTTCCTGACCACCCATAACAATATGATAACCGCCTGCAGGCGTACCATCAGACTTAAACCAAGTAAATACTGAAAGGTTTGAAGTATAACCCAAATCATTCGGTAAATCGATATAGTCATCCGTTCCATCAAAATTGTACGCACCACCTTTTATTCCCGCCGTCGTCCACGTTGGCACATACGTAGTAGTTCCACCACCTAATGTTCCATGATTAGCATTCGTGGAATAATCAAGTACAGCGTCAGTAGTTGTAGAGGTTATACTGCTATCAAATGGCATATTGAGCCTAGTGATTGAAGTTCCACTCTCCTCCCAATTGTAGATCGTGGTCATTGAATCACTATCAGCATCAGCTAAATCAACAGGTTTAGCTGAAAGGTCGTAATGATGCTGTTCAACACCCACCTCATAGAGCTGTTGAGCTTCGTCATCATCAATTACACGACTATAAACACGCACATCATCAATCGTGCCATTAAGATATTCACCGGCATCAATCCCCCGTCCAATTCGGAACTCATTCGAACTGGTTCCAAGACTAGCCGTTTCACTGGTCCAAGTCTGTAACTGTCCATCGAGATAAATCTTGATGAAATCAGAAGTATCACTGTAAACCGCCAATACATGATGCCATTTATCCGTACTCAGAGAAGCACTAGTCGCTTCTTTCGCCGTTCCCCCTCCAATATGCATACTGAGCTTACTATTACTGCTCACGAAGAAAGCATAATCTATCAAAGCACCCTCTCGTTTACCCATAATACCCTGATTGGTTTGAGCGGTAGAATCGAGGTTGATCCAGGCAGAAAGGGACACAGCGGTAGTAATATCGAGTGAAGTGGAATCCGGAGCCGCAATTACATCATCTGTCCCATCAAAATCGAATGCACCACCCCGTTTACCGTCCGCCACCCATGTTGGGCAAGCTGTACTGGTACACGCTCCATGATTCACATTAGAGGTTTCATCAGTAAAGCTAGTCGCCCCGCTTCCATCGTCCAAAGTCCAATAGGCATCCAAATTAGTAGTAGCGGGCTCAGGACCATAAGATTCATAAAGCTCTTCAATCTCAGTCGCAGTAAGTTCTTTATCAAACACATGAACTTCATCGATTTTACCATTAAAATTTGAACCTCCGCTGGTAATATCGACCCGATCCCCAATAGTAACCCCGCCTGCTGGTGTGTTGAGATCACTAAATCCAGATCGAGTGCCATACCATGCACCATTTACATACAGCTTTTCAACATCAGAGCCATCATAGGTGCCCGCAATATGCACCCATTCATCAGTAGGCACCGTATAACCGGAATCCCAGTCATTACCCCAGTGATTAAGCTCCAGATTACCTGCCGTTAAACTGGCAAAGGTAACAGCAGTTAACTGGCTGACAGCCCCAGTTCCCCAGTTCAATACAACATCCTCTGAACCAACAGACCCTTCATAATTTACCCACGCACTCCATGAATAAGCGGCATTGCCGACAATACCGCCACCAGAGGTAACAAGATAGTCATTAGCCGCATCAAAGTCATAAGCCCCACCCACATAACCTTCTTCGGACCAAGTAGGACAATTGGTACAAGAGCCATCATTCGCATTAGTAGTTTCATCATCAAAAGCAGCAGCCCCTGAACCATCTTCAAATTGTAAAGCTACAGTAGTATTAGTAGTAACTGGATAATGACTCCGAAGCTCAGGGTTACTATGAGTTGGAGATGTA
>JAJDCE010000147.1 GCA_029260985.1 Patescibacteria group bacterium | reverse complement strand
AACCCAGCTCATGTAATGTTGGCGTACTATGCTGGTTCAAAGTGGGTGAATGCTCTCAAAAATAATCCTAATCACCCTAGATTGAGACGAGGTAATTATGGTGGACATGGGAGCATGATGGCATACATAAAAAAGACATCTGCCTTAGCAGACCAATTTATTAGTAAGTCTCAAAAAAAAGCTTAATCCCGAATGCTGGCACCCGCTGTTTTTAGGTTGGCCAATACTTTTTGATGTATTCCGCTCACTTGTTCGTCGGTTAAGGTCTCAGTGTCCGAACGATAGGTGATTGAGTAAGTAAGACTTCTTTTATCTGTTCCGATCTTATCACCCGTGTATTCGTCAATCAGTTCTATGCTCCTTACCAATGTCTTATCTGATTTGCGAATAGCATTCAGGTATTTTTCGGAGAGTCCTTTTTTGGGTATCATTATGCTCACGTCTAGTTGAATGGCTGGGAATTTTGGTAGTTCTACAAATTTTGGCACATGATCCATGTTCATGTCGTGAATGGCTGATATATCAACTTCAGCAATGGTGATGGTCGCTTTCAATCCAAAATTCTTAGCGATTTGAGGATGTAGCTCGTAAATGGATCCAATGCTTTGACCCCTTAAAATCAATGAGGCCTGCCGCCCAGGATGAATATGGTTTGATTCGGCATCGGTAGGCTTTAGTGTGAAACCAAGCGTTTCGATAATGCCCTGGAGTTCTCTAAAATCTTTACCAGCTGTTGCAAGGATAAGTTCGTTTCGCTCTTCACATTTCGATCCTTTTTTGTGATAGGTTCGGCTCATTTCAAACAAACTGAATTCTTTTTGGTAGCGTAGGTTGTCAGCAATTACCTCTAGAGTTCTCGGTAGCAGACTTTGCCTCATGATTGCCATGTCGTTACTGATGGGATTGGCTACATGAATGCTTTTGCCATCTGATGCCATGCTGGATTTAGCTAAAAGATCTTCCCCTAAAAATGCGAAGGTATAGATTTCGTTAAAACCAAGTGAGACGAGATTGTCTTTCATCTCTTTTTCATACACTCGGTGTTTGCTGATGGGGATGGGGCTAATGTCTGCATTTGGTGTATCGAATGGGATTTCATCATAACCATAAATTCGAGCCACTTCTTCGATTAGATCGGCTTCCATATTAACGTCATTTAGCCGCCAGCTGGGGACATTTACATCAAATCCTTCTTTGTTTTCCTTTAATTCAAAGCCTAAGTCAGTCAGGATTTTTGTAATCTCTTTTGATGAAATTTTTGCCCCTACTAGTCGTTCAACCTGTTTGTTGCGGAGTTTTATAATTCGATTTTCCGGCTTATAGTTTTTGTGCTGAAGAATTTTGCTGGCAATCTTTGCGTTCGGGCAGATTTCCAATATTAAATTCACTGCACGAATGAGACCGTCCATTGCCAGTTCGTTATCTACGCCTTTTTCGTATATTGTCGATGCATCACTAATCTGTCCAAGTCCTCGGACAGCACGTCGTGTTATGGAGGGGTTGAAAACCGGGGCATGTAATACGACACGATTTGTCTTTGCTTTAATGCCGCTATGCAGGCTGCCCATTATTCCGCATAAGTCGAATATCTCATGTCCGTCCTCTAATATAGTGATGCCGTCAAAAAGTTCTATTTCTTTTTCATCAAGTGTAATTACTTTTTCTCCTTTTTTGCTTTTTCTCATTACCCATTTTTTACCTTTTATTTGGTCGAGATCAAAGGCATGTAATGGCATACCGAGCTCGAGCATCACATAGTTTGTAATGTCGACTATGTTTGAAATTGGTCGTATGCCACAGGCACTTAAGTGCTTTTGCATCCATTCCGGTGATTCTTTTACTTCTATTCCTGTTATGTATATTGCAAGGTAATTAGTGCAGGTTTCAGGGTCCTTTATTTCAATCTCAACTGGTAGGGGGGTATTGTTGTCGGTTTGCAGTTTGGGACGGATGTATCCGTCCCCTACGGTCCATTTGGCTAGACCACAGGCGACGAATTCGCGGGCGAAGCCGCGATGGGAGAAAAGGTCGGCGCGGTTTGTGATGGCGTGGTTATCAACATCAATCACGGTATCATCCATGCCTAATACTTTTGCCAAAGGGGTGCCAATGGGTGCGTCGATATGGCTGAGGTCAATAATTTCATGCTCCTCTTTTGCGGGGTACATTTCGGATAATCCAATTTCTTCACTGGCGCATATCATTCCAAAGCTTTCTTCTCCGCGGATTTTGGCTTTTTCCATTTTAATAAGCTCTTTTCCGCTCCATTTAACCACTGCTCCTATTTGAGCGAATGCCACTTTCATACCTTCTTTCAAATTCGAACCGCCGCAAACAACCTGTAATTTTTCTTGTCCGTTATCAATAATGGTTAGTTGTAGCTTGTCTGCGTTTGGATGGGGCATTAATTTATCAATATGTCCAAGAACAATGCCCTCTAAATGTTCTCCAGTATTTTCCATCGTCTCGATTTCAGCGCTTCTTGCCGTTATTACTTCTTTGATCTTTTCGTGATCAGTTTCGGTGAGGTCGATGAAGTTTTGGAGCCAATTGAGGGAGATTTTCATATAAACGAAATAACGATGTAACGAAATAACGCTACAACGATACTATTTTTAGTCTCAAGTCTCAAGTGCTCTTCGGCTCTGCTCAGAACTTTGCGAGTGCGAGTCTCAAGTTTATTTTTTGCCTGACTTTTTTATCTCTCCAGCTTTTTTTTCGGCTAATGCTTTAGCTTCCATGGCTTTTTTCTTAGCCAGCTCACCTTTTTCTTTTACGTAGCCGGCGGGGTTTTTTACAAAGCCGCTTACGTTTTCTTTGATTTTGCCAAAAACATGAGATTGTCCTGTGTGTTCTCCTTGGGCGAAGTCGACGATATCGTTGGCCATTGCAAATAGCTCTTCACCCATTACGGCTGGGGCGTCTTTCAGATGTTCGTATTTGGTGCGTTTTTCAGGCAGTTTGATCCATTTATTCTGCCAAGCATCAACTTTCTTTTTGTCGATCCCTGTCTTCTTTTGGATTTTATTGAAAATATCACCAGCTGCTTTGGTGATGGCGTTGTTTTTTAATTTGTCTTTAGCGGCACTAGCAGCTTTTTTTGGGTCAATTTTTGGTTTTGGCATGGGTTTTTTAGTTATTGGGGTTGAGACGCAAAATCTTGCGTCTTTACTAAGATGTCTATACCTCTATTGTACCAAAGCTAAACCAAAAGTCTCAAGTGCTCTTCGACTCTGCTCAGAACCCTTGGCGAGTGCGAGTCTCAAGCCTTCTGGGTGCAAACCGAAACACCGTTTTCTGCCTCATTGAATCCCCTGGTATTTCAGGTGGGTCTTTTCACGCTTACCTCGCAAGATAAGCAAATATTAAAGTCCCTAGATCAATGTTGTAGAGGAAATTACAGGTAGAAAACGCATGTTCCAGTTACACGACTATTTTATCCCCTCCTTTTCTTTGGTGCAATTAAAAGGCGTTGTGATTTCTCCCTAACGGGAAATATTCACTATTTGCTATTTAATATTCACTATTTTTGGTAAAATGAATGATTACTTTCTTCTTTTTGGCAGTGTGATGGGTAAATCAAGTTTCTTGAAGACTTCTTCTTCTGTTCTTCCTGCAATGTGTTCGCCATCTTCAAATAGACCATATTCATTTAATAAGTAGCCTTTCTCGATCGCTTGCTTGCGCATCATAACGTTGAATTCCTTGGAGCCTGTGAAGTAAAGTAGGGCGGCCCCGTAGCTTTCTTCGGGTACAAAGCGAATATCTACTTGTAGGTTCTCCGGGAAGATCATGAAGGCGATTTTGGTTTCTCCACTTGCTAAAGTTGTGGTGGTTTTAAAGGTTTTATACAGTAATTTTTCAGTTTGTTTTGCGACTGGTTTTCCGGATACAAGAATATCTAAATCGCCTATGGTTTTTGCTTTTCTTCGGTAGCTACCGGCAGTTTCGGCTGATTTCACTCCTTTAATACCTTTAATGAGTTTTATAATTTTTTCTGCAATTGGTTTCACGTTTGCACGGTTGTGTCGTTTCTTCTTTTTCTGTCCGGTTTTGAGGGCGTTAGTGATCGATTCGACTAATTTATCCCCAAAGCCCGGCAGATCAGCGATTTGCCCATTTTTGGCATGCTTTTTTAGGTCCGCTTTTGATTTAATGCCCAGGTTTATATATAGGTCTCGTACTCGATTTGGTCCTAAGTGAGGTATGTTCAAAAGGTCTCGGACGGGTTTGGGTATTTCTTTTCGTAGTCTTTCTAAATAGTCAATTTTCCCCTCTTTCATATACTGAATCATTTTATCAGCTAAGGCATCACCAATCCTTGGAATGGCTTTTAGGGTTACTTTGTTAGCATCCTTTTTTGTGATAGGTCGAAAATCCTCTTTTAGCCGCATGGCGGCACTTCGATAGGCGCGGATTTTAAAACTGTTTTCATTTTTAATTGCCATTAGGTCAGCAATTTCACTGAACAGCTGGTAAAAATCTTCGTTGTATGACTTCATAGCGTTATTATAAACTTGAAAATCTAAAACTAAAACTTGAAAAATTCTTTTAAATTGCGGCGAAGGCCGCGACTGACGCTTGTTTTGTTATGTTGCTTTTACGGCAAGTGATGATGTTTTGTTCACGCTTCTTACTTTTTTGGTGTCAAAAAAGTAAGCAAAAAACCATTGGGGTTCCGCAAAGCGTGTAATCATCTTTATTGCCAAGTCCCATCTAATCGTCACGTTGCTGCACCCCAAGCCCGCCCGTACTTTATATCTTTTTGTACATCTAAATTAGTTTTGTGTTGTATTTGGAACACAGGGTTGAGCTCCGGTGATTAGTTTTTCATTTATGCTTGCATTTCATTTTAAGTACCTATACCCTAGGTACAGGTATTGTATTTTACTTGATAACATCTCAGCCTTCCCTGTATCATT
>JAJDCE010000146.1 GCA_029260985.1 Patescibacteria group bacterium | reverse complement strand
TTTATTATTTATAATAAATAATTATAAAAATATATAAAAAATTTTAAATAAAATCAGACAAAAACCTTCTGTAGTGGTCGCATATCTGCGACCACTACTACGGTTTCGCTGCATGTTCGACAACTTCAAAATTAGAGGTGGTGATTGTAGCATTCTTTGGCGTCTCTTCATTTTCACCCTCAGCAATCGGTATCAGCTCCACCTCAACCGCAAGCTTCTCGATCACTAATTCCCATTTTGTCTTTCCTGATGGAAGCGGTGTTCCTGCTGATTTGCCGATTAGCTGGTTAACCTCATCATCAGTCAGGTCAAGAGACCCTGTGTGGATATCTTCAGCATAGAATGAGAAGCCCGTTGCATTGTCCACAACATAACCGCCATAAGTACGGAATGCTTTAATGAACATACGAGTGATTGGCGCCAATGAAGTTTCATCAATTGTATTTCCTTCTTCATCCACCAAAGTCTGCTTCATGCGGAGGCGTTGCCCTTGAGCAATGGCGTTTGGATCAGTGTTGTAGAACGACTCTTCCGCGCGTGAGGCTGGGTAAAAGTAATCAACTCCTTCTGCCGGGTTGTCCGTGTTTACGATGTGCGGGGCAGGGATAGCAAATGCCAACGCGTGTTTGATTTCTCCAGCCTCAACATCTTCAGGCAGCATCAATCCTGCAAGTAAAGGAATTCCTGCAGCTCTGGCACTGTAGTATGGATTCGGATGATTGGTACCCTCCTTGCGTACATCAAAGAAATCAATGGTGCCCGCCTCAAGAATAGAAGTGCCTTCTAGTCCGCCTCCGCGGCTCTTACATTTCCCATCGCTGACAGTGGTTGCCTGCCACATATCATATTCAATGAATGTGCTTGGGTTATACAAAACCAGATGTCCGTCTGCATCAGTGCTCTGAGGGCCGGAAGGCCTAACTTTGCCTGCAGGAACAGGGATAGTGGCTGGTCCGCCTTCCCCGTAATTAGGGGCAACACTTTCCACCACTTTAGGATTGCTATAATCCAATTCACCTTCGTAATTACAGATAGGAACGGACGTGGTGCTGTTGCTGGCACGGGAAATAGGAACACTGTATTCATTATATCCAATATCCATATACTGCCAGTTTGGCGATGAAGCTGCTTCAGAAAGAGATGAAGTGTCGCCAAGCATTACCCTGTAAAGAGAAAGAATCTGATTATCACTGTTAGACAAAACATTCGCAGTGCTGGCCTTCTGATTCCAGGCGCTGTCAGATGAAAAGAGGGGAAGGGAAAATTTAAAATCCCGTATCAAAGTGTTGGATTTTGGTGTCGTGCTAGTGGTGCTGGAAGTATCTGTAGAACTTGTATCAGTTGCACTTGTGCCAGGCGTACTAGTTGTCTCAGTCGTGTCAGTAGCGCTTGTGTCAGTAGTGGCTGAGTCAGTCATACTAGTCGTATCCGGGGTGCTGGTATCGGTTGAGCTGGTATCAGTCATTGCGGTTGAGGTTGTTTTTGCCCCCGTCAGCGCTCCGTTTGAATAAGTTACGGAAGCCTCATCAGTAACCTCCGCATCAAGCCTGTATATCATCTCTGCCATTTCCCCTCTGGTAATCGTTTTATCTAATTTGCTGATAGTGGTGGGTATGGCGCTTCTGTCCGATAGCTCCTCTACAAACGGTGCGTACCACACAGCATCAGTGCCAACGGTATAGTCGAAGGCGTTTACGATAATCTTAGAAGCTTCAGCAAAATTAATATTGTCAGAAGGCTTAAAAGATCCATCCGGATAACCGCCGATTACATCATTGTCTTTTGCTACACATACATATTTGGCAAACCAGGAGTCCATTGGTACATCGGGGAAGAAAGCGTACGTCCAGCCAGACTGAGTGTTATCGGTAAGACAATCATTAATATCCGTCTGGTCAAATTGGCTTTCGACAATAATCTTTGCAAATTCCGCCCTATTAATCGTACTATTTGGCTTAAATGAACCATCCGGATAGCCCGAAACGATTTCTTCATCCTGAATATACTGAATAGCCGTAAAGTTATCGTGGTCGGATGAGACATCGGAAAAAGAAGCATATGAATTTAAATGCAGAATATAAGTCGAAACGATCACAGCGAACAGAATCGGCAGATAATATTGAATGGTTTTTTTCATAATAATTTTTTAGTATGACAAAACGAACCTTAACATTCTACATTAGGCAGACGTTTAAACAAAATATTCTTTCCAGTTGTTGCGGGGGATTAATACCAGCGCACAACTTCCATCTCAACTTCTTCATCTGCACCCGCTTCATAACGTTCACGAACTTGTCTTTGAAGGCGTGCTCTCTCTTTAGTTGTCATCGCAGGTTTTATAAGGTGGGTTGGAATCCTGACGTCTGTTGGCTCAATAGCATCTGGCCCATAATTATCCGTGATTGAATACTTTTGACCTTTATCACACCAGATAGAAACCTTAAGCCTGATCGAGGGGATCAGCCCATCTTCCAAGGTCATAGGAAATTCTCCTATAAGAATCATGCATTCTCGATGGCAACGGGAAATATTGGCACACAATTCAGCCCCGCAGGCTGAGGTGGCTATTTCTGCAACTTGGAGGGCTGCCTCATCGCTTACTGGTGCATAGATCCACTTTTCATTCTTTTTCATCATAAAAGTTTCTGTATATTCTACTTCGCAGAGGGCGGGGTAACACCTTCTTGGCAATAATACGACAGCTTTTTTGGGCTAATTATTCTCTGACTCTCGCAGGATTCATAAACCTTATCTACACACTCATCCCGATAATTCTCAGTCTTAATTTTTTCACAGATGTCCAGATCATGTGTCTTCTGAGCCACCTCATATAGGCAGGTTTCATTAGCAAGAACATCGGTGAAGTAACCGCAGGCTTTATCCGTTTCAGTTTCCCTTGCAAGATCCATTAGGCAGTCCTTTTGTATAATGGAATTTACAATTTTCACACATAAGGAGGGATCCTCCAGGCTTTTGGCGATTGATTGGTAACAATAGCCCTTAGAGCTTTCCTCTTTTATGTCACCACAAAGCTTACTATCTCTCATAGTAGTGGCAACATTTAAGGTGCAGCTGTCTTTGCCATCAGCATCTTCTTTGATTTTATTACACACTTCAATATCAGATCCATTCTCCCCAATTGTCTGATAGCAATTATCCCTTAAGAACAGGTCATCAATTTTTTCACATAATTCAGAATCTTCTTTATCTTCCGCGATTCTGGATAAGCAATTGCCAGAAATAATATCGTCTTTTATACCCCCGCAAAGGGAGGAGTCACCGGACTGCATAGCAATATCCTTGATGCAATATTCTTTATCCTCCCTGTTTTTTATCATTTCACAAATAGAAACATCTCTTTGATAAATCGCTATTTTATTCAGACACTTATTCCTCACGCTTGGCTCACCGATGTCTTTGCATTTTTCGGTGCTCTGGCTTTCTATCGCCTCATCATAAGTAGACTGATCCTCCGGTGAAGCCTGGCTTAAATCAAAATCATCACAGCCAGTTAAAAACATAACGCACAGAGCGAAAACAATAATATGAGATTTCTTCATAGATTATAAAAGTAAGTAAATAATTATTACTCTTGAGAACTTATCTTATACCAATCCACCTTACGCGTTAAATACATAACGATTGCAAGTGTCAGGAATAGTCCAAGACTTCCCATAAGAAGTGAATAATCCTGAAGCTGGAGTAAAACATACAGGTAGATATAAAGGGCGATTAAAATGGCGGCTAAAATAAAGCCAAAAGCTCTTTTTTTAAGAATGGCACCGCTATACAGACTTATCATACTAATGATACCGACAGAGGCGATTATGTATGCGGTATCAAAATCCAGATGCTCTGAAAGAGACAGTAATAGGAGGTAGAAAAGTACGATTGCAAAGCCGACCAGTAGGTATTGGATCGGGTGTACTTTGACTTTTTTTAAGACCTCCACTAAAAAATACGTAAGGAACGTAAGAAGGATAAAAAGAACGGCATATTTTACCGAGCGAGTCGTTTGCTGATAGGTGTCAACGGGCATTATTAATTTTAAACCAAATTCAGATTCGTATGTGGAGTGCGTTTGATTATCCCATGTTTGTGGGAAGTTACGGTTTAGATCTAAGATCTTCCAGTTGGCAGAAAAGCCTTCATCCGTGATCTCATGGTCGGTAGGCAAAAACGCGCCATTAAAACTAGGGCTGGACCATGTTGATTTTAAGGACACATCGGTCGTCTTACCCATAGGGGTAAAATTGATCTGTTCGCTTCCATTTACTTTAAGATTTAATGAAAAATCATATTTTTCACCTGCTGCCAATCCAGATAAACGGGCGCCCAAACCGGAGCTAAAGACTTTAGCATCGGTTGATCCGGCAGCTAGCTCATACGATGCCTCATTCCATTTTATGCTTGGAACCTCCTTGAGTCCCCGCATATCGGGAATGCCGACCGATAAATAGGCATTTTCCCACAATATATCGCGTGGATCTATGTCTGCAAAAGACGGCTCGAAATAACCGGATAATTTAAGGTCTGCCGTATATAAAATAGCATCAAAAATCGTCCTGCTTCTTACTTCCGGTATAATTTCACCATCAATATCTAATTTATCCGGAAGGAAATAGGCATGGCGTACACTACTGGTAGCGATAATCCTATTCCATTTATCACGAGAGCGGATTTGATAAGGAATGGTTAAAACAGGGCCGGTTATAGTTTGTTCTTTGCCCCACTTTTCACTGATCTCATTTTTAGCCATATTAGCCCGATAATTCCTCTCAGAAACAAGCCCCCGGACCATCAGTGTGGGAATGAGTAAGATGAGAACCAAAAAACCGATAAAAAAGAGCTTAAGAGTTACCGAGTTCTTAATCCAGTCCTTTATTGTATTTTTTTGAAGCATTGGCTTTATTGATAATAGATTAAGGATAACCATTCTATACCGAATAAAGCCTTTTAATCAATAAAGCTAAGGAATCGCATTTTTATACGTGTTGTAATAATGCACCGTGAGGCCTTTGAAGGAAGGATGGCTGCCGTATTGAGATTTAGCCAACTGGAAGGCCTTTTCCATTTCCAGATATCCTTCTTCAAAAAAGGAAACTGATGGATTATCCAGCCCTGTCACATCCGAAATTTCCGCACCAAACATTAGTGGCATTCCATTTGAAGCATTGAGATTGTTCTTAACCCCTCCTGTCGTAGCGCTCCAGCCGTTCACAAAGCGATCTGCGCTATCGAAGTAATTCATAATGCTGATATAATCCAGCGGACTATTAGAAGCTGTAAAAGGGATCCACACATCAGGCACATAATTATGCCAGTCTGAAGGAATATCCCAAGCCAGCGACAGTTGCTGCTTATGGTTTAGGATATGCTCCTTGCAGCCTTGAGCAATCTCAACCATATTAGTTTGAAGTTCATCATTATAGGCATCGGTTCCCTGGTTGGTATTCTGCCTCCATTCGGGGAGCGTGTGAGGCTCAATATCAAAATGAATCCCATCAAAATCATCCGTGGTATCGGCAGTTGAATCATTGAAGTGCACCACATCATGACAACGGTCAGTGGCTTTGTATTTCTCGGAAGTTCTAGCCCAAGCACTATCTCCCGTTAAATGCTCAACGGTGATCCCATTGGCATGAGCCAGTTTCAGGAAGCTCTGCATCGCAGATACGTCGGCAGGGTTATTAAAGTCGAGTGATCCAGCGCGAGATAAGAGAATTCGGTTGATCCGGTAAGCAGGATTGCCATGAGGCGCTTTCAGAAAATTAATAAAGTTTTGCTGTTTAGCAGGATTGTTTTTAAGTGAGGCCCACGCTCCCCACACCCACATAGAACGGGTATTGGCATCAGGCAGTTTTGGTGAAAACGTATAGCTAGGGGTTGGAGTGGGTGTCGGTGTGGGAGTAGGCGTTGGAGTTGGAGTCGGTGCTGGTGTGGGAGCAGGAGGTGCAGGAGGATTGTTCCTTTCTCTTTCCGCCTTAGCTTCCATCTCCGCATTAGTAAGTGTGTGACTTGAGCCATGAGGCAGGTGATCAGGGTGATTATCTGTAACCAAACGACGATCCGGCTTTGTTGGAGTATTTGACTTCTTTTCAGGTTTATATTTTTGGTAATCAGGGGAACCCTTACGATATTGAGAGGGGATTCGTGGCTTTTTAGGTGGCTCCGGAAGCTTTATTTCAGGAGTGCTATCCAAAAGCATATCCAATTCACTTTCAGTGATCTTATCGTGTGAATAACCAATAAAAAGATCACTATCAAAACCAGCATTATTGAGTGCAGTAACTACCTCAGACCCATCCCATTGAGGGTTAAATGACTTTACCGCGTTCTTTTGATGAAGAGCTTTTAGAAGTGCCTTTCCAGCCTCTTTAATTGTAACCGTTTTACTTGGCTTTAGCTTTTTAGAATAATTAAGAAGAAGCCCTTTTTCATACCCGAGGCAAACATACGGAGCTAGCTTATCAGTCGGTTTTATATCCCTAAAATACACAAACCGCCAATGGCGGTCGATTTTATCAAGGGTACAGGCAGTAGCATCAGCTTCAGTTTCACCCACTGCAAGAACGATTTTCTCGATCAATTCCTCTCGGGTGATGTGGCTCTGCGGAGCTGCAATCGAGGTTGGCGCAGAGGTGAGAATCATGACCGCCAAGGCCACCAATGCAATAGTTTTCTTAATCATAAGAGTGGAATGTAGGTTTTTTATAGTACAGCAAAAAAGGTGTTTGTCAAGAGGGAGGCCAACTGCCATCCTAAAACCTAATATACCCGTAAGTGAGGATCGCTATCCTCACTTGCAGAATTGAGAGATTAGGGGCAAGCCTCCCCCCAATCATCCAAATCCAACTTCTTCAGCAACCCATTAAATCCAAGCGATTTAGCCAACGGGCAGAAGTCAGCAATTTTGGTGCCCCGTTCGGTATATTCCGTCATAAAAACTGCTTTTCCGGCGTCGGCAAAGGGCTTCATTTCGTCACACCAGTCATCCTCATAGCATTCTTCAGTAAGTGCCCAGTCAAAATAACTCACAAGTTCTTCAGCTTGTCCGCTATCATTCTTTAAGCCGATAGATAGCCCACGCTCATGTGCCTCGTTAGCGAGCCATTTGTTATACGCTAATTGGTCCGCCGCGGTGATGGCGAAGCCAGTATTTTCCTCGTGACTCTGAATGTTGTCAGGTTCTAAACCGTCAAACCCTTTGGAGGCACACAAATCCATCCGCGCCCGCATAATGGGGGCGAGTTTATCGATTTGCCGAATATCCAGCCATTTTTCCCCGGGCCAGCCATCGTAATCTTTGCCAATAATTGAGGAAGGAAAAGCATCCTTGTCTGGCCGCCAGTCCTCAGTGCTTCCCGCACTGATATAGCAGATCACTTTCTTACCGGCATCATGTAGCCTTTTAACTGTTGCTGCATCGTGATCAAAAAGATCGATATCAATCACCTCCACATTAACATTTTCATTGATAGGTTTCGTTAGCTGCCAATCCCAGCTCATAAGTTGATCTGGCACCCAGATATCGGACGTTTTCACTGAATTGTCAGTTTTTTTTTGAGCCGAATCATCAAGTCCATCTGGTGGTGTGGTGGTCAGATTCCCTAGCGACCGCCGGGTAGCCAGTGGAACAAAATCTTTTTCATAAGACTTATCGTAGGCGTCCTCCGCAAATTCAAGCGCATACTCACAGGCAAATACAGGCACTTCTGCTTTTTTATAGGCATCCAGATGATCAAGATAATAGCTGACGAGAGATGACTCATTGATATGGTCATGACCGTTGGCATCATCCCAGTCATCCGTCGCATCACCGTCATACCAAATCGCCTCCTGAGCAATGGCATCAATTACATCAAATAGTTCAGGATGACCGTCCTGAAGCGAGGCCGCGTTTTGCTGAATAATCAGAAAATTAGGATTTCGCTCCTCGGCATAATCACGCATTTCCTGAATAAAATCGATCATTTCATCAGCAGGATCAACGCCATCAATTTTTGCTTGAGCCATCACTTCTGTATTTTCGAATCCCTCAACCCAATCCAGATAAATTCCATCAAAACCGGACTTGATCACTTCATCAATAATACTGTTGTAGTTTCCATGAGGACTGCTGGAAAGATCTTTGCCATAGATCGTAATATTTTTCCATTGAGGATCCCAATAGGCTACAGGATAATTGCCGCCCCAGCCATCTGGGTCATGACTAATAATATAATCCGGCCAGCTGGTCGGCTTTTCAGTGCCCACAGGCCAGTTTTTATTCCACTTCCAATACCATCGCCAGTCTTCCGCTTCACCAATGTCGATGTAGGCAATAGCGAGTTTTCGGTGTATGCCGTCACTAGCTTTAGAAGCCTTGATTCGATCCACCATCCCTTTAGAATCAAAGTTTTTCGCATTGCTGGACCAGTCTGTCCGCGTGGGTTCCAGCACCAGCATGTCATAGTTTGATTCCACCAACTTATCTACCATTCCTTCTTCTACAATAGATTGAATCTGATAACCCCAATATTGAACCTCATCTAACGCAAGGGGATCGCCATTCGGATCAGCAGAAGGGGAGACCAGCACGCTATTCTCGTATTTGGTTGAGTCCAGGTTCGTGACCTCTTCCAAAAGTCGGTAAATCATTTCTGCCATTTCACCGCGCTCAAGCACGGCGTCCAATTCAAAAATAGAGGGTGGAATCGCCTTTTTATCACTCAAAGATTGAACGAAAGGTTTGTACCACACTGGGTCGGTTTTAACCGTGTAACCAAATGTATTCACAATAATCTTAGAAGCCTCGGCAAAATTGATATTGTTGGCAGGGCCAAACGTTCCATCCGGATAGCCGGCTATAATCCCATTCTGATACGCCACACAAATATATTTGGCAAACCAGGCATCCCGAGGGACATCAGGAAAAAACGCGTAAGACCAACTCCCCTGAAGATTCTCCTCAAGACAATTATTAATTTCTCCGGAGCCATACTGCGCATTAATAATAATCTTCGTAAACTCCGCTCGGTTAATAGTCTGATCGGGTTTAAATGATCCATCCGGATAGCCTGAGACAATGCTTTCATTCTGCACATAGTCAATGGCCGTGTAATTCGTGTGGCTCGATTTCACATCCGTAAAAGCCGCCTGCCCCTGTCCAACAAGACCAAAAAAGGTGACGAGAAGGGAGAGGGTTAAAAATGAACTGATTTTCTTCATAATTTTATAGTGAGGTAGTGAAGTGATTATATCACTTTAAAATTTATTCCTCCCGCTTTATTTCCACCAGAATCGGCTTAGCCGATTTACCGAGGATACTGCCGTTGAAAATATAGGACATCGAAAATTCAACCTTTGCACCATCCTCAGTCAGTTCAATCAGTTTCCCGCCTCCATGAACCTGCTGTGGAACTTCATCAGCACCCTCAGACAAATCTAAAGACTGATCTCCTCCAATTCCGCAATTGACCGAGATAGCAGGAATATTGAATTTTAAGTTTTCACTTTGTGCAGCAAAACCCCAGCCCGTTTCTTCGGCAGCCTCTCTGAGGTCGAAAATCAGATCGCCACTGAATTTTGAGGGCTTATGCTTATAGGTACAACCTCCCACACCAGCATAAGAGCCAATATCTTCTACATAATCATAATGGATTTTCCATTTTCCAAGATAGGAATATTTAGCACCTTTTTTCGGCTCCTCAATCATGTCTCCCCACGTTTTCACATCCACAGAGCCTTTGGAAGATCCCGATTCCGCAAAAGAAACACCGAGGCCGAATGAGGCTTCCCGATGGTCAGATTGGTTGATGGTATAACAGCTTTGATGTGTTTCCATAACTAAATCCGTCTTTTCAATCGATTTTTTAGGGTCTGGATTGCTCACAATCAGATTCACTTGCAGGATATCCTCTTTTTTATTCTCAAGGCAGAAAGAGCGCTTCTCTCTGTTCGACCAGTCCTCAATATATTCTTCACCTCTTTCTTTCGGATAAATAATAGCCTTAATACGCCCTCCGTTATTTTTTGTGAAATTGCGAAGGTCGGCAAAATCAATTCGTTTCACTTCACCTTTTTTAAGTCCGTTATACACTTCAATCACCTGAGAAGTCAGGGGTTTTAAATCAGCAGTATCAATGGTTAGCGGATCAGGAAAGTCCATTGTGAATTGATCGGAATTTTCACCTAAAGAAGAGCTATCATCCGGAAAGAAACCGCTCTCATCTTTAAAATATTTAACTGGCTCTGTGTTGAAGAGCCAAAGCGAAAAATCAGACCACACGTCTTTCAGCTTATCCGGTACTGCCTTTTCTACCCCATCAATAGCATCCATGCCAAGATCACAGCTATAGAAAATTTTCCTGACCACTTCGTGATCATTGTATTTCTGTGTCAGATAAAAAGGAAAAAGGTAGGACCCGTACACATGCTTTTTATCTTTAAGGGTCAGGCTGACTTCAGGCTCAGGGATAAAATTAATAATATGCTCCTGCTCTGAATTCATCTGTGGATAAATGTAATCCTCCGACCATGTCGCACTGCCCTCCAGCCACCAAATATTTTTCTTTCCTTTGCAGTTAAATCGTCGCTGAAAGGCATGAAATAACTCATGCACCGTAATGGTTTTAAGCTCATCACTGCTAAGGTCATTTCTTAACAGAATAAAGTTAGTGTTTTTGCCTCTATCTCTGATATTCACACCGGAAAAAGTAAGGCCTTTGCTGAGCTTTGCATATTTTCCCTCAATATCACCCACCACATAAATATCCACTTTATCATCTCCGCCCAGAGGACCATCGGGTTGAGGCTCCAGATTTAGAAGATTTTTAAACTGGTCATACGCCCCATTATTATCCAGATTCTTAACGATTTCCTTGGCAACATCAAAATTCACTTTAGTTTCATTGCCCTCCGCATCCACAATTATCGGGAAGTGGACTTTTACAAGGTTGTCAGCGGTAGAAATATGCCCCTTAAAAGCAACCGGGCGATCGCCAGCCGCATGAGCCGTTTGGATAAACCAAGCCGTTTTCTCTTTTTCCTCACTGTAGAGCTTATTGATAAAGCTGTCTGGATCATCAGGCCTTTTAAGGAAAGGTTCAATGATTTCCTTATTCTTAACAGATAGCTTATCGTAGTTTTCTTCCAGATCTTCAAATAATCCATCATCCTCAAATGATTTCTCATCGGTAAAATACTTATCGGGCAGAGATGAATCCCCAAAAACATATTGAACCCGATACGTCAGATAGGTTTCGTAATCTATAGCCTCATCTTTGTAATCCTGTTCAATCAAATCGTGCCCTGTAGGCCCTTTTGGCATCACGGAAATGGGCGCCTCAGGCTTATTGGAGTTTGATGAATTTGGTCTGGATGGATTGGAAAGTAAAAAATAGCCGACTGTAATTACGGCCACTAAAATAATAGCGATTAAGATATTGCTCTTTTTCATGATGAATTTAGATGAGATGTAAGTAGTTCTGTGTGCAAACAATATACACCAGGCTTGGGTGTAGGTGAAGATTATTAGGGCTGATCTATACTTTATTCTACTATTGACAAATTTATAAAAATATTGTAAAATATACAACGTCTGCTAAGGTGCTCGGTCGAGTGCCACTAAGCATCCTAAGTCCCAGGGTGCAGAGTCATAATGTGGCGGACAGTGTTTCTCTATACAAGGAGGCAAAATGGGACGCAAACAGAGACTCGTTCGGGAGATCGCAGAAGAGATCATCAGGTGTTCAGATGTTGATCTGGATGCACTGCGTGATCATCTCAGCTATCTTCCTCAACATCTCTACGAGGTGCTGGGTCACCAGGTCTGGACCAAAGTGCGACGGCTTCGCCCTGAGACATTGGGCAGAATCGTTGCGTGCGGTAGCGGACGTCGCGTGAATAGCGAGGGCATTCCGATCCCCGGCCAGCAGCCGGTGGAGACCGAGATGTACCACGTTCACTGCGCGAGCTGGCTCGGGAAGTACAATGATGGGATGTCGCTCCTGCGTGAGATTGCCAGAACGGTGATCATCGCAGAGGTGTCTGACATCATTTATCCCAAGATCGGCACCCTTCAACAGAACGATGGAGTTGCCGCATAGGCTTCCCCGTCGTCTCTAACCGGATTTGCCAGTTGCTCCGTAAGCAACTGGCGCTTTTTTTATCTATTTTATGCAAAAGACTAATTAATACTTGACAAATAAAAAAATACATGTATAATACTCTCGTGTCTGAGGTCATCTCCTTGATCACCTCGACATCGTGCCTCTCTCAGGAGAGACACGGTACCCCCGGTATCGCAGACAGCAGTCTGTTCACCCTGGAGCCAAGCGACCCCCATCTGAGGGATCCAACGGCACAGAGTGACAGCCCCGCTGCCAGGAATCCGAAAGGATCCGAAAGCTGCAAACCGCCTAACCCCTCCAGCATGGACTAGGTATGGCGGAACTCGGTACTGCAGACGTCTGAGTCGCCCTGGAGCCAAACGATCCCTCCCGAGGGATATAACGGCACAGAGCGGCGCAGAAACCCCCGCCCGGCTCCGAAAGGACGCCAAAATCTGCAAACCTAACCTCCCCACAGAGAGCTCCTGAGGGGAATATGGTATCAAGGTGCACTGCCAATACGCCTGGCCATCGAAAGATCGCCGAAAGCTACCGGGGCCGCTCACGTAATGTGTGCGGTCCTCTTTCCTTTGTGCGATGTATTACTATTCAAATTTACCTTTATCTAGAAATTTTATCGTCGCCCCAATCACTTCATCTGAATTCATTATAAAGGTGTGCCCTGTTTTTACGACAAGGAAATCCTTCATATTATCTAGTTTTGTATTTTCAATCGAAACTTTTTTATCATATTCCCCAGCAATTATTCCAACCTCATAATAGGGGGGTGACATAGTATTTACTAAGCTATCAGTATTTGTAGACATATCTCTTGTGGCGGGCCCCATTATGGCGCTCATAATACTGCTCTTTGACCATTCGTCAGCCCTCTCAGCACCCTTACTTGGCGGGGCGAGCATAACAACTCTGTTTAAGTTTTTAAGTTCATTATTGGCCAGAAAATATCTAACCATAGCCCCGCCCATAGAATGAGTAACAAAATTGATTTTTCGACGTTTATCAACATATTGCTCTTCCAATTCAACTTTTAAATGGCTTTCCACAAGATTCTTAATTGAATCGGATCTTGTTGGATAGTTAATATTTATAACTCTATATCCCTCACCGGCAAGATTTTTCCCCAAGTCTTGCATTGACCATGAGCTCCTCCCAAGTCCATGCAGCAACACAACATAATCACCTTCATTTTGACGAATCGATTTCTCTAGTACATTTTCGTTATATGAAAAATAAGCAATCACAATTAATCCGATCGTAAAAATAGTGATTAATAAAATGGGTATTATTTTTTTCATAGAATTGCTACCTTTTATCCAATGCCTCATATAACGCCTTCTCCATTACTTCCACAGGAGGAGTTTTGTTGAAAAATAGATTGAATTGCAGGGCAGCCTGATGAAGCAGCATCCGTTCTCCGCTAATCGTTTGCGCCATCGCTTTTTTAGCTTCCTTTAGCAGTTGGGTTTCCAGTGGGTTGGTAATAATGTCCATCACCACCGCATGAGAAGAGATCTGGTCTGCATGCAGAAGGGATTTAGTGGTATTCGGAAAAGACCCCACAGGGGTAGCATTGATGATGAGATCGAATTGGGCTTTTTGAATTTGGGTAAACTCAATCCATTCCATATCAAATTCATCCGCAAATTCTTCAGCTTTCTCCGTCGTACGGTTGAAAATATAAACATCAGCCCCAAATTCCTTTAGGCTGTAGGCAATCGCTCGGGCAGCTCCTCCCATACCCATCACCAGAGCTTTTTTGGCCTTGATATCCGTTTTTTCCCGAAGGGCGGTCATCGCCCCCATTGCATCAGTATTATAGCCAGTCAGTTTGCTATCCTCATTGATCACCGTATTCACCGCTCCCACCATCTTCGCAATTGGATCATATTCATCCATATAGGCCGTGATCACTTGTTTATAAGGCATGGTTACACTCAGGCCAGCAATATGATTTAAATCCGTTTCATAGCAAAAATTCGCCAACTCATCCGGATCCTCCGGGTTGATATCAAACAGTTTATATTCCGCCTCAATTCCCTCATGCTGAATCGCCGCATTATGCATTATGGGGCTGAGCGAGTTCTTAACCGGATGACCTATGGTTCCATATACTTTCTTCATAATTTCGGATTTCTGATTTCGTATTTCAGATTCTATTCTACATTCGATAATTTGGCATTCAAATACAAAATGAATACATGCTAAATAAAATGCGAAATCAGAAATCCGAAATGCCAAATGAATTTACTCTTCCCACAACGATTTCTTTTTAAGAGAATTATCCCCAATCCGCTCCACCACCGTTTTAACAATATCATCCATCTGAACCACTTCCTGGCTACCCTTATCCATATTCCGGAGGATAATGGTGCCTTCCTGCACTTCGATTTGCCCCAGAATAAGAGAATATTTTGCCTTCAGACGGTCGGCCACTCTCATTTGAGATTTAATACTGTCTTTGCCAGCGCTTCCTACCACGTTGATGCCGTGTTCACGAAGTTCGCTGAGGAGAGATAGGGAACGTTTTTTAGCGATAGGACCAAGCTGGGCGATAAACACATGGATTCGATCCTTGTTGGGGGGGCGAATGCCCGCCTCTTTCATATAATCGATCGTTCGTTCTACCCCGGCCGCATAGCCGATGGCTGGGGTTGGCTGACCGCCAAACATTTCCACGAGCTCATCATATCTGCCTCCGCCACCAGTAGCGTTTTGAGCCCCTTCCTTATTGCTCCAGAACTCAAACACCGTTCGGGTGTAGTAGTCTAAGCCTCGAACAAGGTGTGAATTTTCAACATAAGGCACTTTTAGCTCGTCCAGGTACTCCTTCACCAAAGTATAATGCTCCTTGCACTCCGCATCAATCACAGTTTCAAATTTGGGTGCCATAGAAGCAAGAATCTGACAATCTTCCTCCTTACAGTCAAGTAGTCGAAGCGGATTCCGGTGCAAGCGATTTTGGCAATCTTCGCAAAGGCTTCGCTCTTTGCCCGCATAATAATTCACTAAATCTTCCTTATACTGCTTTCGGCAATCAAGGCATCCAATGGTGTTGAGCTGCAAAGTGAGCCGATCCGCAATGCCTAAATCCTGATTGATTTTGTGAGAGAGATAGATAATCTGAGCATCAATAGCAGGATCAGCTTCTCCAATCACTTCAAAGCCAAACTGGTGAAACTGGCGAAAACGCCCTTTCTGAGGTCGGTTGTAGCGAAAGAAAGGCTCAATGTAATAAAGTTCTACTGGCTGAGGCTCCTGATGCATTCCATGTTCTAAATAAGCTCGGACAACACCGGCTGTATTTTCTGGTCTAAGGGCAAGTTTTTTACCGCTTTTACTTTCAAATACAAACATCTCTTTTTCCACAATATCAGAGGTATCGCCAATGCTATGGGTAAAAACATCTACATTTTCAAAAATAGGGGTGCTGATACGCCTGAAGCCCGCCTCTCGACAACGATGCCGAACCACCTTTTTAATGAACGAGAAATAGAGGTGATAATCCGGAAGAATATCGTAAGTTCCTTTTGAGCTTTGGAATTTGGGAGAGGCCATAAATTATAATTATTAATTTTTAATTACTAGTTTTTAATTGTGATAACAGAGTGCATAAATAAAAACTAAAAACTAAAAATTAGCCACTAAAATATACCATATCACATAATTTTATCTTGTACAATAAAAAGCCTGATAGAAAATAGTAAATAGCTAATAGCTCTATTGAATATCTCGTGCCAACACCAATCCATCCAGTCTAGGCTCCCACATCACCCCTTTCTTCACCGCATAGAGGCGGGAAGACTCAAAAAGGGGAATGCCAATGAGATCCTTTTCGACAAGCTCCATGATAGTTTGAAGCGTTTTTAGGCGATTTTCCGGATTGAGCTCCTGACGACTTTTCTCGATTAACTTATCCACAAAAGCATTTTTATAGCGGCCATTGTTAAACTCACCCTCACTGTGTATAAAGGCATCCAAAAAATCTCCGGCATCTCCGTTTTCAGATTGCCAGCCGATCACGAAAATTTGAGATTCATTGTTCTTAATTCTCTTCAGAAGTTCCTCGGGGGAGATGGCGTTGGCTTCGACCAAAAAACCGGCATCAAGAAGCTGTTTTTGTAAATATTCAGCCAGGGTCCGATAAGTTGAAAGAAAATCCAGGCTTATCTTCTTTCGTTGTTCGCCAAAAATATTTTTAGCTCGCTCCTCTTCATCATACGGGTCGCGAATGATTTGTGGATTATATCCGAACACGCCAGGTGCAACAAATTGGGTCACTTGTCGTACAAAATTATTCCCGATTTCCTCAATATGATTGGGGTTAAAAATGGAGAGTAATTCCTCACGAACTTTTCGATCATTCAGAATGTCGTCATCCAGTTTAAACATCAAAAAATTCACCTCCAAACTATAGCTCGTTTTAACCTGTTCTTCCGGCAATGTCAGGGCTTGATCTCTAGTGACAGCAACAAGTAGGTCAATTTCCCCACGATTAAAGCCTGCTTGACGCTGCTTTTTACTTTGAATAACCTTATAATCCACCGTTTGATAAGTGGCGAGCTTGCCCCAGTAGTCTGGAAAAGCGGAGAGGGTGAGTACATCCCCCTTTTTCCATTCTTTGACCAGGTAGGGGCCAGTCCCAATCCGGTTAAAGCGGCTGATATAAAACTTAGTAAGTTTAGAAAGAATGAGTGGATCAGGTTCTTTCGTGATCAGTTGGATAGTGTAAGGATCGATCTGCTTAATTTCACTGATGGTGCTCAGCACACCTTTAATTTGACTGCTTCCTTGCTCCTGCGCTTTCTTAAACGAGGTGAGGATTGAATTGGCATCAAGTGAGGCACCGTCGTGAAATAGCACCCCCTCTCGGAGTTTAAACTCCCACGTCTTTTCATCAATATTTCCCCAGGAAACAGCGAGTGATGGAATAATTTTTAAATTCCTGTCAAAAGTCACCAACCCCTCGTATAAATTGGCTGTCCGGATAAGATTATTGAGATTGAGGCTGTATTCAGAAAGGTCAGTAGCGGGAGTATTGAGAACAATAGTGAGAGTCTCCTCTTTAAAACTTTGGGGGCCAAAAATTTTAGTTGGCAGTTGCTGAGTTAAATAGTCTTTTGCCAAAAACCCCACAAGAGTGATGGCGATAAGAATCCCTAGAATAATATCTCTTTTTGACATAGCTACGTTAAAAAACCAAAACAAGTTCAATTATATCTAAGGTAAAAACGATTGTCGACTATTATGCCACAGGAGGAGCTGGAGGAGCAGGAGGAGTGGGTTCTTCCGGTGTTGCCGGAGCAGCGGGGGTTGGAGCCGCCGGAGTTTCAGCAGAGGTTGGCTCAGGCGTTGTGGGCGGAGTCAGTTCAATAGGTGCCGCGGGTGTTTCTGGTAGTGTTGTTTCAGCTTCTTCTGGCGCAGCTGGAACGATAGCCTCTGGCGTAGGCTCAGGTGTAGCAGTAGGAGCAGCTTCAGGCGCAGCCGGTGCTGCAATCGGAGTCTCAGTTACCGGAGCTGAATCTGAGGCCAATGCGGCTTTTGCGTCATCCATCGTTTCATGAATTGTAATGATCTGAGTAATACCGACTACCTTCAAGATATCAAGAATATTCGCCTGAGGCCTGGCGATCGCTACCTTTCCGTTTTTGGCCGCTACACGAGAGTACCAGTCCGTTACATATCCAATAGCTTTCGAGTTGATATAAGTCAGCCCAGAAAAATCTAAAAGTAGGTTAGGAACTGCCATTTCGTCAATAGCCTGATAAATTTTCTTTGCTTCTTCATCAACATTCGTTTCATCAAGCTGACCCACAAGGCCAATTACTTTCAGTGGTTTGCCATTTATATTGTCGTCTTGTGTGGTGATTTGAACTTCTGCCATTGTATTTTAGTTAATTTTTTATTCTTGTATTAGTATATATCGTTTTGGCTAAATGCGAAATCTGAATTGCGAAACCTGTGCAGGACTACGATCCGGTATGCGAAATCTACAGTTGCTCACCTTCCTCCAGGAATTTTGCAACATGAACCGTAAGTCCGCCATCAGCATTGTCTTTAAATTCAAGCACATCCGTCCAGTGCGAAACGATCTGAGGAAGGCCTCGCCCTCGAATAGAAGTAATTTGAGTGGGGTCGATATTTCTTCGCTCCTCAACGTAGGCGGTCATTTCATGAGCTGTTTTCTTGTCGGGACCCGTTCCGGTGTCATCAACAAAAATTTCAATACTCTTACCCTTTTTACTCAGGAAAGTGATTTTTACATCCGTTCCCGGTTTTGAGCCGAACTCAATCGCGTTATTAACCAGTTCATCAACCACAGACTGGAATCGAAAAGCCCACTGCTCAGAAAAACCAGTCATATTCCGAACCACATTCATCGTAAAATCCCTGAGCCCGGACATAAAGTAGGCGCTTGTAGGAATGATGATTGTGATTTTGATCGGTTTGTCTTTAGCAGCTTTATGCTTTTTAGTCAGTTCAGTTTCCACATCAGGGTTAAAACCTTCAGGGGCTGATTTTGCAGACTTTGCAGTTGGCGATGCTTCAGAAGTATTTTGTCCTTCCATGGGTTTGATTAATTTATCTTAATATTCTATCACTTTTTGTCAAAAAAAGCAAGCATTTTACCTATGAAAACCACAAGAAATACATCTCTATTCTTCAGTCAAAGCCGCGGCAGGAATAAGGCGAAGGTGGTCAGGCGGCCACAGAACGATGAGAACTCGGCCACTGATGTCTTCTTCTGACACATAGGGAGAGTGGCCTTCGTCAATAGGCGAAAACCAATGGCGGGAGTCATTACTGTGGTTACGATTGTCTCCCAAAACAAAATAGTGCCCCATAGGAACTTCAAATTCATTATCTCCCTTAAATTTCTGAAAGTGAGTACTGAATCGATTTTCTTCATTCAGATATAGTTCGTCGGCCTCTTCAAAGGTTGATTCTCCCATCTTTTTTAGGTAAACCCGCCCGTTTTCGATGCGGACTTTGTCACCTGGAACGCCGATAATCCGTTTTACAAAATATTCAGGGCCAGTGGAATTGTAAATCCGGACAATATAAGTCTGGTTTGGCTCTGCTTCAATCGTAAGCTTCTTGAGT
>JAJDCE010000145.1 GCA_029260985.1 Patescibacteria group bacterium | reverse complement strand
CCTTAGATATGCGCTATGACCAGAATCAAGGAATGAGTGCTCAAATGGTGATCAACACCTTTGATGAAAAAAAGCTGGCGGACCTGATTTATGAATTTGGTGAAGAGCGCCGTTCACGCGTCATCGCCAGAGCGATAGTGGAGGCTAGAAAGAAAAACCCGATCACCAACACCGTTCAACTGGCCGACGTCATCAAGACGACTTCCAAAGGAAAAGTGGGTCATCACCCCGCTACCCAAACCTTCCAAGCCTTACGGATTTATGTAAATCGTGAGCTTGAGGTTCTGGAAGACGCGCTCCACCAGGCCATTGATGTATTAGCACCCGATGGACGCATCGCTGTCATTTCCTATCATTCACTCGAAGATCGAATTGTAAAAAATACGTTTCGTTATTACACACAAAATTGTATCTGCCCAAAGGAATTACCTCTCTGTCAATGCAATTTTAAGAAAAAACTTTATCTCTTAACTAAACGGCCTATAATACCAACAGGTATTGAGGTCGAAAACAATCCCAGAGCACGAAGTGCCAAACTGCGGGTTGCCGGTCGATTATGATCAACCTCAACCACCCAATACAAACACATAAGTTCATGTCTGCAGCCTTGCATTTGAATAATAATCCCACATCCCAAGTGAGGAAAAATACGCTGTCTCATAAAGTTGAGGTGGGTGTAAACGCCCTTGTGTCCGTAATTATCGCGCTTGTCGTGGTGATTAGTCTTGCCTATTTGGCTAACTCCAACCGAAATGCCACTAAAGGGTATGCTTTAAAGAATCTGGAAATAGAACGAACTCAGCTGCTTACCGAAAATGAAGTGTGGGATATGGAAATTGCTCGTGTACAGGCGCTCGCTAATATTCAAAATGACCCGAAGATACGATCGATGGTGAAGACCGATACGCCACTATTTGTACGAGGAGATACGGCTATTGCGTCTAAATAGGACTAAGGACTAGGGACTAAGAACTAAGTTGTCACCTGGTCTTTTTTTTATTATGCTTAGTCCATGGAATTAAGCTGGATAGAAATCTCAAAAAAGGCATTGGTTCATAATTTGAAAACTTTTCGCAAACTTGTGGGTAAGGAGGTTATTTTAGCTCCCGCGGTAAAGGCGAATGCTTATGGCCATGGTCTTATTGAAGTTTCGAAGGTTTTGGAAGCAAATGGTGCTGACTATTTATGCGTGAATGCACCTTTTGAGGCTAAAGAATTACGTGAAGCTGGAGTAAGATTACCGATTCTGATCATTGGATATACGCCCCTATCTGCCTTGCCTGATCTGCCGACAAATACTGAGTTTGTTGTTTATAATCTTGAAACGATTAGAAAATTAGAAGATTACAAGATTAAAAAATTCAAAATTCATTTAAAGATTGAGACGGGGAATCATAGGCAGGGAGTGAGCTTGGAGGATCTTCCAAAGTTCGTTAAATTACTTAAGCAATCTAAAAATGTTGAACTAAAAGGAATTTCAACACACTTTGCGAATCTGGAGGATCGGGTCAATCATCAGTATGCACTGTATCAGCTGAAGCAATTCAAGGAAGCCATTCACTTGCTTGAGACCGAAGGGCTAGCCCCTCATTTTCACCATTGTGCCAATACGGCTGCTACCATCTTGCTACCTGAAGCTTATTTTAACTTTGTACGGATTGGCATTGGAACTTATGGCTTGTGGCCGAGTGATAAAACCCAAAAAGCCGCCAAGCGTGCCGGAATTGATATTGAACTTGAACCCGCCATGACCTGGAAAACAGTTGTTGCTCAAATTAAGGAGGTGAAAAAGGGTTCATTAGTTGGTTATGGCTGCACTTACGAAATGCCGCATCATGGAAAAATTGCCGTATTACCGGTTGGGTATTATGATGGCTTTGTCCGTCAGCTGAGCAATAAGGGCAATGTACTTATTCGAGGGTGTAAATGCCCTGTAATTGGCCGCGTTTGCATGAATATGATTATGGTGGATGTGACCAAAGCTACTGACGTAAGGTTGGAAGATGAAGTAGTGTTACTGGGGAAGCAGGGGAAGAACCAAGTCACAGCTGAAGAAATCGGAGAGCTGTCTCATACGATTAATTATGAAGTGACGACCCGAATTAACGAACGAATTCCACGCGTTCTTCGGGACTAGGAACTAGGGACTAAGGACTAGGTTTGCTACTTAGTTCATAGTCCTTAGTCCAAAAAAATATTTATTAATAAATAAGAAAATGAGTTTTTACGAAAATACCCTTAAAAACATGAACAAATCAGCGAAGCTGATGAATTTAGATCAAGAAACCCTTGATACTCTTTCCCACCCTCAAAAAACCCTTATGGTTAACCTACCAGTAAGAATGGATGATGGACGGATGGAGTACTTTGAAGCTTATCGGGTTCAACACTCTGAACTGCGAGGCCCCTTTAAAGGAGGGGTTCGATATTTTCCTCAGGTTGATTTGGATGAAGTCAAAGCACTTGCAACTGAAATGACCTTTAAATGTGCCGTAGTGGGCATTCCTTACGGAGGTGGGAAAGGAGGGGTTTGCTGTAATACCAAAGAGATGTCTGAGGGTGAATTAGAACGACTTACCCGCAAATATGTTCAGGCGATTTATCAGGTGATTGGGCCTGAGCACGACATCCCTGCGCCCGATATGTACACAACTCCTCAGATGATGGCGTGGTTTATGGATGAATACAGTCGGCTCGTCAGCCAGTACCGGCCTGGTGTTGTGACTGGAAAACCAATTGAAGTGGGTGGATCTTTGGGGCGTGGAACCGCTACTGCCCAGGGAGGTGCGTATGTTCTGGAGGAATATATGAAAAATAATAATATGGATGCATCGACTACCAAAGTGGTTATTCAAGGATTCGGGAACGCCGGTAAATATGCCGCTGAAATTCTTCATAGTATGAGCTATATCATCACCGGTATCAGTGATTCTAAAGGTGGCCTTTACTCCGAGGGAGGACTGGATCCGCAGTGTATCGATAAGGCTAAGCAAGAGAAAGGAACGGTTCAAGCGTGTAATCTAGGTACACCTATTACCAATGAGGAACTACTTGAAAAATCTTGTGATGTACTTGTGTTGGCGGCGATGGAAAATCAGGTGACGGAGGAGAATATGAAGAATATAAAGGCTAAAATCATTCTCGAATTGGCGAATGGGCCAACCACGGCTGAAGCCGATGAATATCTAACTAAAAATGGTACTGTGGTCATTCCTGATATTCTTGCCAATGCGGGTGGTGTAACGGTTTCTTACTTTGAATGGCTTCAAAATCACTTAATGTATTATTGGCCACTTGAGGAAGTTCAGACCAAGCTGAAGCGGGTGATGATCGAGTCCCTCAATCGAATCCTCGGTTTCCAGCAAAAGTACAACTCTACGATGCGTATGGCGGCTTATGTTTCAGCTTTTGACCGCTTGGATAAGGCGAAGAAGTTGAGAGGAAGCGGGGCACATTTGAGGTGTAAGGTTTATAATAAATAACCATTGCTCTATTTGGCTATTTTTCTAATGTTCTATTTAATCGTTAAACTCATAAATACTTATGCTTAAGCAACAAATTATTACTGATCTGACTGAGGCGATGAAGGCAAAGGAGGAGCTAAAACTAAGCACTCTCAGGATGCTCAAAGCTGATATTATGAAATATGAAGTCAGCGGGGCTGATAAAGAAGTTACGGATGAGATTGTAATAGACCTTGTTAAAAAAGGTGTAAAACAGCGAAAAGAGGCTGCTGAAGGCTTTCATAAGGGTGGGAATGAGGACGCTGCGCAAAAAGAGCTGGCTGAGATAAAGATACTTGAAAAATACATGCCGGAGCAGATGAGTGAGGATCAAGTAAAAACAGCTGTTCAGGAGGTTGTCGACCAAGTTAAACCTGCCGGGCCTCAGGACTTTGGTAAGGTGATGGGTGCTGTGATGGGTAAGTTAAAAGGGCAGGCTGATGGAGGATTGGTGAATAAGGTGGTGAGGGAGTTGTTGGGCTAATTCCGCATAATAACCAATCTACGGACCATCAGGACGTTTCTTTTTATTTTTCTTTTTGCCTTCGCCAGGCGGGCATCCATTTTTTGGTGGCAAAAAACGGATGAAAAAACCACCGGGGGGATCACGAGCCGTGTAATCATCGTTTTCTCCAAGTAGCCTATCCAATCGTCACGGCCGTTTCCCCCGGACCCCCTATTTGTGCTTTCTTTTTTTTGATGTACATCTAACTAGGTCAGTGTCGTAAAGGGCTGACGTTCGTCGGTGCCACTGAGGCTCAACCATTATTAAACAGTTGAGTTCTTATTTGAATGTACAAAGAAAAAACCAAGGAAAAATGGGGGTTTGGGGGTCGAAACTCTGCCCAAAGTTGAGATAGAGTACATTGTTGGGTTTGGTTTTGAGACCCCCAATGGTTTTTTGCCTTCTTTTTTTACACAAAAAAAGAAGGAAGCGTGTTAAAAACAATCAGTTAATACATAAAAGCATCATTACGTTAAAAACGTCAGTCGCGGCCTTTGCCGCTCCAGAATTACTGTACATTGATTATTGTGCCTAGTTTTTATATTCTGACCATTCTTTTATCTTCAAATCCCCTACCCCGTAATCACGAATAGCTTGGACGAAGGTTTTGGCGACCTGGACATTGGTGATGAGAGGGATGTTGCGGTCGATGGCTTTTCGGCGAATGAGGTAGCCATCGGTGGTTTCCTCGTGGGCGTAGTTGGTTGGGATGACAATGGCCATATCGAGCTTTTGCCCATCGAGATATTCGGTGATATTGGGTGATTTTTTGGTCGATACTTTATGAAGTCGAGAGGTCTTGATCTGGTTATCCGAAAGGAATTTTGAAGTCCCGCCGGTTGTGAACAAGTTGTAACCCATTTTAACTAATCGCTTTGCCGTGTTCAGCATATCCATCTTGTCCTCGGGTTTACCGATAGAAAGGAGGATATTCTTTTTTGGTATTCGGCCGCCCGTGGCCAGGAATCCCTTTAGGAATGCTTCACCTAAATCGTCTCCGAAACAAGCAACCTCCCCTGTACTGGCCATTTCAACTCCGAGAACTGGGTCGGCTCCTTTGAGGCGCGGGAAGGAAAACTGAGGAAATTTGACCCCAACATAATCTAAATCTACCGTCTGATAGGCCGCTTTTTTGTTTACGTCGTCCAGCATGGCATTGGTGGCGATTTCGATAAAATTGTACTTGGTAACCTTGGAAACAAATGGGAAGGAGCGACTGGCACGAAGATTACATTCGATCACTTTAATTCGGTTTTGCTTAGCCAGGAACTGAATGTTGAACGGGCCCGTGATATTAAGGGATTTGGCGATCTGTTTGCCGATTTTTTTGACCCTGCGAAGGGTTTCCAAATAGGTTTTCTGAGGAGGAAGAACGATGGTGGCATCGCCTGAATGCACTCCTGCATTTTCGACGTGTTCCGAGATCGCATAGATCAGGATATCGCCTTTGTGGGCCACGGCGTCCATTTCTATTTCACGGGCTCCCACTTCGAATTTAGAGATGACTACTGGGGCTTCTGTATTAATTCTTACGGCTTTACCGAGGAAGTTTTCTAATTCGGTATGATTGTGTGCTACCCGCATGGCTGCACCCGAAAGAACGTAGCTGGGCCGCACCAAAACCGGGTAACCAACCTGATCGGCAAACTTGTAAGCGTCTTCAATTTTGACAAAGGCCTTCCACTGCGGCTGATCGACCTCCAATTCATCGAGAAGGGCGGAGAATTTGTCCCGGCTTTCAGCACGATCGATATTTTTGGCGGAAGTGCCCATCATCTTTACCTTATAACTGGCCAGCTTATTCACTAAGTTATTGGGGATCTGACCCCCCATAGACACCACAACCCCGTTTGGTTTTTCTTTATCGTAAATGTCGAGCACCCTTTCTAAGCTGAGCTCATCAAAGTAAAGCTTATCGCATTCGTCAAAATCCGTACTTACGGTTTCCGGATTGTAATTGATCATGATCGACTCATACTTCTTTTTATGAAGGGTTTTAACGGCGTTTACACAACACCAGTCGAATTCTACGGAGGAGCCGATACAATATGGGCCGCTTCCGAGGACAATAGCCTTTCGGCGCTTTGAGCGGTGAGCGGTGAGCGGTGAGCTGAAACTCACATCATCCTTGTCGCCATGATAGGTCATGTAGAGGTAATTGGTTCTGGCGGGGAATTCGGCGGCCAGGGTATCGATTTGCTTCACAACTGGAATCACACCCAAAAGCTTTCTGTACTTTCGGACAAATCCTTCCTCTTCTTTAACCAAAAGGCCGATCTGTCGATCGGAAAAACCCGCTTTTTTCACTGTTTTCATTAAATCGGTTGATACATTGGTGAGCGTTTTTTTCGCCTTCACCTTTTTAGCCAAGCTACGGATGTTTTTGAGTTTATGCAAAAACCAGGGGTCAATGCCGGTCATTCTATGAAGCTTCTGGACGCTGTAGCCCTTATCTAAAGCCAAGGCCAAGGCAAATACCCGGAAAGGTGTGGGATTTTTAATGGCCTCATCCAGTTTTTTGAAATCAAAATAACCAGGCTCCAAACCGTAAGCCCCTACTTGGATCATTCGGAGACCTTTCTGTAGCACCTCTTCGAAACTTCTCCCCAATGCCATAATCTCCCCTACTGATTTCATCTCGGACGTGATTTGGTCGGAAACCTTTCTGAATTTGTTGAGATCCCATCGTGGAACTTTAAGGGCTACATAATCAAGTGCAGGCTCAAAGCAGGCTGATGTTTTTCGGGTCACGGCGTTTTTAAGATCGGTTAATGCATAGCTTAAGCCCAGTTTAGCCGCTACATAGGCTAAAGGATAACCCGTGGCCTTCGAGGCCAGCGCTGATGAACGAGATAATCTGGCGTTAACCTCAATCACCCGATAATCATCTGACTTTGGATCTAAAGCGTATTGGATATTACATTCTCCTACAATTCCTAGATGACGAATGACTTTGAGGGCGATGTTTCGGAGTTTTTGGTACTCGTGATTATTGAGCGTTTGACTGGGGGCGATCACAATCGATTCACCTGTGTGGATTCCGAGTGGATCGAAATTCTCCATATTGCACACCGTGATGCAATTGTCTTTCACGTCACGCACCACTTCATACTCAATCTCTTTCCAACCCTTCAAATATTCTTCGATCAAAACTTGTGGCGAGGTGGCGAACGCTTTGCTGAGAACCGCCTTTAATTCTTTATCGTTTCTGGCGACACCCGAACCCAATCCTCCGAGCGCAAAAGCAGCCCGGATCATAACCGGATATCCAATATTTTTGACTGCTTTTTTACACTGCTCCATGTTTTTACAGGCTTCACTCACGGGTGATCTTATTCCAATTTCTTCCAAAGCCTCTTTAAAAAGCTGCCGGTCCTCGGTGAGCTGAATGGATTTTACCGGTGTGCCTAATACTTTGATTTTGTATTTTTTTAGAATTCCTGATTCACATAGTTCTACTCCGCAATTGAGCGCTGTTTGTCCGCCAAAACTGAGGGCGATGGCATCTGGCTTTTCTTTTTTGATCACCTCTTCAACAAAATGTGGTGTGACAGGTAGGAAGTAGATTTTATCGGCCAGCCCTTTTGAAGTTTGATTGGTGGCGATATTCGGATTGATCAGCACCACCTTGATTTTTTCTTCTTTAAAAGCCTTAATGGCCTGGCTCCCTGAATAATCAAACTCACCTGCCTCACCTATTTTCAAGGCGCCCGAGCCAAGGAGCAATATTTTTTTAATCGTTTGTTTAGCC
>JAJDCE010000144.1 GCA_029260985.1 Patescibacteria group bacterium | reverse complement strand
CTCTGCCTCTGCATTGTTTTTTTATGACAGCTGAAATCTTTTTGCAGAATGCCTTTGCATTTTCCGGAGTGGTTTTGGATGAATAGGCATCTTCGATAATACCATTGGCTTCGAACATGATTTTGTCGATTTCTTTCAGGCTATTGTTGGCCACGCTGTTGAAACTTAGGTTGAATTTGATGGCGGACTCCATCTGCTTAAGCGCCTTATCACGAGCAGCAAAAGCTTTGGTGTAATTATCGGCATAGGTTGATAAATCTTCTGATTCTTTGAGTTCCTTTAGTTTTTCAAATCCCTCTTGCCCCTTTACCAGTTCAGAAACGCCCTCATAGGTATTCACAAAAACCAATTCTCCAAAAGCTTTGACATAGCCCCATTCGGTTTTAAAGTCTGCGGCTAAGCCAGAGAGACCTGGGCCATTAAAGAGGCTTCGAGGGTCCGCACCTTGTTTGCCGCCAATAGTGAGTGTGAGCTGATTGGCTTTTATCCACTTCTGAGCGCGCTGAATGGCTCGTTTTTTGGCTACTTTGGCAAGCGAGCCGAAGTTACCGAGTTCAATCGGACGAGCTCCCAAGTTACTAAAGCTCTTAAGCGCACGATCTAAATCCTGCCAAGCCTGAGTGAAGTCCCCGTTGGGACAGTCTGTGTAAAAATTCTGACTTTGAGGAAACCAATCACTTCCTATTTTGGAGTTTTCTTTTAGGTTGTTAATTGTTGTATGAAGATATTGGAAATCATTCCACAAAATACTGCTGTTTTCCGTATCGCTCAGAATTGAAGCCTTCATTATCTCGTTGAGCACTTGCTCCTGAAGGGCTTGAGCTTCCCAGATGTCATCCCGAAGACAGTTGGTGATGCTGCCTTTTTCGCTATTTATCCAATACTTTATCAGCAGTGAAATCCCATCGTAGAAAGAACCCACCAACGCATCGGTTACCATCTCCTTAACTTTGGACTTATATACGTTTTGAAGACCTTCGTTTAAAGGTTTTTGCTTCTCTTTCGCAACAGATTCATTGTGTTTTTTCTCGGCCTTCTGTGCCGCATTCCACCATGTTCCTATTCCGTTCTTCTGTTTAGAAGTTTGGAGGTGCTGACGGATCTTGGAGGCTTCCTGATTGATGACGGGGGAATAAAAAGCATACGCCTGCCCGACCTGACTTAAGATCAGGGTTAACGCGACCGCTATGCCAATGATTTTACGTCTTAAAATGAGCATTCTGGCTTTTGGTGAAAAGTGGCAGCTATGGATAATTGGACATATTTATCCTGAATTCGCTTAAAGCTGTCTTTGAGCTCTCGTAACTTATTGACCAGCCCGGCATGGGTATGCTGCTCCGCGCTGGCCTCTGATGTCATATTGTAAAATTTAAGGGCATCACTGTTTTTTGCCTTTTTTTCTTCCTGGCTGAATTGATAGCGACTGTGGATGAGGCCAAATTGAACGGTGTCGACTGTTGTTGGCTGAGCTTGATCCTCATTCACATCTTTCTTGTTTTCTGCTTGTTGCTTTTGTTGGGCGACGTTTTTATCTGCCTTTTCCTTTGGGGTTACTCGGCTAAATTCTGGAGTAATAATGGCATTGATGCCTCTTTGCACAAGCACATTAATATCGAACGATAGGCTTGGGCCCCAACGATTACTGGTGCCCCATGATTGCATGCTGTTTTGGAGCGGGGCGATGTTCTTTTGGAGCATTTTTTCCATCACATCATTCATCGCCTGAATATGGCAATCGATACAGCCTTCGACTACTGGATAAGGTGATTCGGGCCGATTTACCTTTTTGAATTCGACGCAGACTGAGGCTTCGATGGCTTCGGCCGCTTTCTTTTTTGCAGGATCTTTTCTGTAATCAGCTCCAAACAGTTTCTTTCTTAATTTCTCAAAATCAGGCGTACAGAATTCATGCGGAATACAGGTTCCGGCAGACTCCCCAAAAAGGCTGACCTCGGTGTACTTGGAACCTGGAGGACATTGCCCCTTATTGCTTTTAGGGAAGTTCTTGAGTACACCTCCAACGAAAGGGCCCGGGTAATTCGGATCTTGCTGCAATTTGATGTCTTTATCAGCTGTTCTTTTGACTGCTTTAGAGCCTGGAGGACAGTTTATCGGTGGCGCATTATTATTCCCAGGATCTTTTCCCGAGCTACCTGAGCCTGCACCGGGGGTTTTTGACGAATCTTTTTTGGGGACAAATTGTTTTAATGTTACCGCGTCATTGTCTTTACAGGATAGTGAGGTGGCTTCCTCACTCTTGCAGGATTCACTGCAGCCATCACCCGCTCTCACATTTCCATCATCACATTCTTCCGCTCCTTCTTTTTTTCCATCACCACAGCCCTTTGGGGTGTCACCAGGCTTTGGAAGAATTCCGTTTTCGACCAACTCTTTACCTTTGTCGACTGGTTCACATTCGTACTGGTCAATGGGATCGTCTTTCTTGGATGGATCATCAGGAGGTTGGCCTCCAGCGTCACTAGCAGGGCCTGTTGGGGTTTGACCTTTAGCAGCGCCGCCATCAGCGCCTAAGTCATCACCGGATGAATCTTTCGGCCATGTATAAACATTGTCTTTCCAAACAGCCTGGCTGCCGAACATAATGATTTCAATTAAGTTCAGATCGACGATCAGGTCGAAAGGAGAATTAGTAAGTGTTCCATCAGCCCACATTTCGGCAAATTTGAATTGCTGTTTTAAGGATTCTTTGGTTTGATGAGTGACTTTTTCGTTATGGTAAGCAACTCTAACCCTATTGTGTAAATCAGAAATTGTTTGTCCTGTTGGATCTGTTTCGATTTTTGGATTTTTCAAAATTTCCTCAATTTTATCCTCGTCGATTTTCGGGTCCTCAACCTTAAACTGTTTGACGAGAACTTCAAAAATATCGTCATCGCTGTCTTCGGTTAAATTGCAGTACACTTCTTCGTATAAGTTATATTCCACATCGCTTCGACCTAACTTAGCCGAAAAATTACAGTAACTTCCAGCCTCCAGTCGATTACAGCTGAATTCATTTTCGTACAAGCTATCCTCACAAGATGTACTTGGCTGATTTGAAGATTGCGCCATCACCTGACCAGTGGTCAAAATGATTGTGACAAGCCCGATGGTGAATAAAAATATTTTTCTCATTAATGAGATTGTTGGGTGCTTGTGACTCGCACTCGCACTTGAGACTTATTTATGCATACTCGCGTCTTGGATAACGTTAGGTAAAGTAGTAATCACTTTTCGAAGGTTCCCGAGTAATTTTCGGTACACTTCCAGATTTTTCATCATGCATTGAAAATGAACATGCATAATAAAGTTCCGTCGGAGTTCTTTGAGTGCAATAAAGGCTCCATTGAGGGCTACAATGGCATCCTGCTGTTCGTTCCGCATGATTAATTTAAGACGATCAGTTCTGTCCGTTACAGGGCCCAGGACGCCAATTTCGGTGGGATTTATGGTTGGAGCGTCTCCTAATCGCTTAACAAGATTATCAATAAAACCTGAGTAGTGGTTATAGGCTCCTAAGAGATCCGGAACCAGCTTTGAGGGGTCACTGCTATTGATGACTTCGTTGCGCTTTTCATCACCCAAGCAGGCTTTGTCGGGTTTATTTAAATCCGCCAGCACTGCTTTTGTGAGGGATGGCATATCGTCTTTTTTTAAGTTACCTCCAATCCCTGCCGCACTTCCTAAAACAGCAATAGTTGAGGCGTCAAAAATGCATTTGATGGCGTCGTGATATTGTGTTCGGGCCTTCTCGAAAGCCACTCTAACCTTGAGGTTATTTGAATCTCCATCAGCTTCTTTTAGAGCTTTATTCAGATCTTCTCCTGCAGTTGTTTTGAGATATTTCTCAAGATCTTCCAACTTGCATGTTTTTAAAACATCAGCGGATACCTGGGCAGGCAAAGCTGTAACCGTGAGAGTGAAAATGAAGATAAAACTGATGGTGGAGGAGATGAGTTTTTTGAACATTTATGAATTGATTATTATGGATAATCCTATTTTCTTTTTTGTCATCCCGGATTTAGTCCGGGATCTGTGACTTAATAATTAGTTATTCACAGATTCCTGCCTTCGCGGGAATGACAGGGGAGGGTGGGAATGACAGGGGGATTAATCACATTTAGCGGCTAAACAAGGGAGCTTTTGATCGAAGCGCGACACATGACCAGCTAACACATTGATATGGGCTTCCATGCCGCCCATTTTGATTAGAATGCTGTTGAGTTTTTCCTGGAGAATTCGGGTTTTCTGGCCCGCACTTTTGGTTTTAAGCGCCGATTCTAAGCCAACAAACGCGCTGGAATTTTGCTTCACTTTCCGGACTAAATCAGCGTCTAAAATACCGATTTTTTGCTCTTTGTTATCTGAGCTGGCTTTCGGAATGCTGCTGGGATCAGCGAACTCTGCTTTCAGAAGCGCCTGACACTGATCGAATTGAGTTCGAGCGTGTGAGAGGAGGATGGTGGTGGGCGCTTCCACCTTACAATGAGACATGTACTTTATTTTTGTGCCTGGTATTTGGACGTTTGCTGCCGCTGTGCACCCAGGCTGAGTTTTAAGAAATGTACCAAAATTAGCATCGCTTCCATCTTTATTCTTCAATGATTTTTCATCCACATTGGCACTGTGTAAAACTGCCTGACATAAGTATTCCAGCCAACAGCGATAGGTGCGCATGCTTTCGTAGGCTTCGTCGACCATGTCACTCGTTGGTTTTTCTTGAGCTGTTAGGGTAGCGAGGTTCGCGTTCCAAGCATTACGCATTCTGACCAGTTCGTTGGCGGTGGATTGGAGACATTGAGAGGGGTTGCTTCCTTCAATTTTTGGATAAGGAATATTTTCGGCAGATTGGGTGGTTTGCCGGAATCCGATCCAAGTTGCCATAACGACTATGGCTGTGATGAGTATAAATATTTTTTTCATAAATTATTCAAAGGTTACCTCGTTACTTTGATTGTAAACGGTTTCGTGCGTGTCTACATCCGTGATTGCCGTCATGATGATGTCCCCTTCTACAAAATCGTTTTCGTAATCCAGGAAGTAACAAAGTGGGCCGCGATTGACGTACACGCCAGGTTTCTGGCTGTAATATTCAGCTGCTTTTTTCTTGGCTTTTTGTTTAGAGGTTTCTTCCTTTTTACGTACTTCATCATTGAGTTCCGGACAGCCATCTGTATCATGATAAGCGTCCAGATCCTCTGGTATTTTAGGACACTGATCAACAAATAAACAGGCATCCCCCACTCCATCTCCATCGGAGTCTTTTTGGTCGGGATTAGCGGCAAAAACACAATTGTCGTCGCTGTCTTTGAGCTTGTTCAGATCAACGTAGCCTTCGTCATCAAAGATACCTAACGCATTTTTGACTCCATCGTTGTCGATGTCATCGTCACACACATCAAAGATACCATCTTTGTCGGTGTCGGATTTGTTTGGATTATTGACGTAAGGACATGTTTCAATATCCGGACGATTCGGATCAGTGCCGCTTAGGTATTCCTGTAAATTCGTGAAATCATCGTCGTCGTTATCGAGGTCAGCGTCTCCTGAGAAGAGTGGATCGAGATTGTTTTCGACCTCCCACCAGTCTGGCATGCCGTCTTTGTCAGAATCGACTTCACGACAGTTTTGGAGGTCAAGAACCCCACTCGCCATAAAGGCGAATTCTCCTCGGGTGATTTCTTCATCAGGAAAGACAAAGCCGTTTTTTTCGGGAATTAATCCGACCTGAACGCCTGTGTAAACGTAGTCGATATACCAAGCGTATTCAGGTACATCCAGGAAGTATGAGTCGGGTGTCTCCTGGAGGTCTATGCCTGATTGGCGGAGGAGAACTGCCACTGCTTCCGCACGGCTTATGTTGCGCTCGGCTTTAAAGAAACCGTCTCCATAACCGGTGACCATACCCAGCTCTTTGGCCATGGCGATACAGTAGTAGTACCAAGCTGGCAGGCTCACATCGGGGAATGGCGCTTTGCCATAATATTTGTTGATAATGGTTTCGGAAGGATTAGAGCAATCGAAACAATTGGTGGCGCCCAAGGCGATTTTCACAAATTCAGCACGTGAAATTTTGGCATCTGGCTTAAAGCTGCCATCGCCGTATCCACTCACAATCCGCCGTTGGTAGAGATCCAGGATTTGTTTGTAATTTGGATGACTAGCGTCAATATCGGAGAATGGTGATTTGGGAGCAGATGGCTTAGTTGGGGTGGTATTTGCTTGAGCGATCAAAGAAGCAAACATCGGTTCGATTTTCTTTTTCAAGTAACCAATCATGATCTTGATGTCGTTCCAGATTTCATCCTGTTTGATTTTTAGATGTTCCATGTCGGCTGCAATGAAGACGTCATAGATTGGTTTTTGATTTGGATCGAGAATTTGGAAAATGATCTTTTCGCTGAGTTGATTTGGGTTTTTGATGCCCAAAGTGTATTTACTTCGCATCATGCGCACGGCCCCGTCGGAATTGATAAGAGCGATATTCTGCTGTGTGGCTTCGTTGAACACGGCTGCACCCCCAGGAAAGCTTTCGGCAAACCCCGGCATGCTACGGGCAATGACCGAATCATTTGGGTTCATATCACCAATCGTGACGCCGATTGTTTCAAGATTGTTTTGATGAAGTGGTTCATTTTGGATCGTAACATCTGTATTGCTATCGGCTACGTAATAGATGTTGGCGAGCACGGTATCGAAGTTCTTTTTGACGATGGAAACACGTGTGGGCAGATACATTGAGGCTGGAATGGCGGATGGTTCATAGGTTTTATCCAGCATTTCAATTTGGCCTGTTTTTAAGTGTACACGAGCCACATCTTTTGGCGTTCCATCGGTGATGATGACATTGGATGGCCCTTTGCTGAATCCGGAAATTTCGTAATCACCCAATTTATTTACTGCATAGTAATTATCTTTGTATGTGTTCTTATCGCTCAAAGGAGGAGTGGTTGGTAAATTACGACGTTTTTTGAGGAGGCCGAGATTCTTCCAAAGCCCCCATCGCTTTCGGAATAAGCTGAATGGAATGTCAGTTAAATCATGACTTGGATCTTGAGCTTTCATCGTGCCTTTGAGAGTTCCATCTGTTTTAAGTGGCTCTTCTTCTAAGCTGATTTCAGGAGTGTAAATTGTGACCTTAAATTGCTTCTTGTACTGTTTGAAATTTGTGTCCTGAATATCGACGGTTGCCAGAAGATTTACCGTTATTTCTTTCGGTTCCTTTTGAGCCGGCAATACAAACTCAGGACCTGTCTGATCCGGAATGCCATCCTGATTTACATCCCAATAGAACTGATAGGCGCTGGCTAAATCGGTGAAGATTTCCGTGCTTGAAATTCGGGCTTTTTTATAAACCGGGAATGTGAAATCTTTGTCTTGTAGAATATCGATGGGAGGAGCGTTATCGACGTAAATTTGAGGAGAGAGCAGTTGGTTTTGGTTGTAATTGGCCAGTTGCCCGTTTTTACTAAACCAAGTGGCCTTAATGTGATGGAAACCGTTATCCATGTTCAATCGATAACCCGAACCATTGAGCTGATCGAAATAAACTGCGCGGTTTGAATTCAGCGATATTCCAAGATTTTTATCGTTGATTCCAATAGTTCTGAATAGAACTTTTTTGGCATCGGTGACAAAATTCCTGGTTTCGATTCCAAAGCGCTTTCGGGCTTCTTTTTGGTCTTTGAGAGATGTAACAAGCGTGCCATATTGGATCGGTACATTGTCGACGGTCACACGCGGAGTTGAACCTTCTTCAGTTGGCGGCAGAAGGATGATGGTTACATCCGATAATCTGTTACCTTTTTTGTCAGCGTCGTATCCTACTACAGTTCGTTCTAATTCTATACCGATTCCGTAGAGATCGGGGTGACGGATTTGAGCCCAGTCGAAATTGGCTGAGCCGCTTTCGGTAAGCGTGGTGGCCATCATATTAATCGCGTTCTGTTGTGGGACCGTTGTGGGACCGTTGTGGGACTCCTGAGAAGTGGTTGAGGTCGAAAATGATGTTGGGGACGCGAGGTGGAATGTTACTGGTGATGTTGAGTGGTACGGAAAGATCACGCTTTAAATAGAGGCTTGGGCCATCGCTGTACACCACATTCGATTTGCCTGGGAAGCGGGTGGGAATGAAGGCGGTTTTGCTGGTGGCTGGATTATCGAATGAAGGAATGAATTGGACTGATAGATTGGTTTGAGGATCAACCAGACATGTGCCCACACACACTTGGGCAGCGCCGCTTTTTGAGATAGTGGTTTGAGTTCCGCCAGTATTGGCTTGAGCAACATATTTTGAGGGTGAGGAGCGGGGAGCGGGGCTTGGGGCTGGCGCCTGACTTAATTGCTCTGGTTGAATAGATTTAATTTCGATCATTGGTTCGGCAGAGGTTGGCTTGGCTAAACCTTGGACGAAAGCATAGAGGTCGTCTGTGCTGACATCCTCGATTGCCATCTCGTTGTACTTTTGACTGCTTTCTAAGACCTTGTTTCTCATGGCTTCGATCTTATCAACCGCTGTGGTGCTATCCGGAAGTTTGTAGTCGGGTACGTTGTATTTTTCTTTGAGAACTGTGTAGTCGACAGGTTCACTTTTGTTGATGCTGTTGACCTTGCCTGAGAGCTCTTTAAAACGGGCAAGGAGTTGATCTTTTACTTCCGGAGGGATGGAAGCATGCTCACGTGTAACAGGGGTTTTCTGAGCCTGAGGTTTGGATTTTAAGATGGCTCGAACCCGAGAATCTTTGTAGGCTTCATCAAAAGTCTTTCCTTCATCTTCCATTAGCTCCTTTGCTTTCTCTAGGGCCTTAATAATGTTATTGATCCATTCGGGTGTTTTATCGCCTGAGGCCGCTTTTGCTGATTTGATTAAGTCATTGATGTTGGATGTTCCTCGAGTGATGATCTGACTGTAAGCACGACTAATACCGACAAAAATGCTTTCCTGGATCCAGTCATTAACATCCACATCTTTAATCAGATCCATTGGTGGGAAGCCTGTAAGCCCTGTATTGATCCATTGGGCGACACTACTTGCGCCTGCTTCGCTGAAAATTCGTGCAGTTTTTTTGTCAATTTTAGTAGCCCAGTCCCGGTAATCCCTCATCGTATTAACCATCAGCTGATTTGCCTTTTCGGTTCCTTTGCCCATGATTTTGGTGGCTTCGTCGGACAGTTCCTGAAGGTCATTTTCAGCCGTTCGGAAGTATTTCTGATCAAACTCTTCGAGCTCTTGGCCGAGCTGATCAAAGCCTTTTTGAACAGAATCTTCCCAACCTTTTTCTACAGCTGAGATTCCTTCCTCAATTCCTTTGCTGATTTTGTCTGTTAGCTCTTCCAGCGCTGCAAATGGGTCATCAAAATCAATCCCATACCCTTCTAAGAAGGCAGCCAATGCCTTGGAGAATAAATCTGACCAATCGGTTGGAATGTTTTCATTCCACTCTTTTGCTGCCTCATTGAGGGATTCGGAAACTTCTTTGAGCCGTAAGCCGAGGTAGACTTTGGTTTCAATTCGGAGCTCATCGAAACCGATGTCAGGCCCGGTGATGTCACCGATTTTGATCTGTAACATATCGAGCGGTGTGAGGTAGGCAGGGCGATTGGTGAGGAGCACGGCGTGATCCCCTAGGTAACCTTCCGGCACTGGGCTAAATGATTTTTTGATCATGCACCAGATCTGAAGCAAGAGTTCGATGATTTGGATAATGGCTTCAAAATCTTTGGCGATATCCGGTAGCTTTGGTGGAGCTGGAAGTGTTGGGAGTTTGATGGTTGGAACGGCAGGCAGTGGAGGCAATTGAGGAAGCTCCGGCAGGCTTGGAAGTACGGGAAGCGGTGGGATTTGAAGTCCGAGCTGTATATCGGTAAGATCGGGCAGATCAGGGAATGGAATCAGTGGAATACGCGGTAATTTAATGGGCTGTCCGATGAAGTTGATAATTGGAAGTTCCAGATTCACCTCAGCTTTTAAGTCGGAGAGGTCGATGACTAAATCGGGCCATTTAGGGAATTTGATGATGGGGATCTCGGGAATTACTAAACCTAGCAACATATACCAGCCAAAGTTACCGAGGCGATCATTGGTGCAAATGTCGCAGTTGTCTTCAAAATTGGTGAATATATTAAAGAGTTTTTTGATGTTATTCACTATTTCAATGATCGTGTAATAGACCTCCGCGTAACCGATAATCTGTTCCTGGATAGTGAGGAGCCACCCGCCCAGCATATTGCTGAAATTCTCTAAAATGGCCGCAGTTTGGCTTAGGTATTGGGCAACTTGGCGGTACATCAATACGACATCACGAGGGAACTTCATGTACGACTGCAATACCTGAATATTCTTATCAATACTCTTTATGAATGTGTCGATATCCACCACTAAAATGTTCAGCACTTTGGAAATAATACACTCTTTGGTGTTGAGCTTAGGATCAGGGCATCTGTATTTTTGGATGAGTTCCCGATATTTATTTACCTGTTTAGTGTAATAAAGCTTTGCTCCTTCAAAGTCTCTTTTCACATCTTGGAGCTGAGCGTAAGAAATGTAAGGGATTTTTAAGTCGACAAATTGCTCGTTGAGATTGATGTACGGGATATTGTTGACGATGGCATAGAGGTCTTCGATTGCGGTTGTGTTGAAGCCTTTGATTTCATTTTCGACGGTTTTATAGCTATCGATAAAACCTTTGCTCTTATCTACATCTTGCCCAACTAAATTACTGGCAACATCTGCTATCCCCTTTCCTGCGGCGACAGCTTTTTTGTCTACTCCTGTTACATTATTCCACCAGGTTGTGGTGAGCTTGTTGAACTCTGTCCAATCGCTGGAGAACATGGCGGGGATGTCTGGGAGGATTACACGGAGCTGAGGTAAGGTGAGAAGCTTATTGAAGATTTCCAGCATCTGCTTATCGAGCCAGCTGCCTATTTTTCCGCCAATGGAATCGTAACTGCCCAAGTGAGTATTAGAAAAGCTTTTGGTGGGAGGCTCAAATTTCATCGACTTGCCTAAGTTGACCGCCAGGCCGACTTCTAATCCGCCAGCTGCACCACCTTGGGCTTTATCAGCTTGTTCCAGCTCGACTGGAAGACCGGAGTTATTGACGGCAGCAATGCCGGAATTGGCATCGCTGATCACTGAATTGGCGGCTTCGAGCAAGGCTGTAATTCCTTTTTCAATCACCTTACAATGCGGCAGCTCACTCATCGGGATGGCAAAGGTCATGCAGTTGCCGATTGGAGGTGGATATGGGATTGGGATGAGTGGCGGAGGTACGGGTGAGCCTGGCGGGAATGGGCCCCAGCACATAGCGATGCTCATGCCACCTGTGAGAGTAGGAATGGTGTAAAGCCGAATCATCGACATGATGGGGCCAGGGATTTCAGCCGCCCCAAGTGGCGTGGGTGCAACACCGAAAAAGGATGGTACCGGGAGTGGGCCAATAGGTGTGATAAGCGTGGCCGGGAAGGCGAGGAGCGGCATGGCGAATGGAATCGTTTTTGGAGCCAGGAAGGCCATGTTAAACGGCATTGGAAAACAACCACCGCCCATACAAGAGAAGTTGCTGATGGCGTTTCCGATATCGTTTAATACATTGCTCGCGCATTTTTTTGGATCTTTGGCGCACTCTTCGGGAGTTGGGACAGGTGGGGCTCCGGAAGGGTCGATTTTACATTCTTTTAGGTCGCTTTGGACTTTATCCAGTCCGGTTTTCTTCATCATGTTCTGCAAGACCTTTGGATCGACTTTATCGGTTGCCTTGAGACTGCTCAACTTATTCAATTCAGCGATGCCTTCCAAGTGTTTTTTGACGGCTGCAGAAACACCAGGATCTTCATCTTTTTGAGTTGAGGCAACTCGATAGGTTCGTGGGGCAACCGTATAGTGGGCGACCAGCTGACCCGTGTTGTTATAAGGTGGAGAGACGAGGATATCTTTAAAACCATCAAGGGGCACAGGGGCATTGACCTTGGTTTTGGCATCGAGTTTTTTGATCATCACAGCCGCTTTTGGGGTTCGTTTGACGGTAACGTCGTAGGTGACCGTGATCTTCTTACCAGCTTTCAAATTTAAATTGCTGATAAACAGATAAATATCATTGGGTTTAACATCCATTCCTTCGCAGCCCGAACCTTCACACTTAACAGACTTTTCATCTAGCGTTAGTGAGTCTGGAATAGTATCAGCTAATACGAATTTACTGACATTTTTGCTGGCGGTTAGCTCTATTTGATAAGTTAGTTTTTCTTGCAGATCGAGGTCTGTGGCGCCCGGTCGATCTTTGTTACTTACCGTTTTGACGGTAGTGAAATACTGACCGCCATGGAAGGCTGAATTGTTGATTTCAAAATCGGATAACGGTGCGAAATAGCTCTCGGATTCTTCACCTTCTTTCCAGGGGAGTTTTGGAGAGTTCGCACCTGTTTCGACTTTGTTTTGGGCTGCTTTCCGCTGAGTATCTACAAAGGCTTTTGCGGCTGATTGGCTGACATCTTTTGAGGTGTCTTTAGTGGCAAATCCAGCGAGTTTTGAGGTGTCGAAAGGGGGTTGGGTGGGGAGTGTGAGACCGAATACATTACTGGCCGATTGTGAACCGATTGGGGGACCAGTTGTGGGACCGATTGGGGGACCATTGTTGGACGATTGGGGGACCGATTGAGGTTCGGGGATGTTTGGATAGCGGAGTTTTAGGTCGTTTTTGAGATTTGTTTTGGTCTTTATACTGAATCCATAGTTGCCGATCAACTGACCGTTCTCGGGAATCTGATTGTTCTTGTTATAGAAAATTCTGATGTCTCCGCGGCTATCTAGTGTGACCAAGTCATCGAGACCGTCGGCATCCATATCGGCTTTGGAAAGCTGATAGAGCTGTTTCCCGACTTTGAGTTGCTGATTGGTCCGAGTAATGACCTCACGGTCGTTGTGGAGAATAGCGAGCCGACCCTCTTGGGTGGCTACTAATAAGTCATCGTATCCATCGTTTTTAAAATCGAATGAAGTAACGGTCAAAACCCCATCGGACAAGAAGGCTATGTCGCCTCGATCCCGATAGATTGGATCCGTGTGTCCTCCTTCCATCAATCGGATGCGTCCGTCTTTGAGGACTGTCGCGACGTCTTCGATTCCGTCGTTGTTGTAATCAAAATTGGTGAGCGCTACGATATCTGATTCTTCGGCATCTTGGTAAATCTGACGACCAATCGTGTTGTCGTAATTTAAACTGGAGGCTGATGAGTTGCTGAGGCGAATGGTTGGGTCACCGAGGAGTACCGCGTTATAAGGCAAATTCCACATCACGGCTTCGCCAATAGGACTTCCACCTCCGAAACGATGGATGTATTTACTGTCGGTTTCAAACCCAAAGTGTTCAGTTAGCTTCTTTTCGTCTTCAATTTCTACTTCGGGATCGTAGAGGGCGAGGCCAGAAGGATCAGTAACATTGTTGCCCGTAAAAAGCTTTCTGAATTTCAAATCTGGATTGATGATGAAATCTTTTTCGCTTAGCTTTCTGGGTTTGTAGTTCAGATAAAGTCGGCCGATTTCATTCAGGAATTCATCCTGTACGATCAGCTCCATCATGCTTTGGCTCGACTCGTCATCATAAGTAATTCTGGTGCTGATGTCGTGGAATCTGAGCTTACTTGGCTCCAGAGTCATTATTTTGTCACCCTCACGATTGAAGAGTTCGAGCGCTTGGCCGGTTTTTTGAGCGCTGTAGCTGTCGTCGACTAAGCCAAAATAAATCACGCCTTCTTTGGCGGAGCGGCTATCTGTCCATGTATCAACCGAGCTGAAATCGAGCGGCAAGATGGCACCCATTATTGATTTGAGGGATTTCTTGTCGACGACCTGGAGGCTTATTTGGTCCGTGAGATTTTCCACTGTAAATACCTGCCCCGTGCTCACTGGAATCATTTTGTAGTTCGGGTTGATAGTGAGCTTTGCGGCTCTTTTGGGGGGCTCTATGAAGGAGAAAACGGCCTGAGTTTTACCCTGGAATAAGTGTGTTCCGCCAAAGTAGCCTTCTTTCATAAAATCCCCGGCTGGAAAGCCGACAAAGGAGGCGAATAAGTTTTGAGGGAAGGTTTTGGACCACTCCTCCTCAGTGACTCGAGCGGCTATTGGCATTTCGGCGGTACCGGGTGCGAGCTTGGAGTGGGAAGCAATGACGTTTAATTGCCCAGTGTCTTTACCCACTCTGACTGTCATCAGTCCTTTGCCAGCTGTGATCTGGACGGGGTCAAAATCTACCATTCCGTACTTTTGGAATTTTTTAGTTACCTTTACCGTTACTGTTTCTGAGAAATCTTTTGAGACCACTCCGAAAATATCAGTGACGGCTATAGGCACTTTGATGGTTTCGCCGACTGGTAAATCTTTTGGGGCGTTGATGACAACTTTAAATGGATCGTTGATGATGGCTGGCACTTGGACGATCTCACTAGTATAAATCGGATGCTGAGCCTTGATTCTGATGTCGATGCCGGCTGGGTTCGGGAAGAATTTGGCTTCTCCCTTGCCGTTTTCCAGCGTGATCAGGCTTGGAGCAAACTTACCATCTGCCGGATTGAGCGCCGCGGCTTTGATTTTTGTACTGACATTGGTAACCGGTTTACCACTTAAGTCGACGAGATTGGCTGTGACTTTATAACTCGGCTTACCTGTCTCTCTTTCGTAGGTGAGTTTGACTTTAATGCCGTCGACGATGTTAACAGGAATGGTTTTACTTAAGCTGCCAAGGCCGACTTTTAAGTTGGCTTTTCCAGATTTTGTGAGTGCCGTCATCACACCCCTGTCGGTTCCGGTGAACACTGAACGACTGGTTTTATCGAAACTGACCAATGATTCATCGGCTGTAAAAGTGAGAGGGTCTGGGATGTAACCCACTACCCGTTTGCCTTTTTTATTGAGCACTTTTACATTTATTGGAGTCTTCTCGCCCCGCACCAGGGTTTTCTTGTCGACGGTAACTTCGATGCTGGCGGGTTGATTTTCAGGGTTGTTTGCGGCTAATGCCGGATCTTCTAAGGCGTCAAAAATGGCATCTTCGGGCTTAGGCTCTGGAGGAGGCAAAGGCTTGCTGTGAGAGTCATCCAAACTCACCAAGTCGGATAGCTTCAGGATCTCTTCGGGGATCCAGCAACCGATAACATTAGGGAGCCATTCCCAAATTTCGACTCCATCATTACCACCACAACCAAAGAGCTTGGTTTGTTGGCCGCTCCCCGTTCCATCGGCGGAGCCATCTCCGCCAGCTTTTTTCTGAGCGTCTTTCAGGGCCTTCTTGGCGGCATCTATTTCCGGATCTTTAAGATCTTTTTCGGATAGCCTTGAGCGATTGATGGCAAACTCAAATCCTTTCTCATCGCCCTCCGCATTCACATGGAGGACTTCGTAGCCTTCAGGTTTTGTGACGGGTGCCAAGGCGGTTGGATCAGGCACCGGCATAAAACTGTTTTTGTTGAGGTATTTTTCGAGCACTAGCTGATGTTTCTGGTCGATGCCGAGCTGTCGCCATAAGATGGGTTCTGTGAGTTCAGCGTTGTTGAGGAAAAAGTTCCCGACAGTGTTCTTATTGGAACCAAGCAGGGCGTTGAGCTCAGCGTCTTTTTGTTTTACAAGAGCGAGGAGATTATCAGTGATTTCTTTGGGATTATTCCCTTGGATTCTGAACAAATTGGGATAAGCGTAGGAGCGACGCTGGCTGCCCTTATAAAATTCAACGTAGCGGATTCCATCGCTTGGAATGGCGCGGGTGACCTGAGTACTACAAGTGTGATTGATGGTTAAATCTGTGGGCTCCACGTGCCTAACCATGGTTTTGATCGGCTTTGTAGTAGCTGTGATTTTAACGCCAATTGTGTCGCTTGAGCCGTCTTTAAAGCTGGTGGAATGACTCAATCCTGACTTTAGGAATAACTGTAATATGCGATTGAGACGAAGGTGGGCAATGTTATTTGAATAATTGGCGAGAGCGGCATCTTCTTTTTTGGTGAGATCGAGTTTCAATGAGCCAGCATTGACCAGATACTTAAACCAGTCATTCACGGCCTCATCCAGGTAAGTATCCGGGGCGATACCAAGAGGGGCAGCACAAGCAAGTGGAATACTGGAATTACAGTAGGCCTTTTGCTTAAATAAGCCATCATCACTATACAAACCAAAGTTAGGAATCGATGTGCCTAAAAAGCTCAAATCTTCGAGCTCACATTGCTCATTTTCCAACACAAGACTTTGGCTGGGTTTTGGATCTTTTGGATTAAAAAAGCTGAATCCCAGTTCGAATGAACCTGCAATGTCGTACACGGGATTAACTGCAGCTTTAGGGTCGCAGTGTTCTGGGCCGAGATGTATTCCGGCGGAATCCTGATCGATTTTGACGGAGTTGTTGGCGACACAGCCCCCGTATTTTTGATACTCCTGCTTCTCAATAAGTTTGGTGGTGTCGCCTTCGGGCGGGATGATTCCTGTGTCTGGATTAAAGGTTCGGTTGGCTTCGACTCGTACTGAATTGTTTTCGAGGATCGGAGTGCCTTTGGGTCGAGTTTGACCCCGCTGTAATCCACATTGACCTGCTGTAACAAAATCAGTGTCCGACACCCTTTTTCCGTCGATATAACTAAGCAGATTAAATGTTTCTTCCATCTCTAGCTTTACGGTCGATATGACGTTTATGGTTTCTTGCACCTTATCGACTTCTGCGTTGATCAGTTTTTCCAATTCAATCGATTTGCCCATGAGCATGGTTTTCATGTACTCGTCACGAATGGTGATCAGAGAGGCTAGGGTGTCGAATTCTTTTTCGCTCCAGCGGCCCGTGCCGGCGATTTTTGCGTTGAGGCGGCCAAGGTAAGTTTGGAGGGAGCTGGCAAAGTTTTTGGAGAACTTCTTGATCACCAATTCAACTCCGGTACCGATCATGTTCGAGATCGACTGCTCATCGATGAGGGGGTTTCGATCTTTTGGATCTTTATCAGGCTCCATTTCCTCAGCGACCTCATCGACGATGGTTTTGATCAAGTTTTTTGTATATCGCCTGAAAGCAAACTCCTCAGCATATTTCATGCCCCGCTTATAGTTTCGATAATCGAGCGTGTTGAGCTTCTTTTCAACGGCTGGGAAGTTGTAATAAAGCATGCGTTTGCTGAAGTCGTTGTAACCACCCTGATTGTTGGAATACTGATTGTTTTTATCAAAATAATCAGCCAATTGCTGGCGTCTTGTGGAGTTATTTTTTGAAGGCGGTCTAATGACTCCATGCCACACTTCAGGGCTGGGTTTGAGGGCATTTTCGTTGAGCTCGAAGTGCTGGTTTGAGTGGTTGAAGATGTAACGTTTTCGGTAAAAATCAGTGTAGGGATAAAGACTTGGAGCGGTTTCGCCATCTTTGTCGTAAACCACTGGCGTAGGAATATCCCCCACCAATACGACTCCTTTGAGCTGATTGTCATCTTCTTTTTTTCCATCGTCGTTGATTTTGCTGGAATCCAGCATGTCATTGTCGGCTCCTTCGTAATACAATTTTTCAAGGACGGTACTGATCTTTTGGGTGGATTCGTTTGGATCGACTCCGATGATGATGGCACGGGTGTGCGGCAAGCGCTTTTGGACGTTTTCAGCGTATGAAAAAACATGCTCTCGGAGAGTGAAGTTAGCGGTGTCGGTTTTATACTTTGCTTTGTCATCAAGCAAGCTGTTTTCGACTAAAATGGCTACAATGCCGAGTTCTGCGTGGGGTGGGGTAGTTGCTTTTTTGAGCAGATTGGCCAAACCCCCTGCAATGGAATTTTGAGCATGGGCTTTGGGCACATTAAACAAGTGGAGGTTCAGAGCAGAACCGACCTGATTTCCCATCATAATCGCTACGATTAGCCCGGCGATGAAACGCTTAAGTCGTTTTATTTTTATTTTTTTAGAGATAATACGCCGATTTTAATTCTATCAAAAAGCCCCCCATCTCCAAAGGGGAAATTGGATTTTTGTTATATATTAATAAAGTTTTGTTTATAGTTATTACTTAGTGGTACGTTGGCAAAGCCTTTTTCTGATTTATTTTATAATAAAAATATGATATAATTATGATGATTTTGTGATTAATTTATGGCAAAAAATATTTATGAAGCATTGGGATTTAAACCTTCATCTGGAGCAATCTATCCGGATGCTGTCATTCAGCAGGCCAGTGCTATTTTTGCCTCACTTCCTGACAAGCTGTCTTCCCTTAAAGCCTTGGCTATTTCCAAGGCTGTCTTCGAGGAAACGTATGCGATTTCAACGGCTGAGTATTCTGAACTTACTGAAAAGGAAGCTGAGTCTGTTTTCCTTACTCCTGAAACGGAAGCCAGGCTCAAAAAATACCAGGATGATGAAGTGCTCACCGACCGCCAAAAATATGAACGTCTTGAATTTGAAAATATTGAGAGTGTGGAAAATAATATTAGCCCTTTCGGTTTTAAAGATATTACAGTCGGATTTATTAAAAAGCTCCATTATGATCTGACGATCGGCCTGGATCGCTACACGAAAACCGTTGGTGTTTCTAAATATCACTCGGGCAGCCTTCGGCAATCAAATAGCACTAAGATTGGTAAAATAAGGCCTATCACCCCTCCCGACCACAAAAGAATAATGGAGTTTTTAAAGCTTCTGCTTAAGGAATTTAGTAATCGTAAACAAATTGGACTTAAAGACATTCTGGAATTTCATGTGCTTTTTTATACTATCCATCCTTTCCAGAACGGGAATAAGCGAGTTGTGAGGCTGCTGGAGTCGATGCTTCTCCACCATTACGGCTATGGGGCAGAGCGGACACTATCTTTGGCTGCCTACTATGACATTAAAAAGGATGATTCTCATTTTTTTCTGCTCCATGGGTTAAGAAAAAAGGAGGTGACTCCGTTTGTGAATTTTGCCTTGCGGGGATATTTACTTTCGGGTCATGCGATGTTCAGCTACACCAGTGATTTAATTCTGAAGCAATTTACGGATAACTTTCGCCAATTTACGGAGCTAACGGTTAAAGAAACGAAGCGACCGGACTATAAAGCTGCTCTCAGATCAATTGTAAGCCTGGAAGGTCTGTTTACTCATGGTGATTTTGTGGCTGACATGAAAAAAAGAGGTTACACCCTGGGGGTTAGCCAAATGATCTTAAAAGACCTGAGAGACAAAGGCATTTTGGCTCATCAGGATGGCCGTTATTTCATCCACCGGATGGATGGGCTGCAGGAGGTGATGGAGAAATTGCTGAAGTTGTTTTTTGAGTATGGGATTAGTGTGGGGGAGTTGGATAGGTGACTATTATTTCTTTTTCTTGGGTTTTCGACCTGTTTTTTGGGCTGGCGGAGTTCGAGAATCTAAGCGAGCATTGCGAATCATGCGTAGCAGAGTGCGTGACTGAAGGTTTAGCGCTTCAAGCTCCGCGAGGGACTCCCGCCAAACGCCATAGGCGGTGATGCCCCTGGTGACGGTTTCTTCCTCGTCGGGACTGAACGGTATTTTCTTCGACTTGCCGTTGATGGAAACGGCAAGGTGCTTCGACTGATGCAAATCGTCAGGATCGCCACTTGCGCAGCTGCAGGCAGGTTTTCCGCATTTGCGAGCGCTCTCATAGAGACTGCCGCGAACAAGATTGCGGGTGGCTAGCATATGCTCAATGATCGCCTGCCGTTCAGTTTCAATCTGCCGTAGCTTTTGAATGAGTTTGTCTTCGGTAGAGGCTTGCGATAGTTCTGACGGTTTTTCTGACATATGAATTTGACTAAAAGGTGGTTATTTTAACACTTTATCCTTTCTACGTCAAACAACCTCATCCAATGCTTATAGGATCCTGAAACAATACCGGATCAGGGCTCGGCACATGATTCAGGATGACGGTGGGGGTGGGGCAAGTTTGGCTAGAGGTCGTCAATCAAACATTCGCCTGTCATTTCGGAGGGTTTTTCGATGCCGATAAGCTTGAGAATGGTGGGAGCAATGTCCTGGAGGCCGCCGTCGTGGACTTGGTGGATTTTATTTTTGGGCCCGATAGCCATAAAACCGACAGGATTCATGGAATGGGCTGGTTTTTGAGAGCCGTCTGGATAAATCATATCATCGCAATTACCGTGATCGGCGGTGATGAGCATGGTGTAGCCGTATTTTTGGCATTGATCATGTAACTTTCCCAGATATTCATCCAAGTGCTCAACAGCTTTTATGGCGCCTTTTAAACTGCCGGAATGGCCCACTAAATCACCATTGGCATAATTAACGATGATGACTTGGTGATGGGAATCGTGGATGGCTAATAGCACTTTTTCAGTCACTTTAGAGCCTGACATTTCGGGCTTTTGGTCGTAACTGGGCACTTTTGGGGAGTGGACGAGGATGCGATCCTCGAGTGGCACGTGATGTTCGATTTGGGAGTTGAAAAAGAAGGTCACATGGGCGTATTTTTCGGTTTCAGCGACTCGGAGTTGATGGACGGCGTTTTTGGAGAGTACATTGGCCAAATTATTTTCGATCGCTGGTACGGTGAAAGCTACCGGAGCGATTTCGGAATATGGCCCCATGCAGACGAAATGAATATCGCCAACGACTTTAGGAAATTCTTTAAAATCCGGATCTGTGAAAGCGTCTGTGAGTTGCCGGGTGCGGTCGGTTCGGTAATTAAAGAAAATGAGAGCGTCATGGGTTTCAACCAGTCCATTTTTATCCAGCAAAATGGGGGGTAAATAGTAGTCGGTGAGGTCCTTATCTTTTTCATAAAAATGATCGACAGCTTTGTACATATCATCAAATTCTTCTCCTTTCCCCTGAGTGAGCAGGTGGTAACCCTGAGCGGTTCGATCGAAATTGCGGTCACGATCCATAGAAAAATACCGACCAACCAACGAAGCAATTTTTCCGACTCCGATTTCATCGATTTTATCCTGAACTTTTTTGAGAAAATCTTTTACTGATCGTTCGGCGACATCTCTTCCATCGGCAATGCAGTGGACATATACATCTTTTAAGCCTTCTTTTTTAGCCCATTTTAAAAGGGCAAAAAGATGGTCGATATGGGAGTGAACTCCTTCATCGGAAATCATGCCCATGAGGTGTAACTTTTTCCCCGCCTGACCTTTGTCCGATTCGGACGGGCCGCTTTTTTTGACGTAATGATAAGCGTTTGAAAGTGCTTCATTTTCATAAAAAGAACCATCTTCAATGGCTCGGTTGATCGCTAGTAAAAACTGAGGAACTATGCGGCCGGCCCCCATCGTAAAATGCCCTACTTCGGATCCGCCCATGGCCCCCTCAATAAGACCGACGGCTTCGCCCGTGCATTGTAAAATACTGTGGGGATAGTCGCTGCGAAACTTTTCAAAATGGGGCATTTTAGCTTGTGAAATGGCATTGCCAGGACCAGCAGGACCTTCACCAAATCCATCCAAGACTACGAGTAATACTTTTCGCTCCATGAGGTGGGGGTTAACTTGCACTTATTATATGGGTTTGTATACGATGGCGAAACCCATTTGTCATTCCGAGCGCAGTCGAGGAATCCCTTAAAATAAGATAAATGGATAGAGATTCCTCCAGCAAGGTCGGAATGACAATAGAGGGGGGAAAGAAGAATTTGCCTAAGATAGTAAAAAGTGCTAAGATATAAAAATCTACCTCCTAAAGCCAATTTGCCTCTCTTTTATGGAAAAGGAACTCACCATCGACGGGGTTATCAAAAGGGCAAAAAAATATTTGCCTGATTTGGATGAAAAGCGACTAAAACATGCTTATGATTTTGCTGGCAAAGCCCATGAGGGTCAGATGAGATGTTCCGGTAAGCCTTATATTTGTCACCCCCTGGCTGTTGCAGATATTCTGGTGGAATTAAAACCCGATGAGGATTCACTTATCGCCGGTTTGCTTCATGATGTGCTGGAAGATACATCTGTCGGAATTGATGAAATTAAAAAAGAGTTTGGAGAAGATGTGATTCCTCTGCTCAAAGGGCTGCAGAAACTGAGTAAAGTTCACTATCGGGGCCGTGAGCGGCAAATTGAGAATTTAAGAAAGATGTTTTTGGCGATGGCGAAGGACATTCGGGTGATTCTGGTTAAACTGGCGGATCGACTGCACAACATGCGAACGCTTGGCTATCTGGATCGGAAAGATAAGATCAAAAGAATAGCCGAAGAAACACTGAGCATTTATTCGCCCATTGCAGCCCGTTTAGGTATTTATAAGATTAAAAATGAGCTGGATGAGCTCTGCTTTAAACACCTTCACCCAAAGGATTATGAGCGGCTTTCCAAGGAGCTGAATGAAATGATCGGACTGCAGAACAGTACGGTTAAAAATAGTAAGCAAATTTTGCAGAAAGTTCTTAAAAAATCGGGGATAAAAGCAGTTATTGAAGGTAGGCTTAAAAATCCATACAGCATCTTTAAGAAATTGAGGAAAAAAGATAAAAATTATGTGTCAGAAATCTATGATATTTTTGCTCTCCGGATCATTGTAGAATCTGAGGCTGAATGCTATCAGGTTCTGGGGCTTGTGCATAAGCACTGGACGCCTCTTTCCAGGCGATTTAAGGATTATATTGCGGTTGAAAAAACCAATGGCTACCAGAGCCTCCACACGACACTGATTGGACTTTGTCCCAAGCTTCATAATCAACCCATTGAGCTTCAGATTCGGACTAAAAATATGAATGAAATTGCTGAATACGGTATTGCGGCTCATTGGCACTACAAAGAAGCTGAAAAGTCAGCTACGGCCTCTGAACAACGCTTACAGTGGGTACAAAGTTTGGTGGAGCTGCATGAAAATTTAAAAAGTAATTCTGAGTTTATTGAGTCGCTCAGTGTGGATATTTTTCATGATCGGATCTTTATTATGACTCCAAAAGGGGATGTACTTGATCTGCCTTACGGAGCTACTCCGGTTGATTTTGCCTATGGTATTCATACTGATGTGGGGCATCGTTGCAGGGGAGCTAAGGTAAATGGGCGGATTGTGCCATTGGACTACAAGCTGAAAAACAGCCAGGTGGTGGAAATCATCACTGGCAATACGGAACAGCCTAACCGCTATTGGCTTTCATATATCGCTACCTCAAGTGCGAAATCGAGGATAAAACAGTGGTTTAATACTCAAGACCGGGATAAAATTATAAAAATTGGCAAGGAGCACATTAATAAGAAATTAAAACAGCTTAATCAGTCTCCGCTGGATCCAAATTTGACTATTTTTAAAGTTTACTCTGGTGAGCGACTGTCTATTCGGAAGCGTGAAAATTTGGTTGAACGCATTGGCAATGGCTCCTTGAATTCGCATGATGTTCTTAAAAAAGTGCCGTCTATTCATGCGATACTTAAAGAGCTTACGAAGAAGGAAATCTCGAAAGAAGTATTGTCTGAAGGGGTTAATTTTGAAGAAAAAAAACCGGAGATTTTAATAACGGGAGAAAAAGGTCATCAGACCCTGATCGCCTCTTGCTGCTCTCCGACGCCGGACAACTCTATTGTGGGATATATTACAAGAGGGCGTGGCGTTACGATTCATAAACAAACCTGTAAAATGCTAAAGGGCTTGGATGATACTCGATTGATTAAAACAAGCTGGAGTACTAAAAAAATCCCTAAATACACAGTTAAGCTCCGGGTGGAACGTCGTTCTCGTCTGGGGCTTTTAAGAGATGTCGCGGATGTATTTGTTCAACATCAGCTTCCGATTCTTGATATCGATAATGTCCGTGAAGCGGGTTCTGATCAAGGCCATTTCATCATCACCGCCAGCCTGGACAGCTTTGAAACTCTGTCTAATTTACTGCAAGATCTGGAGAATGTAGATGGGGTGTTTTCGGTGAAGGAAATTGATTAACAACCAACAGTCATCCTGAAATTTATTCAGGATCCCAATTCTGATTATTTGACAAAGGATTCTGAATCGAGTCCAGAATGACGATAGGTTATTTGGTGAGCATAGCGAACAGTTTGTCGGCAGCAATATTGTTTTTGAGGTATTGGAATGCTTTTTGATCGTTTTTATAATGATCTAAGGCCATTTTTTTCTGGTCTTCTGGATAGTTGGCGGCCATTTCGTCAATTTTGGCATTTACCTCTTCATCGCTGGTCTCGATTTTGGCATCTTTTAAAATATGCTGCACACCTAGGCGAGCCAGGATTCGGTCTTCAGCCGTTTTTCGATGCTCCTTCATGAAATCTTCTTCTGATTTCTTTATGTGTGTCAAATACTGATCCCACTCTAAACCTTGCTGTTTCACCCGGGCTTTTTGCTCCTCAAGCATCCCTTCAACTTCACGATCTATCATGGCTTCGGGTAGTTCTGCCTTGGTGATTTTGATGATTTCCATCACCACTTTATTCTCGTGTTCTTGCTGATTTTTTCGCTCTATTTCGACTTTCAAATCATTCTCAACCAGCTTTTTAAATTCATCGACAGACTGCTTTTGGCCGGTAATTTTTTCGACCATGGCATCGTCTAGTTTCTGCTCAGCCTTCTCTTCAACACGGTTGCATTTGATTTTGAACTTCACTTTTTTGCCCTGCATAGGGGCAGAATGGTAATCTTTAGGAAAGCTCACTTCAATTTCTTTTTCCTCGTCCTTCGCCATCCCTTTTATACCGTCTTCAAAGCCTGGCACCATGGACTTGCTGCCAATGATAACGGGGTGATTTTTACTGGCTGTATTTGGGAGTGGTTTTCCTTCCTTGTCGAATCCTTCAAAGTCTACTTCGGCGCGGTCTCCATTCTCGACTTTTCGGTCAACGTCTTTCCATTCGGCCTGACGCTCCATAATCATTTTGATGGTGTTGTCCACGCTTTCTTTCTCAACTTTAGCCTCCTCTTTTTTAACTTTTATCTTTGAGTAATTTCCGACTGTTATTTCTGGCATTACCGGAGCTGTGGCCTTGTAAACAAAATCATCTCCTTCTTTCTCGACATCTTTCACAATATCGATTTTAGGCTGGTCAATAACCTGGACTTCCTTTTCTTTAACTGCAGCTGAGTAAGTTTGAGGCAGAACAAAATCAAGTGTTGCCTGTTTAATTCCTTCTGGTTTTACATGTTTCCGAATCACATCCTCTGGGATACTTCCTTGTCTAAAACCATCTACTTTTACTTCTTTGCCAAGAGCCTCAAAGGCTTTTTCTTCCCACCTTCGATAAGTTTCATAAGGCACTGTAATGGTGAGTTCGACTTCTGATTTGGGGAGCTTTTTGACTTTTACATCCATAATGATTAGGTAATTAGAAAATTATCATAAGACTACAAGACAATGGGTTAATTGTCATTCTGAATTTAATTCAGAATCCTTTGTCAAATAATCAGAATTGGGATCCTGAATAAATTTCAGGATGACGGGCAGAGACATTTAGGAATTGTTTTTTTCAGCTTCACGGAGTTTTTTGATAGCCTGCTGTGTTTGAGTATCGGTTTTTTGGAATTTCAACTGCCAGAGATTGAAGAATTTTTCGGCGTTTTTCCGTTCTCCCGCCTTTATATAAGCCCATGTAATATCGTATAAATAACCATTTTCAAAGTACTCGTTAATCAAAGTTTGATATCTAGCTACAGCGAGCTCTGTTTCGCCCACCTTTTCATATAAGCGGCCAAGGTTATGGATCATAGCCCGCGTTTGTTGCCCACTATCGAGCCATTTTTTATAAGTTTTGATGGCTTTTCCGTATTCTCCTAATGTTTCGTATGCATCAGCTAAACGAATAATGGGTCGAAAAGGAATAGAGCCTTCTTCTCCATCGTAGTTACTGATTTCAAGTTTAGATTCATCAATCATTTGTGTTGCCCCCTGGCGTTCTTCGGGTGTGATATCGACATCCACATTGTATTTGGACTGACATGCACTGAGGGTAACTGCTGTTATTAAAACTAATAGAATTCTAGTGATTGTTTTCATGGTAAAAAGTGACTGAATTAAGGGAGGTTTATATTAATAGATACGCTTGGATAAGGCAAACCAATTCATACCAACCGTCATTCTGAATTCAATTCAGAATCCTATGTCAAATAATCAGAATTGGGATCCTGAATAAATTTCAGGATGACAAATGGTGAATTGGGTCTATTGAGAAAGGAAGTATTTCGCCCTTTTAATCGACTTTTCCAAAGCGTTGCAGGTTTTGTGTGGTGTTGAGGCTTCAATACAACGTTCCTGATAGCGTTTTTCTGGCCATTTTAGGCGAATGCCCATCAAATATAATTCACGCTCAGAAAGGCTTAAATCGACATCTGAAAGGCTGGCAATTTCTTGTGCATAAAGCAGATGGATTTTTGCCCACAAACAAATACTGCTGTCCTCCGTTTTGCACTTGATGGCGTGTCGAACTTTATAATAATTATAGAATTTATTTAAATCTTCGATTTCGGGGTTTGGGGTTTGGGGATCGGGGTTCATCTCTGGATCAGGATCAGGTGTTGGCTCTTCTTCGGTGAGATCGACCACAATTTCGATTACTTCGCCCTGATTATTGGTGTCTCGCGCATAGACACGGTATGTGAGTATATCTCCAGGCATTACGTCGTTGTCTGTATACTCGGTAGTTAAGGTGCCCGAAGTTAACTCAAGAAAGGGAGATGTGTAGGTTCCCCGTGTGCGCATTCTGTCGACAACAGTTGTCACCAAATCAGAATCTGGTGGGTTTTTCCAGGTGAGCTGAACCTCTGTTTTTGATTCATTGACCGTGTATTCAAGGTTTTCCACGGGGTATGGAGGGGTTTTGTCTGATTTGGTTTCGCTGGTGACTTTGTACATATTCGTGTCAGTGGCATCCGCAATCTTATCACCATCTAAGTCGAGACCCATATAGCTGATGGGCACTTGATTGTAAGCCCTGAAGGTCATGCCAGAGATAATTGCGGATTCGCCTGTGAGCCAGTCGCTTTTAACGGGTATGTGGAGCACTTTGTAGTCATCTAGATACTCAACATTAATTGTCGCTTCCAAGCGACCGTTATCGACCGCTGTACCTGTTGCCGTTAGCGTGTCGACTTTATGCCACAAAAGATCTCTCTCTAAAGTGATCAACAAGTTCATGCCTTTACTGACTGTGATTTCGTTGTCGGCATGAGCGGTGATATTGATAGGGAAGAGCTCACGACGTTCTTTTTGCGCGAACGAATTTTGATAATCGGAATAAAACTGAGCTGCGAAGGCAGAAGGAATGAGGAAGGCTACTATGAGTAAGCTAGTGATTAATCGTTTCATTTTATTCAGGTTAGTGTGGTCTTTATTTTATCATTGTTCGCTGATGGTGAATAGGGCGAAGGCGCACCCAAATGTCATTCTGAACTTGATTCAGAATCCTAGACTGCTATTCATACCAGTCGGATGATAAATCAACCCAGTCAGGATTATGTTTTTCAATTAACTCTACTTTCCACTGCCTTCGCCAATTCTTTAGGTATTTTTCTCTGTCGATTGCTTCAATTGGGGATTCAAACATTTCAAAATAGACCAAGCTGTTAACAAAATACTTTTCAGTAAATCCTTTATTTAGTTTGTTCTTATGTTCAAACACCCTCCTCTCAAGGTCATTGGTCATCCCAATGTAGAGGGTTTTGGTTGTGCTGGTCATTATATATACAAAAAATTGTCTCAAATATTTATCACTTAAATGCAAAATAGTCATTAATTATAACATGGGATTCTGAATCAAGTTCAGAATGACAGAGTACTCAAAAACCCCCTTGCCGTGGACAAGGGGGTTTGTTGATTGCGATTGGAATATCCTTTCGCGAACTGACCGATTAGCTACCGCTCATAGTATGAGAAGTAAGCTCGGTAACCTTTAGAAGGTAACCGTTCGTCCAGTCGTATGAACCTGAAGCTGCAGTAACAGAACCAGCAGCTACAGTTGGGTATAGGTGAGAGTCAGCTGACTTATCAGACCAGATGAAATTACATCGGTTTGCATCACCGACTAATGCTCTGAAGTCAGTTAGAGCTGCAGCACCACCACTTTCATCACAAAGTGTACCACCAGCAGCTAAGGTGTCGAATAGAGCACCATTAGCAGTAAGATTTGCTGCTATTCTACCAGTGTTTGCATTACCATTGTTGGTGGTTAGACCAGCAATTGCAGATGCCTCGTCGCCGTTAGCGACACGAGTTGTGATACTATCGGTGCTATTTGCTACACCGGCTACAGTAGCCTTTAGGTAGTATGTTTTAGAACTACCAGCGGTTACTGATTCTTCTTGGTCGAAACTTACGATAAGTTTGTAAGTTCTGTCGAGAACACTTACGCCAGCGGCTCCATCAATGTCTTGAAGACCACCTAGAGCAACAGCTGCTTGCATGTCTGCACAAGTTGTTTCACAACCGTAAATGTTAACATCCCCTGAAGGAATCAAGGAAGACCCTCGGTAGAAACGGAATGAGTGAACGTCATCGGTTGCAGCAGCGAAACCGGCAGTGGTCACATCGAATATCAAACGACCGAAGCTAAGAGAACCACTAGAATCAGCAGTAACAGTTAGCCCGTAAAGGGTGTTTTCACCGTTGATCAAGGTAGTAGAACCACCGCTTGTCTTAGCTAAAGTAGGTAGAGTTTTTCTAACTACAAAAGTCTTGATAGAGGTTGAGTTGGTTACACTAGCACTTGGAGCGCCTGTGAAGTTAACAGTAGTAGAAGAGCTAGACCCTACTGCTTCGAAAGTAGAAGTAGTATTGCCTGTGTTCTGCATACCTAGACGGAATGTCTGGCCAGAAAGGGCTTCACCAACAGCAGCCATAGAGCTGACATCAGCGTAGATTTCCACAAAGGCATCTTCACCAGCTGGAACATAGAAGTCCAGACCAGAAAGAGTAGCGGTTCCGGCAGAAAGAGTAGCAGTTTTGCTCTGGGTTACCCCATTAACATCAGGGTATTTAACGGTTACCTGGCTAACAGAAGCAGATGCAGTGGCATCGTCACCAAAGTTAGCAGTAGTAGCCTGATTGTCGTTAACAACAGTTATCTTGTTAACGTCGAAGCCTTCACGCAATGCGTGGAAGCGATACTTAGAAACGAGCTGTTCAGAAGTACCCGCTACTAGATTAGATGCTTCTGGGTTACCTTCAGAAGAAGCAGTAAGTGTACCAGCGGTGTCGATTCTTACCTGAGGAGACTTTGTTGTACCGCCATTAAGGGCAGCACCACTTGCAGTAACTGTATTTGCATCGTCGTCTTCTGCGGTAATGTCGAGACCAGCTGTGCTAACATCAAGAGCTAGCCAGTTAGAAGCAGTTGCAGTGTTCAAAAGGTTTACCTTAGCGGTAAGAGTCTTTGTTCCACCTTTTGGAACAGTCAAGTTAAGGTCATCAAACTGAGCTTTGTAGTAGTCAGTCATGGCTACGTATGCACCAGTAGAACCAACATCTATAAGGCTAAGTCCTTCAGGTCCGGCGACAAGATCGTTGCCATCGTAAAGGCTTACACTAGCTACAATTGTATTAGCAGCAATCATACCTTCAGCGTCAGTCCATGCGCCAGTACCAGCGGTACCACCAGCCCAACCAGCTGCACCACCACCTGTGGTGTTATCTACAGCATAGAGGCGGGCGATTAGACGCTTAATGGTTACATCACCTGCGTCGCCAGCAGTCATAGCGATACCTAGAGAAGGTACAGCACTTTCGCCTTTAACGTAGGTTTGAGAAGTAGGAGTAGAAGCTGCAGCAACCGCGAGGCTGTTAGCAGCAGTCGTCATCCAGTTACTAGCAAGAGTGGCAGAACCTGCACCAACCACATTAGCAGTTGTTACAAATTCGTTAGCAGAAAGATCTTTCAAGTATGAATTAGTAGCTGCGGCAGCTGCGTATCGAACTTGTGATCGAATCTGGTATCCAGCAGCCATATTGGTGTCAACATCAACTTCAACACCTAAGTGGCGAGTTTCACCACCGGTTAGTTCATAATCTTCTGAATGAACTCTGTTGTAAGAAGATGGAGGACCAGCGACTAGAGTAGCTCCAGCGTTTGCATCGGTCAAAGGACCAGCAAGCGTAGAACCACTGTCTACGTCGAGAAGACGTACGTTTTTAAGATAATCGTAAGGATTAACTTCTGTAAAGGTATCAGCTGCAGCTGTAACTATACCTGCACTACAGTTTGTAGTAACAGGAGTAGCACCTGCTGCTGAAGTTTGCATACAATAGTATGTAGTTCCTCCAGCAGAGATCTGAAGCATATCACCAACAGCCATTGTAGCAGAGGTATCACCAACTACAGGAGTGCTGGCAAGAGTACCTGCACCACTAGCAGTAGCGATATCGGTAGTAACCGCACTAACGCTTGGCCCTGTACCAGCAGCGTTCTGGATATCGATCTGTAAGAAGGTATCTCTTACGGTTAGATCACGATCTGTAGTGACCGCGAATTCTGCGATGCGGTTGTTTGTGCTATTAGAAGCAATCTGAGTTGCTGCAGGGTTGTTATTGGTTACTGTAACGTCACCACCCTTTAGATTAATAGCTGTTACATTCGCAGCAGCGTAAGTGTTGGTAACGGTAGCACCGTAACCGTATTGCTGATCGATAACAACTAAGTCGGTGTTTTCATCTAGGTAAAGCTGAACAGAATCAGCTGTTCGGCCACCATCGATGTCACAACGTACGTAGAAAGTTTTAGTTTGTCCTTCTGGAATAACATAAGGAGTGTCTAGAACAAAAGTTAGACGATCTCCAGAAAATGCATCAGCAGTTGCAACCTCGTCAGCGCTGCGAAGGAGGCGGCAATTAACCATTTTAGTACTGTTAAGTGTACCACCCTGAGTAAGAGCTAGAGAGTGTACAGCCAAATCGTTGGTTGCACCAGCGGCTAGTCTTAGAGCAGCAACTTCAGCGTCATTCTCGCCGATAAGCGGCTGAGAAGGGGTAGTTCCAGCAGTAGCTGTAATACCGTTTACAACAGTACCTGCACCACCAAGGGTGAAGGTGTTACCAGCAACTGGGAAGTCGCCAGCTGTAGACTGAGCATTTGAAGTTAGATCACCAGAAGAAGCAAGATAGAAGTAGTGCTGATTAGAAGCACCAGGAGCAGTAGCTACATCACCTACCAAAGATAGAGTGGTTGTAGTACCAGCTTCAACTAGAACACTAAGTGGGAAAGTTGATGTGTTGGTGTCGTTGTTGATGGTTCGACCAGTAGTCAAACGATCAGCACCGTTGTAAATGAAGAGCTGACTCCAGTCTCCAGTTTGTCCAACACCACCACGTGTAACAACTAAGTTAGAAAGATTAACGTCGTCGTCAGCAGCAGTGAAATCCCAAGAAGCTAGCTGTACGCTGTTTGCCTGTTGAGGAAGGGTAGAAGAAGGAGCAGTGTCGTCGTTTAAAGAAACTTCGAGTGCACCTTCACCAGTTCCCTCACCTTCTCCTTCACCTTCCCCCTCACCTTCACCTTCACCTTCGCCAGTAGAGCGAGGAGTAGGATCTTGAGAAAGAACTACTAATTTAGCAACTTGAGCGCGAGTAACAGGGTCAGCAGGACCGAAATTACCGTTGTCATAACCGTCTAGAACAGACTGGTTGTAAGCGGTAAGAACGTAGTCATGGAACCATGCGCTTTCTGCTACATCAGAGAAAGGAGATGCAGGTGTTAGGGTTGTTGGAACGAGGAATGCATTTACCAAGATTTTGGTAGCTGCAGCACGGTTAACCGTGTCCCCAGGACCGAACATTCCGGTAAGGTTGCCAGATGCATCAGTGTATCCGGAAACAATACCTTGCTGAACAGCTGCTTCCACGTAGTCGTAGAACCAAGCATCAGAAGCTACATCATCAAAAGTTGGTGTAGCAGGAGCTTCGTAATCAGCTAAACCGTCGATGGCTGTAACAACCATTTTTACGAGTTCAGCACGATTAAGTGGAGCGTTTGGACGGTAGTTGTCAGAAACATCTACAACACCATCGTCAACGAGCTGTTCAACATAATCGAAATACCAAGCATTGCTAGGTACGTCGTTGTATGTTTGAGCGAAAACAAGACTTGTGTTTGTCACAAAAAGTGCCAAAGCAGCAAATGTTGCCATTGCTCTTTTAATACTCTTAACCATATCCATATAGAGTTAATTAAATAAGAGAAAACTTAATATGCAAAGCGTATTGATGACTTATAAGCCCTCACGATTATTTACTATTTAGCTATACCGAATCAAGTTCGGCACATGTTTAATATTTGCTATATATAGGTTTAGTGAATGGGCATCAGGCTTTGCAAGAAATGATTTGTAGGAGCCGTCCCGATTCAATCGGGAGACCCTATAAAATCAATAAGTCTATTGATTTGTAAGTTGCCTTTTGTTTCAAAGGCAAAAGTTGAACGTTCGTCCCGATTATTAATCGAGACACCTAATTGTTAAAGAGCAAATTTTAGAAGTTTCCTCCGTGGGGAATCCTTCTGTTCAATCGTAGACAGGAGATGAAATGTCTATTTTCAACTTCTGTCTAAGATCGATTTTCCGCTTATTGACTTTGTTTCTAAGGAATTTGGACGCACCACAGTTCACCAAGTATTGGTTGATTTTAAATTGATAAATTTAAAATCAACATACTTATGCTTAAGGGCTTGTTTTTTAGAGGAGAATTTTCGTTTTTATCGACACCGTTTCATTCATATCGAACTCATTGTATGTAATGGGAGTTTTGGTGTCAATATAAACGTTTTTTGCCCCTATTTGGACACGCTTTCCAGAAAGCGCGTTTTTAAGCCCAATTTTCGACACTTATAACTATTTTTTCCTCGATATATTACAGTTTTTGTATTGCGACATTGTGTCAATTATTGTCTAATATACATTATTGACAAATATTCCAACATTTGTGTCGTACTTTGACATAATTTTGGAATGTCGGGAAATAGGGATTATGGACAGTTTGCGTTAGTCGTCATTCTGAACTTGATTCAGAATCCTAGACTGCTATTCATACCAGTCGGATGATAAATCAACCCAGTCAGGATTATGTTTTTCAATTAACTCTACTTTCCACTGCCTTCGCCAATTCT
>JAJDCE010000143.1 GCA_029260985.1 Patescibacteria group bacterium | reverse complement strand
TTTGCTTCTTTATCTTTTTCATCCAACTCCACACTCGCAAACGAAGCCCCTCCCAGTCCACTGTTGTCGGTGGGTTTTCCGAATGTGATGATATCGTATCCTTCCTCAGCGGCCTCATCCGGCACGTAGGAGTGAATAATCTCTGATTCTTTTACTAAGCCGAGAGTGAGCACGTTTACCAGGCAGTTGTCGTTAAAATTTTTTCCAAACCGGACATCTCCTCCAAGATTCGGAACTCCAATAGGATTTCCGTATCCCGCCACCCCACGTACCACTTCATTGGCGATCAGTCTGGATTCATTATTCTCTGTTTCGCCGAATCGGAGACTGTCTAAACAGGCAATCACCTTACCACCCATACAACAAACATCCCGCACATTCCCACCAATCCCCGTCGCAGCTCCTTCGTAAGGTACAATTTGGCTGGGGTGATTGTGGGATTCGTGCGACATAATAAGTCCCCATCGGTCATCACCATCGCGGGCAATTTCAATAACCCCAGAATCCTCCACTGGCCCTAAAATGACGTTTGGCGCTTTGGTGGGTAGGTTTTTGAGGTATTGGCGAGTGCTCCGATATGAACAATGTTCTGACCCTTGAATTCCCCACATGATGGCTTCGGTGAGTGTGGGAGGACGCTTTAAAATCTTCTCAACCTTTCTCGCTTCTTCAACTGACAGACTAATACGATAGTCTTTTAAGACATTCTGTACCTGCTCATCAGACATTTTCGAAAATTCCAGAACTTCGACCATACTTTATATCGTTAAAAAGCATGCCTATTATAGAGAATAAACGGATGGGGTTGAAGGGATTATTTTTTTTGATTTGAAATCTGTTTTATAACTCTACTCTCTTTCGATGGTGGCTCTCTGTCAGCCCCATTCTTTATCAGCTGTCCACACGAACCTCCGACAATGATTCCAGCTAATATGATAAAAAGGGCTGAACGCAGGTCTAATGTTATTCGGGACTCCTCCGATCTCTCTGATTTGTTATCTAAAGATTCCATGGGAAGTAAAGTACCACTAAATACCACATTCTGTGAAGTAATCAGCAATATAACCTTCGGAGGACTCATTTTAAGCTTTTTTTAACCAAGCGACTGCTTTTGCTTTTGAGATAAACAGCTTTAATTTTGTTGGTATATAATCAGTTACAAACCTAAGGAGAGCGTTTATTGCAACCGAATCTGACTTCTTGAAGTAAGCTACTTTTATATATCCCAGTTTTTTAAATGTTTGTATGACATACTTTCTGGATTTTAGCGGGGGGAAATCAAAACCAGTTATACTTACACAGTCATGCCTTTTATATTTTGTTATATCGCCTAATACTTTGACTTTCTTCAGCTTTTTCTTTGTGATTATAGCCATTATTTCGCTGGTGATATACTTCATCACTTCTAAATCAATATCCGCGTTTTCAATAGGCTTAAGATACTCGTAAGTGACGATATTATCTGGACGCACGCCAACTTTCACATACTGAGCCATTGATTTCTTATTTTTACTCATCTGAAAAAATTCATTAAGCTGCCTGCGAGTTTTGTACATCTATTGTATCCTCCGGTTCTATTTTTTTTGCATCCGAATCACCAAAGTCTGCTGTCGGGACACCCGTAACCGTTGTATCGCCTGCTGCAGATGTCTTTACTTCAATTTTTCCTAGCTCTTCTTTATTCTTTTCAACAAGATCTTTGACTCTCACAATCAGCTCATCAATGGTAGGCCTATCAGTTGGCTCTAATTCCATAGAATCTGTAATAATCTGCTTGAGATCATCAGGAATATCTAATTCCTCCGTGTTGTACTCTCCACTCTCAGTTTGTTTAATTGCAGACCACATATTTTCTAGATCTAGCTTTCCACCAAGCCACTCATAAAGCATTTTCCCTAAGGTGTAGATATCGCTTTTTTCGGTTATTACATCATTTCTAACCTGTTCAGGACTCATCATTGATGGGGTGCCTACTATCACTGAAGGATCAGGCTCCTGAAACCCTGATTCGCTTATATAAAGGTCGTAGTCAATCAATTTGACCATTGGCCGATTGGGTTCATTGGTGGGGATAATCATTACATTTTGACTTTTCATATCCCGATGAACAAGGTCTTCGTCATGCATTCCTTTCACTCCATTTAGCATTGGTAAGTAAATATGTTCTAAAAAATCATTGAAACGCATTCTTTCGAACTCATCCCCCTGGTTGAAAGTTTTGATTTCCTGATTATGCAAATAAGCACCAAGATCTGTTCCACCCTCGAACAACTCGAATAAATCGACTCGCCTGTCATAGTGCCCTTGTGGCACATCTGCACCAAAATGCTCAATATCATCCCATGGCTCATCTTGATTTGATGTTAAGTGGAAAGCGCCCAGGAACTTTGAAAGATTTTCATTATTTCTTGTGGCTTGTCTGAGTTTTTCTATTTTTTCTTTTGACCATGTTGACCTTTCGCTAAGTGGCTGTCTATGAAACTTCATGGCTACATTCTTATCTGCCAATTCACATTCATATACATTCCCCATGCCTCCAATACCCAGTTTTCGATCTTGTACGAGAATTTGTCTTCCTAGCCCCCCATCTACTAATTCCTGCTCAATCAACCCAATAACTTCTTTGCGTACACCTCTGACGAGAGTCTGGTATTCAAAATAATAATCAGCTCCATTTTCCCACACATCATTAAATCTTATGTGATCTTTCTGACACGCATCATCCACCTTAAACAGAATTTCATACAGAAGTTTTTGAAATGATTCAAAATCGAGTGGATAATCGAATGCTAAAAGAGCTCCGTGACTGTCTGGTGAATTAAGATAGGGTAGAATTTTTTCTGCAATTTTCTTTGCATATTCCGCCATCTTTTCCTGTTGTTTTTCGGGATCTTTAAGGGTGATCAAATTGCCTACCATTTCCTGAAATTCATCTGAGTCCGGGAAGTAATCATGGAGTCTTTTCATCACACTTTCCTGCCTTTCATCACCTTGAAATTCATAAGTGACATCTGCTTCTAGAACACCGGCTTCCTTCCGGCGGGCAGCTTCGACAGAATTTGCGAACGTGTCTTGTGATCCAAAACGCTCTAATTCTTGAGGGTCATTGATGGGTTCAGGGTTTATGACAGGCATATTTTAGTTAAATTATCTTATTATTATAACATAATTAAAAAGAATTAGCAATATCTACTCTAAGCTAATTGAAAGGCTTAACCCCCAACCCCCTTAACAGAGGGGGTATGATTTAGGTTTAAATGTTACGAATAACCTAAATCATACCCCTCCTGACAAGGAGGGGTTGGGGAGGTTAAAAACCTGGTTACCTAATTTCAGTACTGACTACATAAATCGCTTGATCAGCTCACTGATATTGAATCTTTTCACCTCATCAACCGGGACAGATTTTACGTCTTTTCGATTAACCAGGCGATCTAAAAAATTGACTGTTTTCTTATCCTGATACAGCACGCCGAGTTTCATGTTTTTTTCCATATCTCTGGCAGCCTTTAGCGCGTCTGAGCGGGTTTTGGGGGTTGATTTTAGAGGGGCTGAGCGCTCTTCATACCATTCTACCGGTGTGGCTTTATTGTAAGTGGGGCACACCTGCATCACCTCTACGAACGCAAATCCCTTGTGGTTGAGGGCAGCTCTTAGCACCTTTGTCATATGCTTTACATCTCCTGAATACACCCGAGCGACAAAGCTTGCGCCCAAATTTAGGGCAAATTCACTGCAGTTCAAAGGCTCCATCATGACCCCATCAGGTGATCCATTCATCGCTAAACCTCGGCGAGTGGTCGAGGAGGCCTGACCTGTGGTGAGTCCATAATTTTCGTTATTATGGAGGATAAAGATCATGGGGTAATCGTTCCGAATCGTGTGAACCAGGTGATTGATCCCCTCACTCATTGTGCCGCCATCTCCACCGGCAGCAATGACTTTAACGTTTGGATTCGAAACAGCAGCGCCCGCTGCCACCGGAAGCACTCGGCCGTGAAGGCCGTGCAAGGTATAAACTTCTGTTTTTCCCATTTTATCAGATCCATTCCCATGACAGCCGATGTCATAGCAAAAGAGGACGTCTTTGGGTTTATATCCTTCCAGTACCACGGCTCGTTCAATGGCTTTCTGGATGCCATAGTTTCCGCAACCGGAGCACCAGGTGATGACTTCACTGCCTTCGTAGGCAAGGTATTCTTTTTTGAGTTCCGCTAATTTTTTATAGTCTTCGATCAAACTAATTATGAATTATGAGTTATGAATGCTTATTTATGTAGTCCATCATATCTTCAAGGAAGAAGCCACGACCATTGTATTTCAAGTATTTTCCTTTGAATTTCAAACCCGTGGCTGACTCTATGAGGTTCGCGAGCTGCCCCTGATAATTCCCTTCAAGAATGTGAACGTTTTTATTGGTTTTGAAAAATTGTTCAGCTGCTTTTTCTTTAAGGGGCCAGAGGTATTCGTAGTGAAGATAATTAACTTTCTTTCCCTGTGCTCTCATCTCTTCGATGGTATCGAGCATCACTGGCTTGGAACTGCCCCAGCCGATAAACGAAATGTCAGCATCTGATTTTACACCGTAAATTTTAGGATCGGGTAAAGCTTTTTTCAAAGTTTCCAATTTTCGCATTCGCTTATCGAACATGGGAACAACTTCTTCTCCTCGTTCCGTAAGGGTTCCGTCTTCTTTATGCTCATCTCCGTTGCCAAAATAACCGGTTGAGCTTGAGCCAGGTAGCCAGCGGAGGGACACTCCATCTTTGGTGATCTTAAAGCGATCAGCAGGCTTTAAATCCTCAAGCGCTTTACCGGTGACCAGCCCTCGCTTGATCGGGATTTTTGCCTTAAAAGGTTCCACCATTGCCTGAGCTTCACAAATGTTCTTTTCACTGAGTAAGATGACCGGGATCTGAAATTCTTCGGCGTAATTAAGGGCGTGCTGAATCAGTTCGTAACATGAGCTTGGATCGCTGGCCGCCAACACCAATCGGGGAAATTCGCCATGACTGGAGTGAATCGCCATATTTAAATCTCCCTGAGCTGTCCAGGTGGGAAGGCCTGTGGCGGGGCCAGGACGCTGGCAAAGCACACATACCCAAGGGGTTTCGGTCATACCTGCCAGAGATACGGTTTCAGTCATTAAATCGTACCCACCTCCTGAGGTAGCTGTGAAGGAGCGTGAGCCCACGAACATTGCCCCTAATGACATTTCGGCGGCGGTGATTTCATCTTCGACCTGCCTCACCAGCATTCTGGTGTCGTGACTGAAATTCGCCAAATACATTAAAATTGAACTGGAAGGGCTCATGGGATATTGAAAATAGGTTCGGACTCCTGCTTCAATAGCACCCAAGGCAATCCCCATATTTCCATCCAGTAGTAATGTTTTCGGTTTTTTGACCGGTAATTTGAGCTTATAAGGTTTTACGGCTTTAATTTCAGAGGCTTCATAGCCGGCACGTACACATTTAAGGTCGATTTTTAAAAGGACAGGTTTGCTGGCAAATTGCTTTTTGATAGCGGCCTCCAGTGGCCCTAGCTCTAATCCTAAAATCTTCCACATCATTCCGAGGAGCACCATATTCACCATCACATCGGTTCCGCCCAGCTTGCGAGCCATGGAATGGGCGGGCAAGTAAACCAATGTGACGTTCCGGCTCTTGGCCTTTTCTTTTAATCCTTTAATCAAGTGGGCTCTTTCGTAACCGTGTACCAGGATGCCGCCTTTCTTTATAACTTCGAGATATTCGACGAGTCCGGCCCGATCTAAAGCGATCACCAAATCCACCTCTCGTGAAAGAGAACGGATGGGCTTTAGTCCAAAATCGATTTGAAGATTACTGTGTCCTCCTTTTATGAGTGAGGGATATTCGCGATCTGAGTAAACGTAAAACCCCATATGCTTGAGTACCTTGGCCACGATCCTTCCGACACTGAGGAGGCCCATTCCGGATTCACCTGCGATTTTTAAGGTAGTTCTGTTCATGGCTATACTATTCGTAAGTGGGGATGCGCATCCCCACTTACGGCTTACACAAGCTTAGAGATAAGTTGTTTGGTCCAGTGTGGGATCAGACCTTTGAGATGCATCACAGGCGCACCGCTGATCCGAAGTGAGGGTAAGATAAGTTTTCCGTTCGATCCCTGAATGGCTTTTTCCAGATCCGGAGCGGCTTCGATATGGTACTGAGCCTCGTATTTTGGATCGCCTAAACCAATCACTGCGCAGGGTTTTCCCTTCAAGTCGATGTCTTTCATCGCCCTGGCAAATTTTGCCATATGATCTTCTAAAAGGCCGTGGCCGTAAGTAGGGCTTCCTAAAACCACAACATCAGCCTTTAACATGTCTTTAGACCCACTCATTTCGGCCCGCTTAATTTGAACCTCATATTTTTTTTGTCTCAAAAGATCGGCCACGAATTCAACCACCATTTCGGTGTTTCCTCCTGTACTTCCGAATATGAATAATATCGATTTCATAAGTTTTTGGGTCTATGATGGTCGAATCGGTTTTATTCTGTGGTTGATTCCAAACTCTCTTCAACTCCTTCCCCTTCAGTCAATTCGTCTAAGCCTTCGCCTTTAAGGTCATCAGCTGGTTCACCGAGTAATCCTCCGCTGCCACCGAGCTGAAGCCCCATCAGAAGAGAAAGCGGGTTGAACTCTTCGTACTCATTCGGGATCGCGATTTTAAGGTCCTGATTGTAACTGCTGGCGACATAGTTCAGGCTGATATTGGTAGTGACTCCATCTTCCGGACTTGTACCGGAAAGTTCAACCACTGCCTTATAGAGGAAGTAATCCTTTTCTCCGATATAGAGTTCCATATTCGATACGCTGTCTGCAAATACTGAGGCTTCTTCCACTTCATCAGTGGTGAGTTCCCGTCCGTTAATCGTAGAGGCCTTTTTAACATATTCTTTCACACCTTCCTTATCCAGTTTTACGCCATAATGATAAACCTTTTTGCCGTTGAGTTTTTCAACGCCAAATTCCTTCGTTACTTCAAACAGTTTTGTGTTGATGAATAACTCTTTTAGCTCCGCTTCTTTCTTTAATGTTTCCTCATCTTTCTTTTGGAGTTTTTTGATGTCCTCCGGAATAAAATCACTTGATAGATGCTGCCACTGCTTTAAATAAGGTTCCAGCAGTGATTCAAAGCTCTTGGTATTCGGATCGGTTGAACGGAATTCGTTGATGTTGAAATAAAGCTCCTCACCGATTGAAATGAGCTTAAGATGAGCTTTGCCATCCATAGATTGGTCACCCGCATTTAATGAGCCATCAAGTTTTACATCCACATCCGCCTTTCGGTCCGTTTGATCCTGGCGATCCAGCTTAACATCCGCTTCTAAATTAAAGCCAATATTATCACCCGCGTCCTCCCCTGTCATCGAAACATCCACGGACATGTCGACCGATTTGACTTCCTTTACCTGTGTTTTGAATTTTCCGATCACATCCTCAGCAGACTGAGTTGGGGCTGATGAACAAGCGTTTAAGAAAAAGAGGGAAATTCCAGCAACGGCTAAAAGTTTTGACAACGTTTTTTTCGACTTCATATCTTTCTAATTTTAAGAATAATTTGCCTGAAAAGGTTAACACTAAATTTACAGGTGATCAATGTTAGATGATCGCCCCCTCAAACCGAGCCTTTGAACCAAGCCTCTCTTCGATTCGGAGGAGCTGATTATATTTGCATATACGATCGGTTCGGCATAGTGAGCCTGTTTTAATCTGACCGGTGGCCATTCCAACCACTAAGTCGGAAATGGTCGTGTCTTCAGTTTCTCCGCTGCGATGTGAGACAACGGCGGTAAAATCCGCGTCATGTGCCATATTGATGGCGTCGATGGTTTCGGTGAGCGTGCCGATCTGATTGAGCTTAATTAAAATCGAATTACAATTTTTGCCGTCAATGGCTTTTTTGAGGCGCTCCGTGTTGGTGACGAGCAGATCGTCGCCCACTATTTGAATTTTATCCCCCAATTTTTCGGTCATCAGCGCAAAACCATCCCAGTCGTCTTCAGCCAAACCGTCTTCGATGGAGAAAATAGGATACTTTTTTACCATGTCTACATAATAATCCACCATTTCCTCAGAGCTGAGCTTTCGACCCTCAGAAGCCAAATTATATTTTCCATTTTCATAAAACTCTGAAGCTGCCGGGTCCATGGCGATCCCTATTTCCTCACCAGGCCGAAAGCCCGCTTTTTCAATCGCTTCAACAATTAATTTCAAAGCTTCTTCATTGCTCTCTAAACTTGGCGAGAAACCTCCTTCATCCCCCACTGAAGTGGAAAAGCCTTTGTCTTTGATGATTTTTTTGAGCGTGTGAAAGGTTTCGGTTCCATACCGAAGCGCCTCTTTAAAAGTGTGAGCCCCTACGGGCATGATCATGAATTCCTGAAGATCAGTGGATTTGATGGCGTGTTTTCCGCCGTTTAAAATATTCATCATCGGTGTGGGGAGCAATTTTGATTCCCCTTTATTGCCCAAATTTCCTAAATACTGATAATAAGGTAACTGCTCCGCCTGAGCTGCAATTTTTGACACTGCGAGTGAGAAGCCTAAAATCGCATTGGCTCCCAGATTTCCTTTATTTTCAGTGCCGTCCATATCGATAAGCCGCTGATCGATTTCACGCTGATTACGGACATCTCTTTGTAAAAATTCATTCCTGATAGATGTATTTACATTTTCAACTGCCTTCATCACCCCCTTGCCGCCAAAGCGGTCTTTATCACCGTCTCTCAATTCAACCGCTTCGTGCGCTCCGGTGGAGGCGCCACTTGGAACGATGGCGGAGGCAAATAAATTTTCGGTTCCGACTTCAACTTCTACAGTTGGATTCCCTCGAGAATCCAAAACTTCACGAGCATGGATGTGGGTGATGGTTGATGACATAACAATTCAATTATGAATTAAGATTTATGAATTAAGAATAAATTCATAAATTGAGTTCAATATACAACTACAGAATGATATTATCAAACTATGAATCAAGCCCACCTCCGCAAGCTCCAAAGCCTTCTCTTAAAAATTCCGAAGGGGAAAGTGACCACCTACAAAGTGATCGCTCATGCAATGGGAACTAAAGGCTATCGCTATATCGGACAACTATTAAATAAAAACCCTGAGCCCGATAGATACCCCTGTTTTAAAGTGGTGAATTCGGATGGGCGACTAGGTGGATTCGCAATGGGGAGTAAAGATAAAATCAGGCGGCTAAAAAAAGATGGCATTGTGATTTCTGATGGAAAAATTGTGAACTTCGAAAAAATACTTTACATCTGTAAGTGAAGGTAACTCTCTTCACTTACAGTTTGGTTCTAACTTTTTACTACGCACTATGGATACCGCCATTTACACCACTGCCATCGCTGGCTTTGTTTTATCTCTCTATACCTTATATATAGAGTATCAGCTCAAAAAAAATACTTCCTATAAAGCGGTGTGTGATATTAATGACCGAATGTCCTGCACGAGAACTTTCTCGTCGGGTTACGGAAAAATGTTCGGCATCTCCAATGCGTATCCAGGTTTTTTGTTCTATCTGGTAGTAATTGGTCTGACCTATTATGCTCAGTTCGATTTTTTACTCTATGTGACTGTGTTTGGTGTGCTTTTCAGCGCCTATTTAGCCTACCTTCTCTACTTTAAGCTAAAGCACTTTTGTTTGGTATGTAATGGAATCTATTTGGTAAATATCCTGCTTCTTATTTTTGTGTGGATGCATCGCTAGCATTATTCAGCTTTCACCCTCTTTAAGATAGCTTTTAACGAGTCCAACCATTTCGTCGATTGTATGGCTCGCCTTGAGGAAATACCCTTTATATTCCAATCCTACCAAGTCTTTTTTGATGTCTGCTTGAGCCATGTTGCTGAATATTACAACGGGCACCTTAATGTTCAATTGCTTTAAGGTCTGCATCACTTCTATACCGCTTTTCTTGGGCATTACAATGTCCAAGAGAATAAGGTCGTAATGGTTTGTCTTTATCAATTGAAGAGCATTCTCACCGTCTTGCGCCTCATCGAATTCAATTCCCTCATCCTTAAGCTTGTCACGGGAAATTTTCATGATGAAGAAGTCATCTTCAACGATTAGTATTCTTTTTTGATTATTGTCCGTAGTATTGTCCATAGTATTGGATTTCTTATTTTATAAAATCCATTTGATCCTACCATAAAATTTTGGAGAATTTTTTATTCCTGAGTACATCTTATTACGTATCCAGCTCCATAAACGGTTTCTATCAACCCCCTCTTTTCTTCATGCTTCATCTTGCGACGAATCATTGAGATATGAGAGTCAACTGTGTTTGTTAAAAGCATTGTATTGTATTGCCATACATTTTTGAGCAAGTCCTCTCTGGAAACGACTTCGTCTTTATTCCTAGCCAAATACAGTAGCAATTCAAATTCTTTGTAGCATAGTTTTATTGCCCTTCCTCCTCGTAACACCTGCCTGCTTTTTACATCAATTCTCAGATCATTCACCTCAATGATTTCGCTTTCAACTCCAAGATGATTAGATCGATTTAATATGAGGTGTATTTTTGATACCAGCCCTACGAAAGAAAAGGGTTTGCACAAGTAATCGCTTGCCCCTAAATTAAAGAGTTTAATCCTTTTATCAAGCCTGCTAACTCCCGTAAGGATCAGTATCGGAGTGTCATTCTTTTTCCGCCTCAGTCTTTGGAAGACCTGCTCACCTGATAGGTCGGGCAATAGTAGGTCGAGGATGATTAAATCAACCTTGTTTTTTCCGAGCCACCTTAAAGCTTCCTTTCCTCTTATTGCATAAGAAACCTTGAAGCCTTCCCCCTCCAGCCCCCTCTTTAAGAAATCAACCAACTCGATGTTGTCATCAACAATTAGAATATCCACAGCTACTGGGTCATTAATTACATTAACAATAGGTAGATTTGAATTTTTGTCAACATAAATTGAGAAAAAATTTAACTTTTCATAATGTTTTCATAAGGTTTATTCATGATAATTGTATTAGGCTTTGTTATGAGATCAAAATTATAAATGAGAAATATTAAATCTACGAGGCTGGGAGTTTCAATAGAGAGCGATCATAGGAGTTTTTATGGCGCTGCTAAAACAGTTTTATCGAAACATGAAGAGGAGTCATTCTGTTTTTTGGATGAATCCAAGCTTAAAAAACGGGTTCCTCTCATTAAGGAACATTTTCTTCCAGAGGATCATTTTCAGGGCACAAGAAAAGTGATCTATGCCATTAAAGCCAATCCACTGCCGCGCATCTTACAAATTCTGAATGAAGCTGGCATTGATGGTTTCGATTGTGCCTCTTTGAATGAAATTAATCATGTGCAAGGTTTAACCACAGATAAACCCATCTATTTTAATAATCCGATCAAGACACAAAAGGAGATTAGAGCTGCACTTATGGAGGGGGTGAGTTCTTTTACGGTTCAGAGCAGACATGAGATTGAAAAGATTCTCAGCCAGTCTCATCACGCCAGTGACACCCCTGTCGAAATTTCTGTGCGAATGGCTACTGACAATCCTTCGGCCGCTATTAATCTTTCCGATAAATATGGTATCAGCGAAGACACAACGCTTGAATTATTAAAATCAGTTGAGCCGGATGACAGAGTCCAGCGATCTGGCATTTCCATTCACACAGGCTCTCAGAATACCAATTTTTCATCTTACGATAGAGCAGTAGAAGCTATTTGTGCTGTCGCTCGCGCTGCGGGGGGTGTTCATTCTCTTAATCTGGGTGGGGGCATACCCGTTCAACCTTTTAGCGGAAACCATGCCAGAGAAATAGCAAAATACGTAAGGTATATCAGTGAGGTGGTCCGGAGGAATGTCCACGGAGCACTCGTCAGCGACGAATCTAGAATTATTTTGGAGCTAGGCAGGTCTATCATCGCTGACTCCGTTGATTTAGTGATCCCCATTTTGTCTTCGGAAAAAAGACGAGGTGAAGATTGTCTTTATATTGGAGATGGTCTTTTTACTTCGTTTATCGATGATGCCATTCATGGTTGGCAGTACCCCCTCCTCCCTTTCCCACGATTGGACAATCGACCTTACGATACCAAGTCGGTTCCTTATAATATTTTTGGCCGAACCTGCGATTCGGGCGACCGTCTCCAATCAAGATATACCTTACCCGCTGATATCCAGGAAGGTGACTACCTTCATATCCCCTGTGCTGGGGCTTATATGGATAGTCAGGCGACCCACTTCAATGGCTTTCAGCCCCCCAAATATGTTTCTTATAATTTAATTTAACTTTATTTAACCCCAAACAATTATGCCAGACCATAAAAACCGTCCACCTGCCTCACCGGTTGAGACAGAGCCACCCTCTAAAGAATCCAGAGTTCAAGAAAAGCTTCGACGCATCACCGAATATCGTGAAAAAATATTCAAAGAGAATTTTACTATTGACGTTCTTGGGCCCAACGAAATGACACCTGAACAAATAAGGGAGATATCTGATTTCTTTCGCTTTATGTTCAATAATGCCTGGGGGGAATTTGTTGTGTGCACCCAGTGTGATCCTGTTCAGGAGGGTGGAATGCAGCGCTCAGCCATGGATGTATTTGGAACTGGTGAAGATTACGTTTCGGTTGAACAGATGGATGGCCTCACTTCTCTTCCTGACTGCCCCTGCTGCACGAAACCCATGGAGCTATTTCATGATCCGGAAGCTACTTTTCAGAAAATGCAAGGAAAGCTAGCGTCTGATGGCTACGCCAGTATTCTCAGGGAAAAGGCAGCTAGTGATCGGATCAGTGGTTTTACATTCGGCTACGGCTCAACGGTAGAAGGTGTGTTTGAAGGTGAGTGGAAGAATCGATACAATTATCTAAAAGAGCCTCCACCGGAACATGATAGACAGCTGCAAGCTCTTATTGATCGGTTAAATGATGCGGCGCCGGACACACCTTTTTCTGCCGACACACCTGTTTTTGGCTGGAATTGCATTGCAACCGCGCCTTGGGTTCGCTCCGTCGGCAGCCTACATGGAATCATGACCAGCTTTTTTGACTCAATTCCAGATCATCACATGGGTCAGCATGTGATTGGTGAATCTCAAATAGGCTCTACAGCCAATCGAATGTTCAAACGAGGGGGCGTTACCGATGTTCCTGGCTTCCTTGAGGGAAAGAATATTGTCGGAGTCACCAATCTCAGAACCTTTTCACAGAAGCTAACTCATCGATAGAACAATTAGCTTTATTGCCCTTCATGGTGTTTAATAATTATACCTAAAACAAAAATGATGTTATTCAATTTATTTGGTTCGGCTTTTATTTTCAGTGCAATTCTCTTTTTTGTCCTTGGGCTCCTTGCTTTTATCGACAATCCGAAGGATCGAAATAAACAGATTTTCTTCATCCATGCACTGAGCCTCTTTTTCTGGATTATTTCGCTCTATCTGGGTTATTTATTGGCCGATCAAGGATTTTATGCAGCAGCTGAAACCTCATTTCGCTTTTCATATGCCTTCTCAATTCTTGGCATGGGGTCGATGACTGCTTTTTTATATTCGTTTCCGAATATCTACGTTACTTTTAGGAAGGCTGCTATAAATGTTTTTATATATTTTTCATTACTTCTTGCCCTTGTATCACTACTAACCCCCTGGATCCTTGATTCACTTCAGATTGAAGATGGGGTCTATATTGCAGACAATTTGGGATCTTTATATTTTATCTATTCACTTCTGATCCTTTTCAACCTCTTTATTGCAGCTTATTTAGGCGTAAAGAAACTTAGAAATACTTCTGGCATTGAAAAGCGAAAATTGCAGCTGGCATTTTTTGGATATATTTCAGAAGTTACGATCATCGTTGCCATTAATGTGATCTTCCCCATTTTTGGCTTTTTCATGTTGCAGCGTTTTTCTATCCTCTTCACCTTTCTGTTTATTGTCCCCTCCTATTATGCCCTGCATCGTTATCGGTTTTTCAATTTATCGGTTATTACCTACAAAGTTCTTCGAAAGCTTCTTCTGCTGTCAGGCTTCATCTTTGTTGCCTATTCGTTTAGCCTTTTCTTGCAGGACTTTCTTGGAGGCGCTGGTTATATCATAGGGATTTTACTGGGATTGGTCTTTTATGATTCTGCAAATGACCAATTCCCTAGTGTGATCTCAAAAACATATAAGGAGTTCCAAAATGGAATTAGGGAGCTTAAATCTGAGATCATTTCGGCCGATACACATGAAAAGCTCCAAAAAGCGGTTGAGGATATTCTAGTTATTCGTCTTAATATGACCAAGGCGTGGATCTGCGCCATCCGAAGCAAAAACATTAATAATCATTTCCTCGTTCATCTTCGGGATGAGTTCTCTGAAAAATTAAAAGATTTTACAAAAGATATTTTAATCCTTGAAGAAATACCGTATTTACGGATTTCGAAAAAGGCCAAAAAAGTTTTGAAACAAGGAATGGAATCAATCGGATGTAAAATTTGCCTTCCCTTATCATCCGGTGGCAATGCTATCGGGTTTTTGGCAATAAATTACAGAGATGACATCAATGTGTCTCGTGAAACGATTAGTGAAATCCAAAGTCTTCAGCTACTCCTTTCGGTCAGCTTTATGAATCTACTACTTAAATTTAATCTCCAAGAAGAAAATGATCTTATGAAGGCAATAATTAATAAGAAAACGAAGCTTTTAAAAGAGAAATACAAAGAGATCAAGGAGCTTCTCAGGCAACAGTCTGACTTTATTGCTATCACCTCACATGAAATCAGAACGCCACTTAACGTCGCCCTGCTTCAAACTGATGATTTAATTCAAAGCAGTCGTCTGACCTATTCAGAATGTGAGGAGTTATCGATTGTTTCAAAATCGCTTGAAAAGCTGAAAAATTTTGTCCAGAGACTTTTTGATGTTCAGCAATATGAATTTAAGAAGGCGAAACTTCAACTCGAAAGATTTGCTCTATCTGACTTCATGAGAGGGGTTTTTAAAGAGTTAAAACCTGTCTTGTCTGACAAGCATTTAAAATTAAAACTAGTTGATCATGTTAAGAAGCACAGGAGGATTATTGCAGACCCCTCTCAATTGAAACAGGTTCTCTCTAATTTAATCTCTAATGCCAGCCGTTTTTCTGAACGGGGTGGGATTATTTTATTAGAGACAGAGACAGATGATTCGTCGTTTATCATTAAAGTAATCGACAATGGCCCCGGCATTCCTAATAATAAAAAGAAAACGATTTTTAAAAAATTTCGCACTCAAAAAGGAACCGGAGGACTTGGTCTTTATATCTGCAAAAAAATTGTTGACTTGCACAAAGGGGAAATATGGGCTGAAGACAATCCTGAAGGCGGATCCGTATTCGCTGTAAGCATCCCCTTAAAGTGATTTTATATACTCAATAAAAGACTCTGGTGTGGTATTCAGCTTCACTAAATAATCATCTGCACCACTCACTCTTGCTTCTTTTGCCAATTGAAACTCACTGTAATTTGACAACATGACAATTTTGGCTTTCGGCAGCTTATCCCGTACAGGCTTAATCAAATCCAGCCCTGTAGCCTTCTCGCTCAATCGATGATCCAGAGCAACTACATCGTATGAATTCTTATTGATTAGCTCTAAAACCTCTGATGAGCTACGAACCCAATCAACCTTAAATCCCTTTTTCTCCAGATTCTTTTTATATATTTTACCCACCACCTCCTCATCCTCTAAAAATAATATTTTTTTCATCTTAAATTGATTATACTTAGTTTTATGAGGCAATTTTAAAATTTTTTTCGATTATAATCAATTCTTATTAACTTTCATCTATGACAAAAATACATGATCAAATCAATCATGAGCTCAGCAATCTTTTGAGTTATATTCAAATGACGATTCAGGAGTCCAAGCTTGATAAGCGAAAAAAGGATAAAATTCAGCACTGGATTAATTTGGCAGGTACCCTCATTAACTTTCAAGAAATCTACAGTAAAAAGAAGTTCGATTTATCATTGGAGCCCGTCGCTATCACCCCTCTTCTTAAGCCGACTATCGCCCTAAACCATGTGACAGCCGAGAAAAAAGGGGTAAAAGTGGACATTAAGGGAAAGGACTTCAATATTAAAGTTGATAAATTCTTTTTTACTGAGGGTTTTGATTTGCTGCTCAAATACCTTATCTCTGTGACTGACCATATTGCGTTTACACTGAAGCCTCGCACCAGGCAGATAGATGTTAGCTTTAAATGCTCTGCCCCTGAATGCATTGAGTTACACCCCTTAATTGAGAGTCTTCAGCGAGACAATCTTAATAATATGAATATTCCTCTTCAGCTTGCGCTTAAGCTTTTTTCGATGCAGAATATCAGCGTTAAGCCAAAATCAGGCGGCATTAGTCTCATTTTCAAAAAATAATGATTGGAATTTTCGACTCGGGATTCGGCGGACTCACAGTAATGAAAGAGTATTTAAAAAGGTATCCTCAATACGATTATATGTATTTGGGTGATCAGGCAAACACGCCTTATGGCAGCCATTCACCGGAACGTGTGAACAAATTAGTTGTTCAAAATGTTGAGTTTCTGATCAAGAAAGGTTGCAAGCTCATCATCGTTGCCTGCAATACGGCCTCGGCGGATGCCCTTCGGCACGTTCAGCAAAAATATAAAGGTAAACCAACAATACTCGGAGTACTGGTACCAGCGGTGGAAGAAGCGTTACGCTCCAGTAAATTCGGTCGAATAGGAGTGATTGGCACCCGTGGAACCGTGATCAGCAATGCTTATGAGCGGGAGCTGAAAAAATACCAAAAGGAGCTCTATAAATTAAAAGGTAAACGAGCTGAAAAGAATGTCCGTGCAATCCAAAAGGCTTGCCCGCTTTTGGTGCCATTTGTTGAGGAGGGGATGATCAAGCATGTTGTTACTCGAATGATGCTAAAAAATTACCTGAGACCCTTAAGGCATGCTAATGTTGACACCTTAATTCTGGGATGTACTCACTATCCCCTGCTCCAAAAAGAGATCGAGCGGATGATGGGTAGGCGGGTTGCTGTGATTTCGTCCGGCAAAGCAGCCGCGGATGCGATTGAGGATTATTTCAAAAGGCATCCTGAGGTTGAAAAAGGGCTATTTAAAAAGGGGAAACGCACCTACTACACCACAGATAGCGCGGAGAAGTTTGAGACGTTGGGAAGTCGATTTTTAGGTGAAAAGATTAAGGGTGAGAAGGTGGAAATTTAACCGCCTCCCAACAAGCATTGACTACTCTAAAAAATTACCGTATTATCAAGTAAGTCCATTAGGAAAATTTTTATAGGGTTTTTAAATAAATTCCAAATAATCATTGCTTAACGGAATTTATTTTTTAACCTTTTATATTATGGAAGGTACAATTAAAAAGCTCAATGAAAAGGGCTTTGGATTTATTACTCCGGAAGGAGAAACAAAAGACGTTTTCTTTCACAGAAACGATCTTGTCGAAGTAGAATTCGACGACCTTAATGAGGGTGACAAGGTCACTTTTGACAAGGAGGACTCTCCAAAGGGTCCAAAAGCAGCTAATGTTAAACTCGTTTAATTACTTCGTTTAATAAAACTCTAAAAGACCGCTTGAATACTAGTTGTTTGGGCGGTCTTTTTAAATATTCAGAACTTAAAATCCCTCAACTCCTCCACCTTATCCACCTTCTCCCACGCAAACTCTGATCGGCCGAAATGGCCGTAGGCAGAGGTTTTTTTGAATACAGGTTTTCGGAGGTCTAAATGTTCGATGATATCGAATGGCTTTAGCGGGAAGACCTTTTTTACAGCTTCAGCAATTTTGGCGTCATCTGTCTCTCCTGTGCCAAACGTATCGACCATTACCGATACCGGATCAGCTACACCGATGGCATAGGCCACCTGTACTTGAGTGCGAGAAGCTAGGCCGGCGGCCACGATGTTTTTGGCGATGTAGCGAGTCATGTAGGCAGCAGAGCGATCAACTTTTGTGGCGTCTTTACCTGAAAAGGCTCCTCCTCCATGGGGTGCTGAACCTCCGTAGGTATCTACGATTATTTTTCGGCCAGTCATCCCCGCATCCCCCGGGGGGCCGCCGATGATGAATTTGCCAGTTGGATTTATGTGGTACACGGTTTTTTCATCCAGCCACTTACCACATACGGGTTTTATCACATGCTCAATGATATCGTTTTTAATATCATCCTGAGTAGCATGAGGAGCGTGCTGAGTGGAAAGAACAACAGCATCCACTCGAATTGGCTTTCCTATAGATTCATATTCCACGGTGACCTGTGCTTTTCCATCGGGCCGTAAATAATCTAAACCATTTTCACGTCGAACTTCAGTTAACTTTCTTGTCAGTGTGTGAGCTAGGGTAATGGGTAGTGGCATCAATTCCTCCGTTTCATCACAAGCAAAGCCGAACATCATCCCCTGATCCCCTGCTCCACCAGGGTTCACACCCTGAGCAATATCTGGACTCTGTTCATCAATACTGGAAAGAACCGCGCAGGACTTGGAATCAAAACCGTATTCACCGTTATCGTAACCGATCTCTTTGATGGTCTGCCTTGCGATCTTAGGGATATCCACGTAGGTTTTAGTGCTGATTTCGCCAGCTACCAAAACTAACCCAGTGGTGACCAGGGTTTCGCAGGCTACCCGACCATTAGGATCGTCTTTTAGGATGGCATCGAGCACTGCATCGCTGATTTGATCAGCCATTTTATCCGGATGACCTTCAGTGACGGATTCTGATGTAAATAGGAATGACATAATTTTTGAGTAAAAAATAAACTTCTCAGATGAGAAGCCTTATGACTGTTCATCTGTTATGGATTTCGCACCTTCCGTCAGCGGTCAGGCTAATGGGGTTGCGGAGCGGATCAACGTGCCAAAACACTACTCGCTACTCTTAATGAAACGATGTTTTCGAACAAAATTTACAGTACCTTTACATAAAAGGCAACTATTTTAATACCTATAATGATCTGGCTTATACGGCCCACTGGTTGATATACCCATATACTTCGCCTGTTTTGGAGTGAGTTTATCTAGCTTCACCCCAACTTTCGGCAGATGAAGTCTGGCGACTTCTTCGTCGAGTTTTTTAGGGAGCATATATACACCTGGTGGGTACTGATCGCCTTTTGTGAAAAGTTCGATTTGAGCCAGTACCTGATTGGTGAAGGAATTACTCATTACAAAGCTTGGGTGACCAGTGGCACAACCCAAATTGACGAGGCGGCCTTCCGCTAACAGGATGAGCTCTTTTCCTCCTAAAACGTATTTATCTACTTGTGGCTTGATGTTGATTTTCTTCGTCTTATTTTTCTTCAGCCATGCCACATCTATCTCATTATCAAAATGTCCGATGTTGCAGATGATGGCCTGATCTTTCATGGATTTCATGTGCTTGCCTTGAATCACGCTCAGGCAACCGGTGGCCGTTACGAATATATCTCCTTCTGTCGCAGCCTGGTCCATTGGCATTACCTCTAACCCTTCCATAGCAGCCTGTAGGGCGTTTATAGGGTCTATTTCGGTAATGATGACTCTTGCTCCCAATCCCCGCATGCTAATGGCACAGCCCTTACCTACGTCGCCGTAACCGGCAATGACAACTACCTTTCCTGCCACCATAATATCGGTGGCTCGTTTTATTCCATCGGCCAAAGATTCACGGCAGCCATATAGGTTATCGAATTTGGATTTGGTGACGCTATCGTTCACATTAATGGCCGGGGTTTTGAGCGCTCCTTTCTTCATCATCTCGTACAGGCGATGGACGCCTGTGGTGGTTTCTTCTGTAATTCCCTTAACATCTTTCAGGTACTTCTTATGTTTTGTATATAGCAGCTCTGTAAGGTCTCCCCCATCGTCGAGAATCATATTCGGACCTTTGCCACCTTTAAATTTAAGAGCTTGATCGATGCACCATAAATACTCTTTCTCCGTTTCGCCTTTCCAGGCAAAAACCGGGATCTTCTTTTTGGCCATCGCAGCGGCTGCGTGATCCTGAGTGGAAAAAATATTACATGAAGACCATCTGACTTCTGCGCCTAAATCGATCAAGGTTTCGATAAGCACTGCAGTTTGAATGGTCATATGAATACAGCCCGCAATACGTGCTCCTTTGAGAGGTTTTTTCTTCCCGTATTTCTTCCTCAAAGTCATAAGGCCCGGCATTTCTTTTTCTGCCAGATCAATTTCTTTACGGCCCCAGTCGGCTAATTTGATGTCTGCAATTTTGTAATCCATATATATAGCAATAGAAACCCCGTAAGTGGACAAGCGCTTGACCACTTACGGGGCTCAGTATATCAACTAATGTTTATCTACTCCACCAATTCCAATACCTTGGTGACGATCTTTGCGACTTCTGCACGAGTGATGTTATTGCCAGGTTTAAAGTCTCCATTGCTGTAGCCACCTACGATTCCAAAATCCTTAGCGTAAGCCACATATTTGGCAAACCATTCAGCAACGCCTACATCTGGGAAGAAGACATATGTAAAATTACTTTTGCCGTTATAGCTACTTTCAAAATTGGAATCAATATCACTAAAGGCGGCTGCGCCAAGCAGGATTTTTAAGGCAGCTGCACGTGTTATTGGCTGATTCGGTGCAAAGTTACCCTTACCGACCCCTTGTACAATCCCCTCTTTCTTGGCTGCATCAACATAGGCTGCGTACCATGCCCCTGTTAACACATCGCCAAATGGGCTGGTTGAAACACTTGGGGCAACTGAGATACCAAATGCTTTAACAGCAATTTTGGTCAGTTCCGCACGAGTGATTTGATCATTTGGGGCAAAAGTGCTTTCAGTTTTACCACTTACAATTCCTAAATCAGCAATCTGCTGAATGTAATCTTTAGCCCAATGTCCAACGGTATCAGTGAAGCCTGCAGTATCCTTCACCTCTTCGATATCGCCAGTCTTTTCAACGGCAAAATAACTGAGGTGATCCGTTTCAACGACTACTTTTCCATTGACCACCTTTCCGGTTCCCAAGAAAACCCAAACGTCTCCTTCTTTAGAAGAATATAGATTTACGACAGAACCCTCAGGTAGATTTACCGGCACCTGAACTTTAACTTTATTATTAAAAGTCAAAGTTGTTTTATCTGAACCAACCTCAATAATCACATCAACATTGGCTCTGTTCAGCTTATTTTTAGTGCCTTCAATAGCATCTCCTTTTGAGCTTATTACATTCCTTACGGTTTTAACCAAAGGTGGTGATATTTTACCATCCCATTTTTCACTTCCTTCAACTTTAGTATTTGGCGGAATAGTAAGTGAAGTTGTAGATTTGCTATTTGGCTTAATGGTCAATGTGCCTTTTTTAGTAACATCAGCACTCTTTGTATTATTATCAGAATCAACTGTTATAGAGCTGCTCTCAAGCTTAACCGGCCTGCTAAAGGTCTGATTACCTGTCACTGCAGTAATGGTTGAAGCTAACGAACTGGTTCTGGTGTTAGACGTTGAAGAAGTGCCTGCTCCGCCACCGCCTCCTCCGCCACCGCCTCCACCTGTCGTGGTTGTAGTGGTTGTAGTAGTGGCTGCAGCCGTTAATGTTACACCGGTTACAGCAGCATCAGCGTCAAGCGTGCCTCCAACGTTTGTTTGGGTTTCAAACCCAAATGTACCTGTGGTGCCGGAGCTAGCCCCATTTATACCTGATCCTATTCTGAATGAAATCGCAGTACTGGCACCGATTAGAGAGGCTCCTCCTCCT
>JAJDCE010000142.1 GCA_029260985.1 Patescibacteria group bacterium | reverse complement strand
GAGCGCGATGCCGCGCTCGTACGACGCGAGGGCTTCCTCGTCACGACCGCGACGGCGGTGGAACTCGGCCGCGACCAGCGAGGCGTAGCCCGCGAACCACTCGAGGATCGGCGCTGCGTTGAGCCCCTTGAGCATCGAGTCGTAGGTGGCCTCGAGGCCGCCGACCCCCTTCTCGAACAGCACACGGCCACGCAGCCGGTCGTGCAGCACCGACGAGCCGGGGAAGCGCCTGACGCCCGCGTCGAGGGAGCGCGATGCCGGGCCGCGCGCGCCGAGCGACCACAAGAAGTCGTAGTGCGCCGCGACGTGAGCGTCCGACGCGAGCGGGTGCTCGGCCAGGACCGAGTACGCGGCGTTGACGTCGGTCAGCCACTCGGGCGGCCAGTCTTCCTTGGCGAGGACGGCCTTCGTGATCGCGTCCTGACGTGCCATCGCGAACAGCGACAGCACGGCCATCGCGTTCCAACCGCGTTCGGGGGCCTCCTCCGGTGCGAGCACGTCGACCGCTCGTTCGGCACGCCGAAAGGCCTCCTCGCGTTCGTCGAGGTAGTAGGAAGCGATCGCGACGACCGAGTCGACGCGCCAGCCGGCCGCGCCGACCTCCTCCGCGCCGAGGGCTTCGTTGCGGGCATCCTCGAACATCAACCTCTGATAGTCGGAAGCCGTTCGCGGATCGGCGGAGAGCGTCCTGGCGGACTCGGGCGCCACGGCGAGCGCCAGCGAGGCTTCGGCCAGCTCGAGCCGCGCGGCGGGATCGTCCGGGATGACGTCCGAGCGGGCGACGCCGCTCTCGACGGCTGCGACGAGCTGGCCGCGGTCGCTCGGCGGCGCGGGGTACTCGGCGCCGGCCCAGCGGTCGACGTCGACCGCGCGCGACTCGCGCGTCAGCCCGGTGTGCACGACGGCGAGCGCGCGTGCTCGCGACGAGGACTCGCCCAGGGCGGCGAGCGCCGCGATCAGCGCATCGCGCTCCGGGGTGTCGAGCGGAACGCGCAGGGCTTCGACCAGGAGGTCGATCGCCCCCTCGTCCTGGGTCTTCAAGAGCGCCGTGCGCGCGAGGCGGTTCAGCTCGAGGTCCAGGTCGAACAGCGCGAGGCGCAGGAGCCCGGTCTGTGCCGCGCCGGGGACCTCGATCGTCTTGCGGATCAGCTGCCTTCGTAGCTCGCGATCGCCCGCGAGGTACGCGCGCTCGAGGTGGTCACGATCGCCGACGTCGCGGCTCTCGACGCGCTCGAGCAGCGTCTTGTCGTCCTTCGCGATGACGGGCGGGACGTGCTCCCGCTCGGTGATGCCCTTCTCGATCGTCTCGAAGACCGATGCCGTGTCGAGCGCGTAGTACACGTCGTACGTCTCCGCGCGGTCGAGCTCGACCATGATGTGGCGCGGCGCGACGCGTGTGCCCTCGAAGAGCTCGCCGAAGAGCGTCGGCTCGATCGCGATGTGCTCCCCGCACGTGACGGTCCCGAAGCGCGGGCACTCGAGCCGGCGGCCCTCTTCGTCGAAGTCGCGCGGGTTGTGTCGGTAGACCGAGGCGATCACCGCGACGTACGGTTCGTAGAGCGCCGCGATGTCGGGCTGGCGGTAACGGATGCCGGCGTAGTGCTCGCTCGCGATCTCGCCGTCCATGTTGACGCAGACGAGGATCGGGCGCTCGGTCTCGAGCGAGACGGCGAGCGCGTCCTCCCACGTTCGCTGCCACGTGATGCGGCACGGACTGGCCCAGTCCTCGGCGGTGGGGGCGGGCCACATCGCCTCGCGGTTGACGCCCGCCTGCACGGCCGCTCGGGCGGAGCTCATGAGGCTGACGAGAATGAGGCCTGCGAGCCCGACGAGGGACCCGACGCTCGAAGCGTTGCGGGTGTTCCTGCCGGGACGGTGTGTATGCTCTGCGGGTTGCATCGTGATCAAGGTAGTCCCGGGGCGCGCGGATGGCTACACGTCCCTTCGCGAGCGCGCCTCACGCCGCCGCCGAGTCGCTTGCCCAACGAACGAGCCCGCGTGAGCCCCGCACGAACCCCAGCCCCCTGCCGCGCATCCGCCTTGCTCGTAGCGGCCGTCCTCCTGTCCGCCGGTAGCCAGGACCTGGGCACGCTCCCGCTCGATACGGCACAGGATCTGACGGGCGACGATGCCGTGCGCCTGACGGTCAGGGCCGAGCGCGAGGCGTATTACGTTGGAGAGACGATCCGGTTGCGCCTCGTGGTGGACGTCGAACGTGGGTTCCTCGAGGCGCGCATGATCCAACCCTTTCGGCGCGAGCTCGACCTCCCGGTGCAGGTGCAGGCGGCCTGGCTGACCGAAGAGGCGGTCGTGCCAGGGAGCGGACCGACGCTCGCATTCGGCGGCACGATCGTGCGAGCGGACTCGTTCGAAGAGCGGAGCGAAAGGGGCGAGCCGCGCGCGGTGCTCGGCGTGACGAGCGTCGCGCGGGCGGAGCGTGTCGGTACGCTCGAGCTCGAAGGTCCCGTGCTGCGCTTCGCGTTCGCGACGAGCTTTCGCGAGGACCTCTTGCAGGGCCGCGTCCCGATCGATCGAAGCGAAGCGTTCGTGCGTGCGGAGGGCCTCGCTGTGACCGTCCTCCCGCTGCCGGAAGCGGGGCGTCCCTCCGGCTTCACGGGCGCGGTCGGTTCCTTCAACGTGCACGCGACGCTCGACCGGCGCGTGGTTGCAATCGGGGAGAGCGTAAGGCTCCGCCTGGTGATCCAGGGCGACGGAAACCTCGAAGGCTTCGAACCGC
>JAJDCE010000141.1 GCA_029260985.1 Patescibacteria group bacterium | reverse complement strand
CGCTACAGTTGCCTGCTTTTCCCCTGAAACTGTTTCCGAAATTGACCTGAATGACATAGGCATGAATGAGGAGTTGGTAGCTGTCAATCTAATGCTAAGAAGCAAGATGGCTAATTGCTTTGATTGCAGTAATTCTAATTGCACCTTTAGGCACGGAGAAAATCCGAGATTACCGGAAACAAGACAGGATGAATATTATCAGCCGCCAGATAAAGCAAAGAAGTTTCTTTAAAGTGGGCTAGATCAGCTAGACACCCCCCAACTAACTCTAAAGTTTGACATTAATTTCCTACATCTTAACCTGTCGGGAATTTCGACGACACCTTTAAATTCGCTGAATTCATTTGTTGGCCCCAAGCTTTTTAGACATATTGTCGAACAAATTTTTTGTACAACTATTACGCCCTTACCTTACCCGAAAACTCGATAATAAAGCGTTCAATAGCCATCGCCAGTTCTTCCTGGTCTTCGACGGTTACTCGAATGCGGCTGGTTTTTAGGCCCACGTCGATATCCAGCAATTTTTCGTAAGCGCTTTTGAGTTCCTCAACTTTAAAATGCTTAAGTTGATCCATGGTGTTTCGGGCTACAAAGGGGTGGAGTTTTAGTGACGAGGCCACATTCGCTGGATTTGAACTTGGGTAATTTCCCAAATAACCACCCACCTGCATAAACAGGCGGAATTGGCGAACGATCATGTAGAATACCTGCCGTAAATTCTCTCCTGCTGCGAGGGAGCGATGGAGGTTTTGGATAGCTTTCCGGTGATTTCTTGTTCCGAGTGCATCGGTTAAGTGAAAAACATTGGCTTCGATGGTCGGAACCACTAAGCGGTCGATGGATTTTTTATCGATCGGCTTTCCTTCTGTGTATGAGGCCAGCTTATTGAGTTCACCATCAATGCGCCACAAATCCTGACCGGTGAGTGACACTAAATACTCTGCGGTATTGGCATCAATGGTCGATTCATATTTCTGAACTCGATTCTGTATCCACTTAGCCAATGGAAGTCCGCTCATGGGCTCGAAGTTTTTAACGGTGCCGTATTGAACAATTTTTTTGTACAAACTTTTCCGTTTATCTGGATTTGACTGAACGAATATGACCACGCTGGATTCAGGGATCTTTTCCAGATAATCGATCATTTTTTGCTGCTGAGCATCTCTGGCCTCATCCTTCTTAGTCACTTTATCCTTATTTCTTGTTTTCGGCGCCTCCGGCAAACCCTCAACAAAGATGAGTCGTTTGTCGGCCAGAAAGGGGGCAGCCTCAATTTGAGCAATCATATCTCCGATTTCTAATCCTAATCCATTGATTACATTCAGATTCATGTCCCCTCCATGCTTTTCACAAAAAGCCTTTTTCCACGCATTTATTTGTTCGTGAAGGAGGAAGGTTTCCTGGCCGGTGAAGAGGAAGAGGTTATTCATATTCCTGTTGGAGGACCTATTGAAGGACCCATCGGAGGACCCATTGATTTAAACAATTGGTCCATCTACTGGTCCCACAATCGGTCCCGCTATAGATAATCTATTGGGCTCGTAACGAGGAAGCAATTTTATAAAAGATTTCAACATCCTTATTCTCACTACCATGAGCATTGAAGTAATGCAGCACAGCCACTTTACCTGGTAGCTGATAAGTATAAATAGTGATGTTTTCATTCTCACCCACTGCTCGCCCATTTACGAGGGTGCCACGAGGGGCTCTGAAGCGTCGTTTAAGTACTTTTATTCCATTGATAGTCATTTCCTGAGAGGAGTGAAATGGATGATCGAACCAAACGCTTGTATTCAGATCTGATCCAGACCTTGTATAAACATGCATGTAGGTATCGATTGCCATGTAGCCTGAAGTGCCGAAATTCTGATAAAAATCCAGCTCTTCTGTTAAGGTAACTCGTCCCCAATTCATACCCTGATACCAATTTGGATGATAAAAAGTAAAACCGTCTCCACTGTATTGCTTCCACCCAGCGTATTCTCCGCTATCCATTGTTACATCTCCTTCAATTAATTTTACGGAAGCCTGGTCTTTTTTCTGCTCTTTAATACGCCAGATCAATTCAGACATTTCTGCCCGGGTGATGGGTTTTTCAAGATTAACAACTGTGGAGGGAATGTAGTTGTGCTCCTGAAGCGCTTTGACGTAACCGGTATACCAACTACCCCCCTTAGTTGCATTTAAGCCATAGGCTTCAGCTAAAATTTTAGCCGCTTCAACAAAGCTGATGTTTTGCTCCGGCTTAAACGTTCCATCAGGGTAACCACCTACCACTCCTTCATCCTTAGCGATACAAACGTAAGGTGCGTACCAAGCGGATCTGACATCTGAAAAGCAATTATTCCGCTTACTCACATTGATGTAATCGGAGCTGTACTTTGCCCCCACTACAATTTTCATAAACTCAGCACGATTGATTGTGTTGTCGGGTTTAAAGGTGCCATCGCTATATCCCTCTACGACCTTCTTTTGCTTCAAGTACTCAATGGCTGCTTTATACTTATGGTATTTGTAATCGTCCATTTTATTGCGAGGATACGCATCCTCGCCTTCAGAGTAACTTTTTACTTCTTTTTTAACGGCTATAAAGTCAGCTGGAATATCAAGTGATATGGCGTTGCTGTAACTGATACATTCCCCATTTCCGTTATACTGACACGCGCGATAGTGATAGGTTTTACCCCCGCTTACATTAAAATCTCTTGCCTGTCTGACATCGGGATTGCTCAAATATTTATACGTGTCCCCCTTCATAACCGGATAGGTTGGATTTTCGTTTACAGTGCTTTTGGCGATCTTAAAACCTTTTGGAGAATCTCCATCAACGGTCCAATTGAGGTTCACTAACCCATTCTCTACCTTTCCGGATAAATTGACGGTTGCAGGCTTTAGGCTATAAGCACCCTCTTTCACCGACTCCGCAGAAAGATAGTCAGATGGAATGGATACAGAAACACTATTGCTGTAATTCACACATTTTCCATTTCCATCGTATTTACACACACGATAGTGGTAGGTCTTCCCTGCTTTTATGTGCTTATCTTTATATGACCTAACTCCTGAATCCGAGAGGTATCGGTAGCTGTCTCCGCTCATTATGGGATAGGTTGGATTTTCGTTGGTTGTACTGATAGCAATCTTAAACCCATCAGGTGCGCTTCCATCAACCGCCCAGTTAAGATTCACGTAGCCCCCTCCTAATTCACCGTTCAGATCAATTTTTGTAGTATCCACCACTGGTTCTGTGTAACCAGATGTATTGTTTACGGCAACGACGTTGCTGCAGTAACGATTTGGCTTCGCAATCGAGCAAACTCGGTAATAAACCATGCCTGCTGGCGGGTCATAATCTATGTAGGAAGTAAAATCTACATCCGATGAATATTTGATATACCCATGGTCCGGGTAAACCGGATCCTGCTCTGTGGTAGATCGAATCACTTTATAATAATCAAAGCCATTCGGCGCGTACGCAGACCAGTTCGTATGAACCGCTCCGTTGGATACGGTTGCCGAAAAATTCATGGAGTTCATCAATGTAGGTGCATTGTATCCATTGTCTGAGGAATAAGTTGCGAAGGAAACTGATGTAAATCCTATAGCCAAAAAGGCAACTAAACCTATAAATAGTTGAGTAAATTTTTTGTTCATAATATTTAAGTCAATTAATTGATTAATTATTTTAGCTTTTTTGCCAAGCTCCCCATCCATGCCCCCCTTAGATTCTCAAGGAACTGAATGATGAAGGGTTCTCCATTATACCTTATTTCGAAAGCTGGATCAGGTGTAACTTCTCCTAATTCAATTGGATGAATATCATAACCTGTCATTATCTCTTTAAACTGAGCTTCATTCTCAGATTTTACCTCTACCACAAAACCACCGGTTTCTGAGAAGGCTTTTTTGAAGGTGGGAAGATCTTCTGCTCCGGTTTTCGCAATGTCGATGCGCATTCCTAAGCCCCCTCCTCCAATACGGGCATGGGGCATGGTCATTTCGGCCAGTGTGACTAAAAGCCCACCTTCAGAAATATCATGCGCGGATTCAATCAATTTTGCATCGACCGCATCGATTAAGGAATAAATTTCGTTTTTCGCTTGTTTGAGATCTGGCTTGGGTATATTAGCTCCTAGGTGACCGAGTATTCGATAGAATTCACTCCCTCCTAATTCGTCTTTGCGCTCTCCAATCAGGTAAAGCTTGTTGCCCGCTCCTTTAAGCTGCATGGTGATGGCCTTTTCGTAATTCTTGAGCGTTCCTGAACAGCCAATCATGCAAGTGGCGTCAACTGAATTGTAGAGACTGACATTGCCCGAGATAATGGGGGTTGGATGATCAGGGTGCTCTTTAAGCGGTATTCCTTTGCAGACATCAATCACCCCCTGAACGCCTTGGGAAAATTCCCACATAAACTCCGGTTTTTCTGGGTTATTGTAATTGAGGCAATCGGTTAGGGCTTGTGGGGTTGCCCCAACCGCAGCAATATTCCGCATTGCTTCTACCACTGCATTTACCGCCTGCCAGTAGGCTGAAATTTGTGAGTAACGGGAAATACCATCCTGGGTCACCGCGACGCCAACCTTCCGAACTTCCTTGCCGGCTTCCTCATTGTCCAGCAACGGAGCGATTACTCCTGCATCGGCTTCACCGGCTTCAATGATCGTATTGCCTTGGACGTTCTTGTCGTATTTATTGTAGATAAAGTGACGACTGGCGATATTTTCGGAGCTGAGCAGTTGAACAAATAATTTGTTCATATTTTCTTCTGTTCTGCATTTTTCTTCAATTTCACCCATGTTGGGTTCGTTGCCTTCAAATTTCATTTCTTTCACCGGTCGATCGTACATAAGCCCTTCAGTGATATCAGTCGCCTTTGCGTCACACACCTTTTCGCCTTTGTACCACAATACGTACTGATCTGATTTGGTAACCTTTCCGACGAGTGCAGCCCTTGCTCCTTCGGCTACTGAGCCAAGTTCCCACTTTTTATTGTAATGATCCAGGATCATCTGGGTGAGTTCGGGATGGCAGGCCCAGGCGAATCGTTCTTGAGTTTCGCTGGCGGCAATCACACTGGGGTGAAGGTTTTCCATCCCAACAGGGATTTTTTCTAAATCAATCTCAGCCCCAAAACCTTGTTTTGCTACCATCTCTACCGTGCAGCACATATTTCCACCCGCCCCCATATCCTTGAAGCCGACTTTATCCAG
>JAJDCE010000015.1 GCA_029260985.1 Patescibacteria group bacterium | reverse complement strand
GAATCGTGACCACGAACGGGGCGCTACGGAGCGGCTCCCTCTTGAAGCTCCGCGCTTCGGGCGACAGGGTATGCGGCCCATGCCGTCCTCGACCCGCAAGACAACGACCCGCAAGACAGCGACGCTGAGGAAACGGAGCCGACGGCCCGAGACCTGCATCGTCACCGACGTCGCTCCCGAGAAGCGGTCGCCGGTCGAGGTCGCGCGCCGCTTTCGCGCGCTCGTCGAGAACGGCGCGAAGCTTACGCCCGCCGGCACGGCGCGGAACGATCCGGAGGTGCTGCTCTCACGGCGTTACCTGCCGCGCTACGAGATCGCGTTGTTCGACGCGACCTACTTCCTGACCGATTTCCGCTTCAACGAGGCGCTCGGCTTCTTCGTCGGCTACGTAGTCCTCGGCGAGCGCAACGGCGACCGTGTGCGCAGGATCCACCCGCGGATCTTCTACAAGGACTCGTCGCTCGTGTGGCGTGTCGCCAGCCACTTCGTACACGACCACAAGGAGTACTGGATCGGCAAGGGCGACGTGCGCTGGGAGACGGTCGACGGCGAGGAGATCCTGAGCAGCGTCGAGGAGACGACGAACCTGCCGTACGAGATCCAGGCCGCGTTCGACACCGCGAGCCGCTTCAAGCGTCGCCGCCGGGACAACGACGCGATCGAGCTCGTGCTGCGCGAAGGGCCTTCATCGCGCTTGCGCCCCTACGCCGACTTCGTCGCGCCGCGCGCCGCGGCGGCCGCGCGCTACAAGGTCAACGGCGGTCGCCCGGTGGCGACGTTCCGGCGTGCAGGCGACCCGTCGTCGCTCCAGTTCGTCCGCGGCTACGAACCCGACTTCGCCAAGGGCGTGCTCGAGGAGGCGGTCTCGGTCAGCAAGTTCTTCGGCGGACGGCTGCGCAAGATCCGCGTTCTGTCCGTCAACCGCGAGATCCAATACCAGTTCTGCGCGACGCCACGCAACGTCTGGGTCAACCCGCCGCAGGCCATGACGACCGAGCTCTCCACTTATGGAGTGCGCGTACACGACGTAACGGCGGACGAGCATCTGTTCATCCCCGCCTTCGAGTACCACGACCCCGACGGGGCGGACGATCCGGACACGCTCCACTCGCAGATCCCCGAGGGCTACGCGGGCGCACCGCACCCGAAGGACCCGCATCGCTCGGACGCGACGACCTGGATCGAGGCGTTGCCGGTGGTGCAGGAGTTCCGGCGACGTGTGCTCGGTTCGAAACGTCGGCGGCCGCGGCGCGCGTAGCCCTACACGACGTGCGGCAGCTTGAGCCGTCGCAAGCCGAAGACGGCAGCGAGGCACAGGGCGTAGACGAGCAGGAGCGGCGGCAGCCCCGCGATCTTGGGGATCAAGGGGATCGCAGAGGCGTGTTGCAGGCGTTGGACGGCGCCGATCGCGAACACGTGGACGAGGTACACGCCCATGTTGACCGAGGCGAGAGCTGCGAGCGTGCGGCTCTTCGGGATCCGCACCATCAGGCCCAGGCAGACGAACGGGACGCCGATCGCAAAGCGCTCGGCGAGCATCGCGGACGCGGGGAACACGCCGTCGAGCGCCCCGTTGAACAAGCTGGGAAGCGCTCCCAGGAGTGCGATGCAGAAGATGCCGAGCTGCCTCTCGCGAAGGTCGTCGATCGAGAGCGCTGTCCCGAGCGCCAGGCCGAAGGCGAGCGTGGGCAGGCCGTCGATCCAGCAGTCGAAGGGGACGGCCGGTTCGAGCGCGGACCGCAGCGGAGTGGCGGCCAGCACGAGGGCTGCGCCGAGCGCTGCGAAGAAGAGGACCGAACCTCTCTTCGGTGCGCTCTGCACCAGGCGTTTCACGCCGACGACGACGAGCGATGCGACGAACGCGAACGGCAAAAACCACAGGTGGTAGGCGCCGCCGGAACCCCACATCCACGGCTTCAGGTGCGACGTGAACCCATCGTCCCAGCGGAGCGCGCGGGCGAACTCGAAGAGCAGGTAGAGAGCGGACCAGAAGACCCACGGGACGAGCAGGCGCGTGGCGCGCCTCTTCGCGAACGGAGCGAAGCGGGGTGCGCGTGCGCGGCGGGTCGCGAGGGCACACATCACGACCTGCAGGCTGATCAGCCCGAAGGCGATGCCGAACAACGGCTCGTGGTCGATGTGGAAGGCGACGATGCTGAGCATGGCGAGGGTGCGCACGAGCCGGAGGCCGGTGTACACCTCGGCGTCGGCGGTCCCGGCCCGCGAGAGCGGGAGGCTCGCGCCCGCGAGGGCCTCAGCTCCGACAGCGCTCATCGAAGCCACGCTCGAGCGCGTTCATCAAGCTCCCGACCTCGTCGACGATGCGCGTCAAGAGCTCCTCGACGGAGAGCACCTCGTCGACCATGCCGACGCCCGAGCCGGCGGGGCAGAGGCCTTCCTCGATATCGCCTTCGATGCAGCCGAGCTGAGCGCGGTGGCGTCCGCGTACGGCCTGCAGGTCCTCGGGCCGAGCGCCGATGCGCTCGAGCTCGATCAGCTCGCGCACGACGGGCGTCGCGAGCCCACGGCTCGCATGCTGCGAACGGCAGTACAGGAGCGCGTCCTCGGACCCCGCACCGACCAGCGCGTCCTTGTACGCCGGATGGGCCTCGCACTCGAGGGTGGCGACGAAGCGCGTTCCCATCTGCACGCCGTGTGCGCCGAGCGCGAACGCCGCCAGCACGCCGCGCGCGTCCGCGATCCCGCCCGCAGCGATGACCGGGCACGACACGGCGTCGACGACCTGCGGCACGAGCGAGAACGTCCCGAGCCCGCCATCGCGCACGTGTCCGCCGGCCTCGAGGCTCTCGGCCACGACGGCGTCGACGCCGGCGGCCTCCGCCTTCAACGCCAGCTTCGGTGACGGCACGACGTGCAAGACGGTGCACCCCGCCCGTTGGAGCTCCGCCGTATAGCGCGCCGGCGAACCGGCACCGGTGATGACGACCGGAATGCGCTCCTCGATCACGATCGAGATCAGCTCCGTGGTGACGTCGCTCCCGTCGGGCCGCAAGCAGAGCAACGGCACGTTGACGCCGAAGGGGCGACTCGTACACTCACGCGTGAGCGCGATCTCGCTGCGCAGCTCCGCGGGTTCCATCGTCGCCGCGCCGAGCACGCCAAGCCCACCGGCTTCGGACACCGCGCTGGCGAGCCGATGCCGGCTGACCCAGGCCATGCCGCCCTGGACGATCGGCAACCTGGCCCCGAGAAGCTCCGTGAGAGGGGAGTGAAGCACGACGCTTCATCGGAAGGCGTGCGAGGGAGTCTGAAGACGAACTGGTGGTACGGAGCCGGTGGTACGGAGCCAGGACAAAAACCACCGCCCGCAGCTGAACGGTCCTTGCGA
>JAJDCE010000140.1 GCA_029260985.1 Patescibacteria group bacterium | reverse complement strand
GTTTTGTCACTATCGCTTATGGGTGGTTTGGCTTTTATTAATATTAAGCAAATTTTGGAAGATAGTGGTCAGAATAAAATTATTGGCTTGGCTGGATTGGAGGCTATAGCGGATTTAAAAGTAGATAAGATTGAATCTTTTTTTAACGAAAGAAAGGGGGATATCCGGACAGCTCAGGATTATTATAATATCAAAACCAATTTGCCGATTTTAACTAAATATATTGACGATAGATCTAATCCTGAATATCTGAAGGCCAAGAAAATGATGGATGGCCAGTTAAGAACGTTTCAACGTGTTTATGGATATGACGATATAATGATATTGGATGTGGATGGAAAAACTGTCTATAGTTCTAATAATACCCAAATTCACGCGGTTGATGTAGGAAAGCCTTTGCCTGATCCCACGGGAGTATCATTTAATGAGGGAAAAAAAGACATCTACTTTTCTAGTATATTCAAAAGCCCTGACGGTCATTTTAGAATGTTTGTTACAGCGCCAATTCATGATTTTGATAAGAAATTTATCGGAGTTATTGCACTAGAAACGAATATGACATCAGTTTATAAATTTATTCAGGACACAACAGGATTGGGTAATACAGGAGAAACACTTATTGGGCATATGATTGCAGACGATGAAATAACCTATCCTGAAGAATCAATAGGTAACGTTTTATTTTTAAATCCACTCCGTCATGACTCTAATGCTGCTTTAAACAGAATAGCAATTATAGGTAAAAAAGAAGCTAAGCCAATACAATACGCTGCGAGTGGTAAAAGTGGCTCAGGCATATCTATTGACTATCGAGGAGGGGAAATTTTGGCGGCATGGCGATATATTCCTTCATTAGACTGGGGTCTGGTGGCCAAGATCGACACAAAAGAAGCATTTGCTGAAATAAATAGCTTAAGAAGATTTTTATTAATCATTGCATTTATTATTTTGCTATTTTCTATTTCTATTATTTGGCTTATCGCTAGTAATATATCTAAGCCGATTGTAAATCTGACTAAGTTTGCTGATAAAATTGCGAAGGGTAAATTTGATGAGCCAATAGTAAGCATTAAAACTAAAGATGAGGTTGCGATATTGGGGGATGCGTTTTCGAAAATGAGAGATCAGTTAGTATTGGCACTGGGTGAGTCAGAAAATATTATTAATGCAATACCCAGCCCTTTATTTACCCTTAATCAGGATGGTGCTATACGCTCCGTTAATCCTAAAGCTCTGGAGCTTTTAGGGTTTAAAGAAAAAGAATTGATAGGGCAGTCCATCCAAAATATTATTAAAATTAATAAATCATGAGAATTTCTATATTCACCAAATTAGTTTTACCCATATTGTTGGTTTTTACGTTATTGGTTTTAATTCTTGGCAGTTTGATTGGAAATCGCCTGGCACATAATCAAATTACCAATGCCCAGAATTTAATAGTCAATTTTGTACGCACACAATCTCAACTGCATTTAAATGAGAATGATTTTGTTTTGAGTTCTAACAATCGATCCAAATTTTCCCTACTTCTTTCCGAACTCACAATAGATAATATCTTACGTATTAAGGTATGGGATAGTGAGGGTAACATACTTTTTTCGGACGCATCCGAAATTGTCGGTAAAAATTTTAAGGATAATGGAAATTTTATAACTTCTATAAATGGTCAGGTGGTAATAGAGATTAAGGAACCTATACATCCTGACAATATTGCTGAACAAGGACATGAGCAGCTTATGGAACTGTATGTGCCGATTAAATTCGGATTTGGCGAGGTGTCCGGTGTTGTGGAGACTTATTATAAAATGGATTCTTTAAATGCTTCAATCAAAGAGAATCAAAAGATTATTTTTGGGTATTTGCTCCCTTCTGTATTGTTGGTGTTTTTATTGGTAGCAGGATTTGTATACTTTTTTGTAGAGAAGCCTATTTTTGCATTAAAAGATGCGGCAAACAAAATAGCTTCGGGGGATATGGATATAAAAATCGATACCAATGGCAGAGATGAGGTGGCTGAGCTTGCTGAATCGTTAGATAAAATGCGGTTGAATTTAAAATTAGTAATGGAAGAATATGAAAAGGGAATAAGTCCTAAAAAGAAAAGAAGTAAATCTAAAAGAAAATCTTAAATTATTTTAATGCCAGTAATAACTTATAAATCATCGATGACTGCGAAACAATTTATTTTGATTTTGAAGTATTTGCTGGGGCTTATAAGTTCAAAAGAGGCTAAATTATACAATAAGCAGATTGGCAGTGCTGGAAAATTACCTTTATATGAAAAACAAATAAACCTCATACGCATTTATGTTCAGTTAGAAAAAGATGTACTTCGTTCAAATAAAAGATTTAAGATCACTTCTTTAAAAAAGAATCTTCAAAAGAAATTCAAATATAAAATATTTAAGGATCCTTATTCTCTGGTATTAGCTAATTCTTATTATCAAAATGTTGTTTTCTCCCAGGAATTGGTTCAAGAATTAGTGTTGGCTATTTTGCCTATGGTTAAGCATAAGCAGTTAAATAGCCTTGTTGAATCTTCTACAAAAGGGACTATGATCTATGGCATCGCACTGCGGAAAAATGGAATAGATTTTACATCGCTAGATGATAAATTGCATAATTTGTCCAACCCCTGGTTAAAGTTGATGTTTAATAATTTGAAGCAGTTCATCAATAATCTGGATTCATTTATTACATCCGTTAGATCATTTGATAATGAATTTATTTTAACTAGAGCATGTCATGATTTGAATACTCGGTACGGATTTTTGCCTGAATTTAATTCATTTATTTCGCTGTTGCCGCAATCTCTTCAGGGTACTTTTGATCAACCCTTGGATGCCATTCAATTTGCAAAAAATATGAATTTGGAAGATCTGATTCATAAAGGAGCGGTGCATGATGTAGAGGGGTATTGTTTGACAAAGGCTAAGCGAAAAATTCCGATTCGGCTTTCAGGCGCTGCACTGGAAGGCAAAAATAAAAGAGTTGATGGTTTTGTATTTGTGGCTGAAGATCTAACTCCCATAAAAAAATATGCCCGCCAAAGGGTTAATGCTATCACTCCGGTTCTTAATAAGATATCTTTGGGAGATTTTAGTCAGAATATTGAAATCCCTGAAGGGAATGATGAGTTTTCCGAATTGGTAGTTGCTATTGATTTAATGGTGGATAATTTAAGAGAATTGATTGAGGAGAACCGAAGTAAGACTGAGCAAGTCCAGTTGTCTCATAAAAAATTATTGAGGGCTAAGTCAGAAACAGATGCTGAAAGAGTGAAAATTGAAGCATTTTTGTCTCATATCGGGGATGCCATAGTGGCAATCTCGAAAGAGGGAAAGATTCTTTTTATTAACCCCGAAGCAGAGCGTTTGTTTAACAAAAAAAGCACTCAAGTGATTGGTGAGGAATATATGAAGGTTTATGCCCTTGAGGATGAAAATGGAAATGCAATTAAGCCCAATACATTTCCTATTTCAGATGCGATAAAAAAGAAAAAATCTGTGCATACAACGACGTACTTTGTAAAAGGTAAGGTTAGAGTTCCACTGGCAACTTCAGTTTCACCAATATTACTGCATAATAAAATGCTTGGAATAGTAGGCACTTTCCGGGATATCACAAAGGAGAAGGAGATTGATCAGGCAAAGAGTGAATTCGTTTCCCTTGCTTCACATCAAATGCGTACGCCATTAACGGGCGTAAAGTGGCTTATTCAAGCCGCTTTAATGGAGGGAAAACTGACTGGAAGGCAGGAGGAATTTTTGAAGGATGCGGATACTTCAAATGAGCGAATGATCAGTTTGGTTAATGATCTTTTGAATATTTCCAGGCTTGAGGCGGGTGTGGTTGGGGTGGTTGCCGATAAGATTGAACTTGGTTCATTTATAGAGCAGCTTGTGAAAGAGTCCCGTTATGTAGCCAAGGAAAAAAAGCAGAAAATTTTATATAAAAAGCCTGCTAAAAAAATTAATGTAACGTTTGATAAGCATCTCATTTCTGAAGTGATTGTTAGCCTACTTTCTAATGCAATGCGATATTCAGATAAAAAGAAAACGATAGCTGTTTCGATTACTTCAAGGAAGAAAAATTTTGAGATTCAGGTGACTGATCAGGGTATAGGTATTTCCTCTAAAGATCAGAAAAAGATATTTACTCGTTTTTTTAGATCAGAGGAGGCTGCTAAGATTGATACAACTGGCTCTGGACTAGGGCTCTATATTGTCGGTAAAGTGTTATCGGTGTGTGGTGGCTCAATAGAATGCATTTCAAAACCGAGTAAGGGTACAACATTTGTTGTTGTTTTGCCGAATAAGGGTGTAAGTCGAACAGGTACTAAATCTCTTGTTGGCAGAATCAGTTAAAATATTATTTAATTCTTATAGTTATGGATGATGCAAAAAAATTGCTAATTGCAGAAGATGATCCCTTTTTGATTAAGGTGGCAGGAATAACCCTTGAGAAGAGCGGTTATATTGTTGATAGAGCTAAAGACGGCAATGAGGCGTTGGCTAAAATTAAGGAAAATGAATATGATTTAGTTTTACTCGATCTGATCATGCCTCATAAAACTGGTTTTGAGGTTCTTCGTGATCTCCAAGGCATGAAAGATGTACCTCCGATACTAGTATTTAGTAATTTGGCTCAGGATTCCGATAAAAAAGAGGCTATGTCCTATGGGGCAAAGGGATATTACGTTAAGTCTAATATCGCTTTAAGCGAGTTGGTTAATATTATAAATTCCTTTCTAAAAAGATAGACTTTTTTGTTGAAAATCGGACGAACTATTAAGAGGGCTTAAAAAGCCTTCTTTTTTAGAGGTAAATGTGGTATAATATATAGATATTTATATAAATGACAAATGGCGGAAGAAAGTGATCAAAATCCATTTAGCAGTAGAAGTATTTCAGATCAGGAAATTATCCCTGAGGAAAAGGCTGTGTCCAAAAAAAAGAAAAAGGTTAAATCTAAAAAGATTCAGGGGAAAAAACCAAAAAAGACCTCTTCCTCTAAAGTTGTCAAAGCACTGAAGCCAAAGCCTGAAATCATTGGGCCTATCAATCAGGAGCTATCTGCTGAGGCCGTGTCTTTAGAGAAGGTTCAAATGCCTGAGGATACATCAGGGACCGTAGACCTTGCAGAGGCTGAAGCAAATGATGTGCCAAAGGATGTAGGTACCGAAAATACTGCAAAAGATGGAGAAGTTTCTGCAGAAACTTCCAAGAATTCATCCCCTGCTCTTGCTGCAGCGGTAAAGCCGGCAGTTGCACCACTGCCTTCGCCGGAACCCATAGATGAATGGATGATACGGCGTGTTGAAGCAGCGCTTACTTTGTACTCAAATGAAGACACGCAAAAGATTTTGGACTACTTGCTCAAGTTAGAACTACTATCTGCGGAGCAAATTGATCATATTAAACATGCTTCAAGCCAGGAAGGGGTTGATTTGATTGATACGATTATTCAGAATAATTTTATGAAAGAAAAGGAGGCTGGTACTGCGATTGCTGCTTTCTTTAATTGTACATATATTTCATTTAAGGGGGTAGGCATCCCCTCTGACGTGATTTCAATTATTCCCAAGCAAGTGTCCGAGAGCTCAGGTGTTATTGTTTTCGATGTTGATTCAGATGTGATTAAGGTGGCTATGCTCAATCCAAGAAATATTCATTTTATTCACCTTTTAGAAAAAAAGACGGGAAAATTGGCACAGATTCATTTTACGACTCCGTCTCAAATTGAGGAAGCGCTTAAGTCTTATCCTTCTGAATTTGAAGATCGCCTGGATTCTTTAATGGCTCGAGCTAATGCTAATTTGTCCCATTTGGATACGTTAACCAATGTGTCGGAAGTTTTTGACTCCTTGGTTCTAATGGCTTTTCAGCGAGGAGCTTCCGATGTTCATATCGAACCTTTTGATAAAGAAATCAGAATTCGTTTTCGTATTGATGGCGTTTTGAATATTGTCTCAACATTGCCTTCAAAATTTATTGAAACGATAATCAATCACATCAAGGTTTTGGCGCATCTTCGCATTGATACCCATAACGCTTCTCAGGATGGTCGCTTTCATGTCACATATGGAAAAACGACTATTAACTTTCGTGTGTCAATTATGCCCACCCATTATGGCGAAAAGGCTGTGCTTCGTTTGCTGACTTCTGAAACTCAAGAATGGTCACTAAATGAGTTGGGCTATCTTCTGCATGATCAGGAAGTGATTGAGAGATCAATTTCCAAAACCAATGGTATGATTTTGGTTTCTGGGCCTACTGGTAGTGGTAAAACGACCACACTTTACGCGATTTTGAAGCAACTCAATAATGACGAGGTTAATATTTCAACGATTGAAGATCCAATTGAATATGGTCTTCCGGGCATTATGCAAACTCAGATCAATACCCGTACGAATATTACTTATGCTGAAGGTTTAAAATCCCTGATGCGTCAGGATCCTGATATTTTGATGATTGGGGAAATACGTGATTTTGAAACGGGTAAGATTGCTGTAAATGCCGCCTTGACGGGTCATATTGTACTTTCGACGGTTCACACCAACAATGCCAGTTTAGCGCCCCTTCGACTTCTTCAGATGGGTGTTGATCCTTACTTGATTACTACGACGGTGGATTTAATTGTGGCTCAGCGTTTGGTTCGAAAAATTTGTCAGAATTGTAAATCGAGTTTTGTGATGATGCGTTCTGAGCTTGATGAGCTCATTGGTCAATTTGCGTTGGATGAAGACCAAAAAGCTCTTTTTGATAAGTTTTTCGCATCAGATAAGGATGGGATTCGTCTTTTTAAGGGCAGTGGCTGTGATCAATGTGGTGATTCAGGTTTTCATGGAAGATCCGTTATCGCTGAAACACTTCGAATGAAAGATAATATTCGACAGCTCATTATGAATAATAAAACAGAGGCTGAAATTCAGGCGGCAGCTCAGGAAAATGGAATGACGATTATGCTTGAGGATGGGTTGGCTAAAGTGAAGGATGGACTGACGACTTTGGAGGAAGTGTTTAGGGTTATTAATCAATAAATTCAAGTGGTGGATCAAATTGTAGGTCAAATTGTGGTTCAAATTGTTGTTAAAACTTCCACAATATGACCCACAAAGCAAAGCGATGATCCACAATATGATCCACAATATGAAACAAAGTAAGGAGATAATTATAGGTGGTGTGTCGAATAAGGAGCTTCTGCTCCTGGTCAAGCAGTTGTATGCGGCGGTTAAGGCTGGGTATAACATTGCTCAGGCGCTTGAAATTGCTGTTGGCCAAGCTAAGGGTAGATTAAAGTTTATTCTGACTCAGGTAATAAAAGATGTGGGCAGTGGCGCTTATTTACATGAGGCTTTAACCGAGCATGAAAAATATTTTTCCCCACTTTTTTTAAACCTGATTAAAACCGGTGAACTTTCCGGTTCCTTTCAGGAAAACCTAGAGCAATTAGTTCTGATTATTGAAAAAGAGCAGGAATTTAAGCACAAAATCAGGTCAGCCATGATGTACCCTATGTTTATTTTAGTGGCTGTGGTTGGTTTGGGATTGGCTATCGGCTTATTCGTTTTGCCGAACCTTTTACCGCTCTTTGGAAGTTTGGATGTTGACTTACCTCTATCGACCCGAATTCTGATGTGGTTTGCACGACTCTTTGATGCGCATGGTGGGAAAATATTTTTTCTCTTTTTCTTATTTGTTTTTACTTTGATTGTTGTTTCCAGGATGAAATTTTCGAGACCTGTAACGCATTGGTTATTGGTTAAAACTCCACTTTTAGGCACTTTGGTCCGGCAGCTTTCTATGGCTCGCTTTGGTCGCTCGCTCGCTTCACTTACCCGGAGTGGAATGCCTATTGATGACAGTTTGAATGTGATGACGACGGTGCTGACTAATTTTTATTATCAGCATATTGTTCGAGTGAGTATTCCTTTGATTAAAAAAGGTCAAACTCTTGCGGGCTCGCTGGAAAAACATCCCCTTTTTTTCGATGATATTTTTATTAAACTTTTAGCACTTGGCGAGGCGACTGCAGGACTTGAAGAAGCGTGTGATAATATTGCGGATTATTTTGAGGCGGAGGTGGATGATGCGATGCGGAATCTTACAATCAGCCTGGAGCCGATCCTGATTATTATTGTAGGGCTTATTGTTGCGTTTGTGGCATTCTCTATTCTTGGTCCTATTTATAAAATTACAGGTAATATTCGCTAGCGCTCAAAATATACAAAGCACAAAATGTACAAAGCACAAACAAATCACAAAACACAAAATACAAATACTAAAGGTTTTACTTTTGTGGAGCTGATTATTGTATTTACTTTGTTTAGTTTATTATTTGGGATGGGGGCGATGGTGATGGGAAATTTTACATCGTCACAAGGGTTGAGATTTGGTGGGGATAGCATAGTTCAAAGTCTCCGAGAGGCTCATACAAATTCTACATCCCAGTATCGGGATTCTGCCTGGGGGGTTTATTTTGATACCGCTACGGATCCTCAGCGATATGTTTTATTTAAAGGAGGTACTTATGCGTCTAGGGATACTTCTTTTGATCAGATAACGGATTTTTATAAACAAGTTAATTTTCAGAATGTATCTTTGTCTGGAGGTGGGCAGGAGATAGTATTTTCAAAACGAAGTGGTTTTACTTCTGATGATGGGACTTTTCAGTTGGTGGCAGATAGTGAAACATATAATGTTTCTGTTAATTCACTTGGATTTGTTGATTTTAGTTTTTAATATTTACAATTGATAAACAATAGAGGCAACAATAGAGGCAACAATGGCGAGAGGCCGAAAGGGTTTACGCTGATGGAGCTTATGCTTTCTATTTCATTGTTTGTGATTTTAGCTGGGGGAGTGGCGGTGCCGATTACAGGTAGTTATTTGAATAACTTAGAAACCGCAAAGCTGACACAGGCAAGTCAGATTTTTTCTGAATCCTGGGAGGCGGTCCGATCGATTCGGAATCAGAATTGGGCTAATCTTGCCAATCAGACTTATGGACTTCGTGACGCGAATGGTTATTGGGAATTTTTTGGCATTACTGATGAAGCCGATGGATTCACAAGAACGATTCAGGTTCGATCTGTATTTCGAGATGGTAGTGGGAACATTGTGACGAGTGGTGGTACTGATGACTCGGATTCTAAGTGGGTTAAGATTCAGCTTTCATGGCAACCGACCCCTTATACTAGTCGACTAATTGAGGAAGAGGGATTGCTGACTAATTATGATAGCCCAGGAGTTTGGCCTCCAGCCTAGGACTAAGGACTAGGAACTAAGAACTAAGTGTAAAATGCTAAAATTTATTTCACATTGTAGGCACAGATTAAATTCTACTAGAAGTAGAAAGCTTAGTCCCTATTCCTTAGTCCATAGTCCCAGAAAAAGAGGATTTACCCTCGTCGAAACTATTCTCTATTTGGGAATTGCTTCAGTGTTTATTGCTTTTATGATTGGATTTTATTGGCAGATGCGACAAGGGGGTGTTCAGGCTTCTATTTCCACTGAAGTCAAAGAGAATGGTTCTCAGGCAGTGGAGCTCATTAAATTTACCGCTCGTAATGGCGAAGGTCTTAATCAGGTCGGTTCAGCTTTTGACAGTCACCCTGGTGTTTTAGAGCTTGATTATTCGGATGGGAATAGGCGATTTGAAACTTATCAAAAAAACGTTACGGTTGGAGGCAGTTCTGTCACAATTCGAAAGTTGCGATTTAATCATGTGGGTTCGTCGATTAACGACATAACTTCTGATCATGTAGATGTTGTTGATTTTCAGGTTTCTGACTATACGGTTGGTGGAGAGCCGGAATCCTTTCAAATTGATTTGACACTTAATCATGTAAATCCCGGGAGCGATCCGGTTTATGATGAGTCATTTTCAACCCGTGGAACTTTTAATATACGTAGTGAAGACTAATGAAATTATTATTTGAAAATCGAAGGGGGATTATTGGACTATTGACTACTTTAGTGATCAATTTTGCTTTAATTACCTTAGCTGTTACTTTGGTGTTAAACGGTATCTCTTCCAGGACGAATGCTTTTCAGAATCGGCAGTCGCAACTTGTCTTTGTTCCGGTTGAGAGCTGTGCAGAAAATGCACTTGTTTTATTAAGTCGTGATAATAGTTATACAGGCGCCGCCGTTACCATTAGTGATGTTTCCTGCTCTGTTTCGATTTCAGGGACAGGTAATAACCGTGATATTATCGTTTCAGGAATTCGTGATTTGATTACCCGAGACCTCTTTCTTCGCGTGCAACTCACTCCTACTTTTGATATTATTGAATGGACCGATTAAATCAGTCTTAAGCTATAAGCTTTAAGCTGTAAGCTCATTGCTTCAAAATCAAAAAATAAAAATGTCATTTCTAAAAAAAATCTTCGGGCCTAAGCAATCAAATCCTACTTCTTTGATCATTCATGATCATTTTCTTGAAGTGGCTCAGATAGAAGTGGTGGGTTCGGGTGCGCCACGACTATTGGGTATTCATCGGATTGAATTGGATGGAGGCATTGTCCAGCGAGGTGAAATAGTACGAGAATCGGAGTTTCAGGCGGCACTTCAGAATCTGTTTACTGGCGCTATGCCTAGTGTAATTCAGCCTGATCATCTGTTTATCAATATTCCTTTCGAGCAGCTTTATTCATTTATCAAGGTTTTTCCTTCTCATACCAGTGCTGATCACATGAAAATTGGAATTAAGGAGGTGGTCCAGAACCAATCACCTTTTGAATTCGGAGATGTCGAGGTTGATTATTCTAAACGAACGAATAAAAAAAGCGTTTATTGCGGTGCTTTGGCTTATCCCAAAAGATGGAAGCATTTGGTTACTGAGGCTTGTAGCGAGCTTGGCTTTAAGGATCTCCACTTTGTGGCGGAGCCCATTGCTCAGACTAGTTACTTAGGTCCTGAGCGAGCTACAAATTTTGCTCTAATTTCTTGGCAGGAGACAGAGATTGTTCTTTCTCTGATTTTGGGAGGCCTATTGTATGATAGCTATTTGCTGAGGGAACGGTTTGAAGAAAATAATGACGGCGCTTTTATTTTTGATGCTATTGTGCAGAGTGAAAAAAATTTAAAAGAGACTTTTAAAGCTACAATAGATCATTTGATTTTTGCGAATTTTCCACAACATTTTCGAAAAAATATTCAAACATTAGCTGAAAAAACAGGTAAAAAATTAGTTTACCTGAAGGAAGGGGATTCTCCCGTTGCGTCGCTGATTGACATGGAGCAATATTCAACGAGTTTGGTTGGTTTGGCTAATTATTCATTGAATCCTGAGACGGAAAAGCATAAAATGTAGTCGGCTGAGCCTAATGTACAAAATACAAATGCACAAAGTACAAGCAAAATACAATACACAAATTATACAAAGCCTGAACAAGGGTTTTACCCTGGTAGAGCTTATTATTGTTATTGCGATTGTGGCGATACTAGCTGGGGCAATATTTGTGGCAATTGATCCGGCACGGCGGCTTCATGAAACCCGAAATGCCAGACGGCACGCTGATGTTGGCACTATTTTAGATGGTGTTAAAAAGTATCAAGCAGATAATTCAGGTACTCATTATTCGACAGTAGCTACGGCAACCACTAACGCTTATCATTTAATTGGAACGAATACTGGTAGCTGCGCGAATGAATGTGCTAGTTTTACTACTGTGGCTGGATGCGTTGATTTGAGCAGTATTGGAAGTAACTATTTGGCGGTGGTTCCGAAAGATCCAAAAACGGGTACTGATTCTGAAACAGCTTATGCCCTAAAGCGGGATGGTAATGGGGCTATTACAATATACTCATGTGATCCTGAAGGTGAGGGTGCAGGAGGGCTTGGAACAGCACCTGCTATTCAAATTACTCGATAGCAAAATGTTTCACTTTCTTATTCATTGTTCCTTATCTGATGATCGGAAATCTTTTACCTTAGTTGAACTGATTATTGTGATTGCGATTGTGGCGGTTTTGGCTGGGGCAATTTTTGTGGCGATTGATCCGGCCCGTCGATTACATGAAGTCCGAAATGCTCGCCGGCAAAGTGATGTGAATACTATTCTAGACGCAGTAAAAAAATACCAGGTGGACAATGAAGGGGAGCATTATGATGAGGTGAATGATGCTTACGAGTTGGAATATTCGGTTATTGGTGAGGATGCGCTCTTGTGCAGCTATGATTGTACTGCAGTTCCGGCTGTGAGCTCAGATTGTGTTGATTTAACTGATATCGGTTCAGAGTATATGGCAGTTGTACCGGTAGACCCAAAAACGGGAGATCAGGAATATTCTGGATATTACCTCTATAAGCATGAAAATAGCGCTATCACTATTGGCTCTTGTGATCCGGAAGGTGAGGCTGCAGGAGGTGGTGGTACTCCACCTGATATTAAGGTAACTCGATGATTCTGTTGTTTTGGTGCTAATTTATTGACCAAATGTGTTTTTAAGGGTAGATTGTTAGCATCTGAAAAACAAATATGAATGAAATTAATTATCGAAACTTAAAATCTGTAAAAGCTTTTACTTTGGTTGAATTGATTATTGTGGTTGCCATTGTTGCTGTTTTGGCTGGAGCGATTTTTGTGGCTGTTGATCCGGCCCGACGATTGCATGAAGTGCGAAATGCCAGGAGGAGTGTGGATGCCACTACTATTTTGGATGCCGTGAGGAAGTACCAGGTTGATAATGAAGGTGACCATTATACTGAAATTGCCGGAATGACGGTTGATTTATATTATCAAATAGGCACTGCAGCTGCAGGTTGTGGCATGACCTGTTATCTGAATAATACAAGCGGAGATTGCGTGGATTTAAGTGCTATCGGCTCTAACTATCTTGCATCAGTACCTTATGACCCTAAGGATGGCACTGTTTCATTGACTACTTATGCTATTAAGATTGATACAAATGGGGCTATTACGGTTGCCGCCTGTAATTCGGAAGGTGAGGGTTCTGGTGGCGACGGCACACCTCCGACCATCACAATTTCTCGTTAGCTTATACATATTAGTTGCATTTAATGCTAAAACGAAATCCCGAAAATCAGAATGCATTTACACTCGTTGAGCTGATTATCGTGATTGCGATTGTTGCGATTTTAGCGGGTGCGATTTTTGTGGCGATTGATCCGGCCCGTCGGTTGCATGAAGCTCGAAATGCCAGACGTTGGTCAGCTGTGAATACGATTTTAGATGCTGTTAAAAAGTTTCAGACAGATAATGACGGAACTCATTACGATGAAATAGTTAATTCAAATACCGATACGAATTATGTTATTGGTACGGATGGTAGTGGCTGTCTTGGAACCTGTGGTTCTGTTCCAGTGGATGATGAATGTATTGATTTTCTTGATATGGGAGCTGCCTATATATCTGTTATTCCAAAAGATCCAAAAACCGGTACTGAAAGCAATACAGGTTATTATTTTAACAGGTCTTCGGTGGCTGGATTTTTGGTTGGCGCTTGCCTTCCGGAAGGGGAGGGGGCGAGTGGGTCTGGAACACCTCCAACGATTACAGTTACGAGGTAGTTATTGTTATCGTAATAGTTAAAGTTGTTGCTACATTCGGTTAGCGCCATTTGAAGGCGAGGCCATCTACCCGGCTGGCACCATTAAACACAATCTTGTATTTCATTTGGGTGCCTGCTGGCTGAGCGCTGATGTCTGTCCAGGTGCTTTCAGATACTACGGTCCAGGTTACTCCATTATCCCGACTTATCGAAATGGTTTTAGTGGCACCTGCGGCAAGTTCTGAATTTGTAATTATATAGGCTTCACCGTTGGTGACTGAATTAGATCCATCGGCGGTTTTGGCAGTGCCAATTATTGTAACTGATTGCCCGAGAGATCCTGTCTGTTGTTCGGTGATGTAGTCAATCCATAACCTTGCGTGATCATCGGCATTAATGGTGAATCCAATCTTTTTTAAGTCACTTAAATCCATAAACGCATTCTGAACATTGGTCATCTCATGAAATGGTAGGTTGAAGAGTTGCCAGTTAGAGGCCGGCATAATGGAAAGCTCACGTGATTCCATCTTATTCCCAGAGCTATCTTCCATATAATATTTGAATTTTGCTTTTTTTCGATTGCTGTTAATGGCCACTACTCTGAATTGATAGGCGGTTCCGTTTGTCAGACCGGTAACAGTGGCACCTGGGGTCGCATCATCCACAAATATAAGGTCGTAATTACCGCTGGCTACTGTGTTGTATTGTATTTCGTAGCTCGTGATGGCTGAATTTCCGTTGGAAACGGGTGCATTCCATACTAGTTCTACTTGTGTGTCTCTGTTGTAGGCCACTAAGTCAGTTGGTGTTGAAATGGTGGGCAGGGTAATAGGGGTTGCAGTAACGGAATTGGAAGGGGAGCTTGATCCAATCGCATTTTTTGCAATTACTCTAAACTGATAAGCGGTTCCATTGGCCAAGCCAGTAACGGTAGCACCAGGAACGGTATCGTCAACAAGGGTATTGCCATAGGCTCCGCTGGCAACGGTTCCGTACTGCACTTCATAACTGGTAATGGCTGAACCACCGTTCGAAGTTGGTGCTGTCCATGTTAAATTAACTTCACCATCTCCATTTAAAGCGGTTGTGCTTGTTGGGGATCCTGGAGCGCTAGTGGTGGGGGTTTCAGTGACATAAATCCAGGTGTTTCCGGGTGTGCCATTTTCATCATAAAATAATGTAGCTCTGTCGCCAAAGCCAGTGTCTATGAGCCATACTTTCACAGCTAATTTATTTCCGGGTCGAATAATTCCCCCCGCCATTCCTGTTGTAATAAGGGCTATATCTGCATTGTTGTTGTTGGGACCTATTACTGTTGTTGAAACTCCTAATGAATTACAATTTCCAGCGGCGCCATTTGGGTCATATTCACAAAATTCATAGTACCAGCTGGTGGTGGCACCACTAGTGTCAATCGTCATGTTTGAGGCAGTGGCATTGCCAGTTATTTGGGTTGGCACAGTGTATTCAGTATCCAAAACCGCAAATGTCATTAAATACGTGCCTGCTATTGCAGGAGTGTAGCGTATACGAGTTCTTGTTGGGCAAGTTGGGTTTGCATTGGTCATCAAGCCTACAACTGGCCCTGGTTCAATAGAGGCACCACAAGCAATGGCAGTTGTGTCTGCACCTACATTGGTGCCACTGTCCGGAGTGAGCCAGTATTGTGGAATATGAACGGCTGGGGTGGCGTTGACTACATTAGATGCAGTGCTGGATCCAATTGCATTTACGGCTACGACTCTGAATTGATAAGGGGTTGCGTTGGTCAAGCCGGTTACTGTAGCTCCTACAACTGCATCGTCGGTAAACGTTAAATTAAAATTACCACTTGCTACGGTGTTATATTGAACGTCATATCTTATTAATGGTGAATTGCCATCTGATACAGGTGCGACCCAGGTTAAATCAACTTCGGTGTCACCTGCTTTTGTAACTGCTAGAACAGTTGGTGCTCCTGGTACAGTTGCTACGGCTGGGGTACCCGTTATACTGTTTGAAGCTAGGCTTACTGCCTCTGTTTTAGCATAGAAACTGTGTCCGAATGATTTTTCATGGTCTACTGGTGAAGGGTAGGTTTTTTCAATAGAATCATTCACACTATTGTTATAGGTAAGGTCAACGCGCATGGCTTTGGCTGTTTCCTGAAAGGTGGTTGTGTCTAAGCTTATCGGTGTGTTGGTTGCGTCGCTTGAAGCCCAAATCACTTGCATAGCCGTGGTGTCGGCATAGTTTTCAAAGTCATTTACAACTGCGTCTACCAAAGCTCCCAACATACTACGTTGGTTTTTGTCGAAGAAGTAGTTGGCTGAGTTGGCAATGTCTAATAAGGAAAGGTCTTCAAAAACATCTACAAAGAAGGAGTAAGTATCGGAACGATGCCAGGCTGAAGCCAGGCCGCTCAATGAACCCTCTTGCACATTGTCTAAAGTTTGACCATCCTGGGCGATATCACGCCCATCTACCAATCCACTAAGATCCAAATTACCTGTTATATATAGGTCGTCGCTTAATTCAAAACGTACATTTGCGACACTCCATTGCAGGAACTCTGCTAATGTTTCGCCGAATTCTAATTTAACCTCGGTGGCCGCATTGTTGTTGGCATCCAAGGTGAAGGCATTGAAATTGGTTCGAGGTCCTGCATCCAGCGTATAATAGCTTGAATTGTCGTCAATAAGCTTGCGTGTGATGTTGTCAAAAGGGGGATCATTAACAAAGTCGTAATGCAGATAAGATGTGTTGGGTGCTCCTGCTGCTTTGTATTCCAGGTCTAAATAAGCATTGGTGTAAGTTACATCCGGGAAGGCGGTTAAATTAGCCAAGTTTAATTTGTAATAACCGAATACTCCGGGTATGAAATATCCATTCCCATCGGGTGTGATTGTGAGAGTGTCCTGATAGCTAGCATAATGAGTGGCCGAGGTGTTGATGTTACCGCTTCCGTCTACATCCCCACTTCTGACTTCATAAGCATCCCATAGACTCACCCTTAAATCCAACGCAGTGGTAATGGGACTACTTCCTCCATCTAAAAACATCATTCCGATTATTCTGTTTTCTGCAGCACGGGTTACTTGTACCAATTGAATGGATACAAGTAGGAAGGCAAAGCCAGCAATGATTCCTAAGATTTTTTTGTGAATTTTTTTCATTTTTATTTCCCTATATATAAGTATAGGTATTTATCGGATTCGTTCAACAAGAATGTGAGAAGCGTTTAGCCGCGTGTTTAAATTAGTTGTTCCTTCAATTCGGGTCATTTGAGTTCGAATGATATCGGTTGCGGTGAATGATCGAATAAAGCTTACACTACATGCGTTTGATGTGGTTTCCCGATGGTAGCAATAGGTTAAAGCACCGGGAATATTAGCAAAGGCGGCAATGCCTAATGGGTCTTCCTGAACGTTTATTTGGTTTACAGTACGGGCTCCACCGGCGGTGTTAATATCATCGGTTCCTACTTCTACCGTTACTTTATATAAGCCGGTTTCGTTGAATGTTACAGTGTCGTTTACATCTGAGAAGGTGTAATTTGAATCAGTAATGGTTTCTGTGACCGCATTGAAATTAAGGGTTGCTGCTACAGCGGTTATTGCTTGAGCTCCTGTGTTGTCGTAAGTATAAAACACATTGGCCATATGAATATCGTTGAATCCGGCATTGTTATTGTTTATTTCCCAGCGGTTAGTGGTGGCATTGTAGCGCAGTGTTCCATCTAAATCGCTGCCCTGGTTGGCTACAATATCCACATTTGCACCTACTCCTGCGTTGTCATTGTCTAATGTAAGAATTGCTGAATTGGTGTGCGGAACGATAATGTTGGTGGCGCCACTAAAATCAACCGTTCCTGTGGAAGTAATACCTGTCAGTCCGGTGGCTGCACCTGCTGTGCTGATATCCCAGCTGGTTGAATTAATTGCTACGGTTCCTGATCCTCCGCCAATGCTTACCGCTCCTGTTGAGGTACCCGTGTTTAAATTGGTGGCAAAGTTAGAGTTGGCGTTGATACTTGAAGCAGCTCCACTAATGGTGGTACCAAGAGAGCCAGTCAGTAATCCATTTGAGGTTATGGTGGCTGCATCAAGGTCGCCGGTGGCAGTTACGTTCCAGTCATTACTGTTTACTACAAAATCACTGATTCCTGTGGTGATGGTGAAGATACTATTGGTTGTATTAAGATTGCTTCCGACATCTGCTGCATAAACGGCTTCAAAATCAGAACTTCCACCACCACTTCCAATGGCTGTCCATGTATTGGTGGCAGTACAAGCATAGGTTAAGTTATCGGTTGTGTTGTAAAACTGGTCACCTTCTGTACAGGTTCCTGGGTTGGCTGCTCCCTGATGAATGGCAAATCGAGAGACTCCACTTAAATCTATGGTTCCTGTTGAGGTAATTCCGGTTAGCCCGCTGGCTACACCCGTAGTAGAAATATCCCAACTGGATGAGTTTACGGCTACCGTTCCTGAGCCTCCGCCAATCGTTACAGCTCCTGTTGAAGTGCCGGTGTTTAAGTTGGTGGCGAAATTAGAATTGTTGTTTATGTTGGCTGTTGCACCACTAATTGTGGCACCGGCATCAGATGAAATACTACCTGTAACTGAGAGATCATCACTTAAATCAAAGCGGCTTGAGGCAGAATTCCATGCGACTGTTTCAGCTAAAGTGGTTCCAAATACTAATGATACGTTTCCACCAGTATCATCTTGGTCCAGAGTGAAGGTGTTTTCATTGGTGCCGAGCCCTACCGTTCCTGGTAAGCCTTGGGCACCCGCATCTCCTTTAATTCCATCCATTTTATAGGCAGTAAATATTCCATTCGGTAATGCATTACAGGCATCCAATTGGTACTGAAGCTGGAGGGTGATGAAATCACCATTTGTTAAGCTTGCCATAAATGATTGGGATAGCTCTGCTTCCGAAAAATCCCTTTCCGTTGAGGTAGTTTGACCTTCTGAGCCATTAAGTACTGATGTGTCGTTTAATCTTACTCGGCCATATATGTCACAATCTCTATTATTCAGAACAGGTGTATCGAATGAGAAGTCGTATGAAATTCGGTAAATCCCATCTGCTTTAATGTCGATTTGGTCGGTATTAACGTTGTCATGCTCTAAAATGGTGGTCAGATTTTCTACGTCTGTAACATCGAAAGTGATATCGGTGTAAGTGTTATTTAGCGCAAAGATCGTACTTCTTCGGGCTTGTATTACAGCCAAATCAATTGGTACGGTGGCGATTTCTGCAAACGTTCCTCCGTTGTTGCTTAGCTGCCAGTTGTTGGCGGTGGAGTCATAACGAAGCGCTCCGTCGAGGTCTGTTCCTTGATTTGCAGTAATATCTATATTTGTGCCAGCTCCTACATTGTCTGCATCAAGTGTGAAGGTGGTTCCTGCAGTTTCCAGATTACCTCCTACTCGCAAGTCATCACTTAGATCAAAGCGGGTATTGGTGGTGTCAAAAGTGATGCTTTCACCAAGGGTATTTCCAAACTGGAGGCTTATGTCGCCAGTTGCATCATCTTGTGAATCAATTACCCAGGCATTTCCTGAATTCTCTAGCAGATATTCGCTTTCCAGAAGGATTGCTGCATGGGCAGGCATTACTGCGGTTAACAGTATTATTAGCGAGAGTAGAATTGATGATATTGTTCTTATGGTTTTCATTTTTGACCACTGATTAAAGGATTTGCCTGATTGATATGATTTAAATAATGAATGGCAGTTGGTAATTGGCATGGCTTTGCCCCCCTCCTAGATCCTCAGATTAATTCGAGGATAATAGAGGGAGAGGGGCATCAAATGCCAATTAAAGATTAGTTCGTGTAAGCGAACGCTAATGTACCAACATCAGTTCCTCCACTAGAGGTGTTGTTAGCGAATGTTTTAAGAATTACTTCAACAACGTCTCCTGGGTTCAGAGCGGTTCCACCGGTACAACCGGTTTCAACTTCTGCTCCCGTGATGGTGATGGTTTCCCATGTTCCAGCAACTGCACCAGTGGTGGCGCCGTCGGCATGACAGGTACCGTTATCGGTATCGTTACGTACAGTTACGTCAATCGAGTTATCACCAGCGGTGGTGGTATCGGTTCGAAGTCGAATTGTCATGTTCCCAGCGGCTGTATAGTCAGCTGGCAGGGTGTAACGGAATCGAATGTCGTAGTCATGAGCTGCACTCTTTTTGGTGGTCCAACGGTAGTAATGTTCACGGTTAGTACTGTCATAAAGTGCCTCCATTTTACCGTTGTTACTGGTTCCATCCCCCCAAAGTATGTAGTTTGGATATTCCGGTTCAAATACCATAGTGTCTGTATTTGGAGCGCCGGATCCAATCAAGGCATCTAAATCATTCAATACACCTTGTACGGTTGTACTGGCAGAATTGGCGAACTCATCAAATGCTCCAACTAGGTAAGCACCAGAATCAGTGGCACCTGTAGTTTCTGTGAGTCCGGTTGTGCCGATAATGAAGTCTCCAGCTGAAGTGGTGATGTTACCAGAAGCACCGATGGTGGTTAAGCCAGAAGCGGCACCTGCAGTCGTGATATCCCATGAAGATGAGTTGATGGCTACTGTGTTTGAACCTCCACCAACAGTTACGGCGCCGGTAGAAGTACCTGTGCCTACGTTGGTTGCGAAGTTAGAACTGTTATTCAAGCTGATAGCGGCTCCACTAAGGGTGGCACCGGCAGTACCTGTAATCAGTCCGTCAGCCGTAATGGCACCTGCACCGGTAATATCACCTGTTGCGGAGATATCCCAGTCGGATGAATTGATCGCTACGGTTCCAGAACCTCCACCAATGGTAACTGCACCGGATGAAGTACCGGTGTTGATGTTGGTTGCAAAGTTAGAACTCGCATTGATACTAGTGGCTGCACCACTTACGGTGGCACCGGCAGTACCTGTAATCAGTCCGTCAGCCGTAATGGCACCTGCACCGGTAATATCACCTGTTGCTGAGATATCCCAGTCGGATGAATTGATGGTGACCGTGTCACCATTGTCACCTAAGGTAACAGCGCCATTTGCTGCTAACGTTCCGTTGGCAGTTAATGTTCCGGTAACGGTTGTAGCAGGAGTAATAGTAACAAGCTCACTTCCATTAGTTGTGGCTAAATGGATGTAACTGTTAGCACCTTCTTTGATATCAAAACCAGTTGCAAGGTTATCAGTTATTGAAAGTGATTTGTCTCCATCAGCTGCATATACAGACTCAAATGTATCAGCTCCTCCTGAACTTAAAGCAGTCCAGGTGTTAGTGGCTGTACAAGTGTAGGTGGTGTTGTCAGTGGTGTTATAGAAAATGTCACCCTCAACACAAGTACCAGGATTAGCTGCTCCCTGATGTAAAGCCAAGCGGCTTGAGCCACTGTAGTCAATTACGCCGGTGGAAGTTACTCCTGTAAAGCCTGTGGCTACACCCGCGCCGCTGATATCCCACGTATCGGTTCCGATAACGATTTGACCGGCTCCAGCACCCGCGTTAGTAGCGGAAATGGTTAGGGTTTTTGTGGCAGCATCGTTAGCTGTCATCGTTAAGTTTGCGGTGTCTGTGAAATCCAATGAGCCGGTTGTACCATCCAATGTGAAGGCTCCAGAGTTAACATCAACCAAACCAGTGGTTGTTACATCGACTTCAGCGGCGTTACCAGCGATGTTTACACCGCCGTTACCATCCAAGGTAAGTGCACCGGCTGAAGTGGTGAAGTTGGAAGCAGCAGCACCATCTAAAGATACTCCGCCAGCTGTTGAATCGATTGTAACTGCCTCATCAACATTGATATCTAAATTACCAGCACCAGCGCCAGCGTTTGTAGCTTGGATCGTCAAAGTTTTTGCTGCAGCATCGTTAGCTGTCATCGTTAAGTTTGTAGTGTCAGTTGAGTCGATAGACAGTGTGGTTGAGTCTAATGTTGCGGCATCACCACCGTCACCGATGGTCACTGCACCATTTGCGTCAAAAGTTCCGTCTACTTGTAATGTGTCATCTGCACCAATGGTTAAGGTGAATGTACCACCGTCACCAAATGAATCACTTGCAGTTGAACGAAGGAAATCTAATGAGTCTAAGCCATCTAAAGTGGCTGCATCACCACCACCTGTATCAACGGCTGCCCATGTGGCTGCACCTGCTCCGCCGACAACAGTACATATTTGTAATTGGTCGTCGGTGGTGTCATAAATAAGTTCACCTTTTACAGTACAGGCTGAGTTGGTGGCTGGATCGGCATTTTCACGGATTCTGAACATATCAGATCCGCTAAAGTTTAGTCCGGTTCCTGAACCAACAATTACATCTCCACCTGATGGGGTGGCGATGGTTAAATCGCTGGTTGCATCACCGAATGTAATGGTCGCATCGGTTGCATCGTTACCGAATTGCAGTGAAGCATCTTGTGCTCCAGTGTCATCAGCATTGATGATTAATCCTTCAGAATTGACATCATGATTGTCATCATCCTGGAAGAGGATTAATGCGGAGGCGTGACCCGCAAAGCTCATAGTGAGCAGAAGGGTAGCCATTAGGCCGCTAACTCGACGCATCCATTTGTTCCATGTTGCGTTTTTAGTTTTCATTTTTAAGTTATAAAGTGGATAAAATAATCTCCGATTTGTTATCCGGTGGAGGTCCGGAATTTCCCGTTAAAGGGAGTGGATAGCCCGCCTTGTTCAGGCTGGGCAGGGAATCATATTGGCGATGATTCCGGTCCTCCGCCGCTAATGACTTCATTTGAATCATCAGGAGCAGAGGGATGTTGGTTTTTGTGAGGATGAGATCCTCACTTACAGATTTGTGATTTATGCATATTTTTCAATCTTCAATCTGTACTTAGGGCATGAACGTGATCGTTGTGATCTGTTAGGGGTTATTGATGTGTTACATAGGCGTGGGGGTTAACGGCCGTTATAGTTAAAAGTGAAATCACCAACAAGGGCACCACCGGCGCTTGTGGCACTCATCTTGATGTAAATAGTGATTTCAGAGCCAGCGGTAAAAGTACCGCCGCCTCCGAAGCCAATATTTGTTGTTGTCCAGGCGTTGCTTACCAAGGTTGAACCGCCTGTTAAACCAGCGATGCTGGTTCCTGTTGTATCATCGATTGAAATGTCTATTTTGTTGTCGGCTGCATTCGCTGTTGATGTTTTGTAGCGGAAAGCAATTGGGGTTGCCTGCCATGATACAAAATCATCTGGCAATTTCCACCTGAGAACAATATCGTAGTTGTTTATCACCCCTTGCCTTGTGGTCCATTGGTAGTAGCTGTAATTATTGGGACCGCCTGGTCCATCATCATCAACAAAATGTGATTGTATTTTACCTCTGTGGCTTCCTGCGCCGATTGCTTCAGCTACTGCGCCCGGAAAATGAGGCTTCAGGCGTGTAGTTTTGGTGCGTGCAGCCAGATTGGTGAACGGAATGCTTGTTAAAGTCACACCGTTGATTGTCCCTGTTGTGGTTAAATCTCCTTGAATGTTTACATCATCTGAAAAATTGAACCATCCGTCAGCGGCTCCTACTCCGTCATCGTCATAACTTAATATTCGATTTAAAAGTGAGCTGCCGAAGCTTAACTGAACCACTCCGCCTGCTGCATTGTCGTTAGCATCAATTTGCCAGATATCCTGGTTGGTTCCTGAGGGGATCTGATTGATGTTCCAAATACCGCCAGCGCTTAGAACCGCTAGGTCACCTGCTGCCGTTCCCACTTCTGCATTGTCGACCGTATCTGCATTTTCTGCGAAGGCAGATTTATTCAGGGGTTTGCGGTCGTTGGTGTCGGCTGTGGTGCCAGCTGGATCCAGGATTTCGTAGGTGGTGTCTGCGGCAGCAGTTCCCTTTACTTCCACTTGCAAATGAGTGTGGGTGGGGTCAGCGAAGTTAGGGAAAGCAACCGTACTGCCCAAGCTCATGTTAAACAGGCCGTAGGCATTGGTTGCTACTGCAAATGTTTCTTGCCAGCCTGCGTAACGAGGTGAGGCGGCGTTAATTGCTCCGCCCCCTGTTGTGTCAGCTGCCTGCCAGTCTGCTGAGTTCCACAAACTGAAGCGGAAAGTGTAGGCCCCTGAAAGGGGAATATTTGCACTACTAAGCAGCCGACCTTGGTAGTTTATGGTGGCTGGAGTTGTAGTAGCGGCAAAGAGCAGAGAGCTAGTGCTGGCGAGCACTAACATCACTGCTAGAAAGAGAGCTACAAAAGGGACCAATAAATTTTGTTTTTTGATTTTATGCATAAATCTAATTATTATAGCATATTTCAGAGAGAAACTCCAGGGTATAGGCCTTGCATAAATATAAGTATTATGGTGAAGTTTTTTAGGCTTAAATAAGCCATTTTTTAGC
>JAJDCE010000139.1 GCA_029260985.1 Patescibacteria group bacterium | reverse complement strand
AATTTTACCGGCAGATTAATTTGCCAATTCCAAAAAAATGTCCAGATTGTCGGCATCAGGATCGAATGGGGATGAGGAATCCCCACAACCTCTTTGACCGTAAATGTGATAAATGTGATGGTGATATATCAACAGCTTACTCACCGGACCGTCCAGAAAAAGTTTACTGCGAAGAGTGTTACTTAAAAGAAGTGTACTGATGCCAAGCTGCAAACAATGCACATCACCGTTCGAAATAACCGACACAGACCATCAGTTCTACGAAAAAATTGGCGTGCCTGAACCAACACATTGCCCGGATTGCCGGCAAGTACGCAGGGCAAATTTTCGTAATGAAAGAAATTTCTATAAGCGAAAATGTGACGCAACCGGAAAAGAAATAATCTCAATGTATCGCCCTGAAACAAAAGTGACTGTATACGACACAAAATACTGGTGGAGCGACAACTGGGAGCCATTGGATCACGGACGGGAATTTGATTTTAGTCGCCCATTTTTCGAGCAATTTAAAGATTTGCAATCCGTTGTTCCACGTCTTTCGCTTTATGGAAAAAACAATGAAAATAGCGATTACACAAATCATTCCGATCAGGCGAAAAACAGTTATTTATCTGTTGACGTGGGTCTTTCGGAGGATATTTATTATGGAAAATATTTAATCCATTGCAAAGATATGGTTGATAGTTACCAGACGGAAAATGCATCCAATTGCTATGAGGCAAATTATTCACCCAAATCAAATAATGCAAAATACGTTTATTTGAGCATAGGAAGCGTGGATTCCGATTTTCTTTATAGCTGTAGAGATGTGAAGGACTCTTTAATGTGCTGGAACTTAAGACACAAACAGTATTACATAGAAAATAAATCTTATAGCAAAGAGGAGTATGAAAAATATCTGGAAAATTACGATACAGGTTCGTATAAAAATTTACAGAAATACATAAAGCACTATCACGAATTAATCAAAAATGCCCCAAGAAGATCCAGTGAAATAATAAACTGCGAAGATTCAACAGGGGATTACCTTCATCAATGTAAGAACGTCCAAAATACCTTCAATTGTTACAAGATGAGAGATTGCTCGTATTGCTATGATTGTGCGTATATGCAGGATTGTTATGACACCTATGAATCCGCCCTTGATTGCGAAATACAGTATGAATGCCATGCATGTAACCGCGGTAAATTCCTAACCGCTTGTTCAGTTTGCTACGACGTAAACAATCTTTATTATTGCGAAATGTGTCACAATTCAGAATATCTTTTTGGCTGTATTGGCCTGAGACATAAGAAATACTGTATTTTGAATAAACAATATACAAAAGAAGAATACGAAGAACTTGTGCCAAAAATAATAGAACATATGAAAAGCACCCCCTATCCTTCGACAAGCTCCCGTTCAGGGCCTGAGCCTCTTTCAGGGCCGAAGGCAGGATCCTCGCAAGGCTCGGAATGGGGGCAGTTTTTCCCAAAAGAGCTCAGTTTTTTCGCTTACAACGAAAGCGCAGCCCCAGAATTCAAACAGCTTACAAAAAGCGAAGCCTTAAAACAAGGTTGGAATTGGCATGAGGATAAAAGAGATTGCCAGGATCAAACGTATGAAATGCCTGATCACATTAAAAACGTGTCGGATGGCATTGTTAATGAAACACTTGCATGTAACAAGTGTAAAAAAAATTACAGGATAATTTTCCAGGAACTTGCTTTTTATCGTAATCATAATTTGCCAGCTCCCCGATTATGCCCGAATTGCCGGTATTCCAAACGGATAAGCTTTCGCAATCCTTATAATCTTTATAGTCGGAATTGTGACAATTGCTCAGTCGGCATTCAGACCACGTACTCACCCGGCCAACCTGAAAAGCTATACTGCGAGAGTTGCTATTTGAAGGAAGTTTATTAAAAAATAAAAAATTATCTTGTCAAATACACTATATTCTGATAGAATTGAAACCTATATAATCAGAGATGAAATACCATTATTTACACGTCATAGTCCCTCAGGGCGAAGCTGAGAATCCAAAAAAGGAAGAACTCTTCCAGCAAGTTTTGGTAAATCTACAAAACACCGTGAAAGATAAGGTGTTGTCTCTTGAGTTTTTTGGACATGAGCAATACACTTACTGCTACGTGGTAGTTCCGGATAATTTACTAGAGACGGTTCAGGGTCTGATTTACTCCACTTTTCCCGACTGTGAAATAAAACCAACAGGAGATTACACTGGACACTTTGATCCTGAAAAGCATGCTGTCGCAGGAACTCACCTTAAATTGGATTATTTTGATATATATCCGATTAAGACATATGAACAGTTTACCGAAGATAGTCAGTCCGGTCTTTTTTCAGTTATCTCTAAGATTGCGTCAGACGAGCAAGTGTGGGTGCAAATCGTCATTCGCCCGAAAAACGAATCTGCTGGTTATCACTTCAAGCGCACATGGGCTCGTAAATTTGCAAAAGTCCGTCAGGTCTTCCATATAAGAGACTGGTTTCGTACTAAAACAGAGGAATCCATCCGTCAAAAACGTTATAAGCTGGCAGAAGAAAAGTTTAAATTTGAGCCCTATGATGTGGTTGTCAGATGTGCCTATATTGCACCAGATCAAGAAGCGGCAAAACGAAAGCTAAATGCAGTCATCAACAGCTTTTACCAGTTCAATAACACTGATATTCAGGAATTTAATGCGGCAAGAATATCCACATCATCAAATTTCGTAGAAACTTATAGAAGGCGATCTATTGCAGGCAGTAATTTAATGGGAGTAAAAGAGTTAGCATCCCTTTATCACCTCCCTAACTCTGACCACACTCCTCATATTGTGCATGTGTTAGCGAAAAAATCAGAAGCCCCTCAGGATTTACCGAAAGAGAAGTCAGCAAATGTGTCGCATTTTGGGATGACTAATTATCATAATAATTTTATTGAATTCGGGATTAAACGATCAGATAGGCGGAGACATCTCTATGCCGTTGGCAAGTCGGGTTCCGGTAAATCCAAATTCCTTGAACTGCTGATCAAAGAAGATTTTGACACTGGTCAGGGGGTAGCCATACTCGACCCCCATGGAGATCTGGTGGATGATATAATGCGCTATATTCCTGAGCACCGTGTAAAAGATGTCATTCTATTTGATCCATCTGATGCTGATTTTCCCATTGCCTTTAATCCGCTGGAAAATGTAGGTGAAGCTTATAAGATGCAGGTTACCATTGGTTTTATAGATATTTTCAAGAAATTATTCGGTACCAACTGGTCCGACAGGCTTGAGCATGTGCTTCGGTATACAACATTAGCCCTTTTAGACAGTCCGAATACAACAGTTCTCTCAATCCTCAAAATGCTGACGGACAAAAACTACCGACAGAAAATTATTGCGCGTATACAGGATTCTGTAGTGAAGAATTTCTGGGTATCGGAATTTGCTGCATGGAGTGAGAAATTTGACGCTGAAGCCATTACACCGCTCTTAAATAAAGTTGGTCAGCTTGTTTCTACAAACATGATTCGTAATATCGTCGGTCAGCCAAAAAGCAAATTCGATATCCGCGAAATAATGGATAATAAAAAAATCCTTTTGATGAAAGTTTCAAAAGGATTATTAGGAGAGGAAAATGCTCAGATACTCGGCTCAATGATTATTACAAAAATGTATCAGGCCGCAATGCAGAGAGCTGATATTAGAGAGGAAGATCGTGAGGACTTCTATTTTTATATTGATGAATTTCAGAACTTCGCAACCGATACCTTCGCGGAAATTCTTTCAGAAGCCCGAAAATACCATCTTAATCTGACATTGGCTCATCAATATATGGGACAGCTTCTGCCCGTCGTTCAAAAGACCGTATTCGGCAATGTAGGTTCAATCGTATCGTTCCGTGTCGGCTCTGATGATGCGGGAATTCTTTCCGAGGAATACACACCTATTTTTAAAGAGCGGGATATCATCAATCTTGGAGTACGGGAATTTTATATTAAAATGTCTGTTAACGGTGAGATCCGAGAAGCTTTCTCCGCTCGTACAGTTAATGCGCCTAAAGTTGAAAAAGATTTATCAGATCAGATAATCGCTCAGTCGAGAGAAAAATACTGCACCGCCAAGGCGGAGGTAGAAAAGCTCTTGAGCAAGTGGGATGAGGCAGGGGATTTTAATGAAGACAATGTAGCGCCGGAGATGGAAAAGGAATTTGAAGAACCACTAATTTAAAATTCCAAACTACAAAATTCAATTTACAAGCAATATACAAATGAAAAAATACAGGAGTTGTAACTTGTGATTTGTATTTTTATTTATAATTAGTATAATAACCCCGCTTTGTTATTAATTTATTTTTCCATGCTTAAAAAACTATTTGCAATCCTATTTAGCGCCGTTATGTTAGCGGGCTGTACAGCTAATTTGTACCCTGATACCGAAGATGAATCCTCATCTGCTGAAACGGAAACCACTGAGGAAGTGGCGGGTGAAGAAGGTGAATCTGAGGGCGAGACTGAATCTGATGAAGAGAAGGGTGAGGCCGATGATAAGGAGGATAAGTCTGATTCATCTGATGAAAAGAAAGATTCTGATAGTATAGCATCTACTGATGGAGATGATGCGCTTAATTTAGACTCAGGGCCTAGCGATTCGTCTGAAGAGGTCGTGTTGGACGAAGAGCCAGCAGATACCACTGAAGAAACAGCTACAGATGCAGGTCCAACTGAAGAGGCTGAAGATATAGTTACAGAAGAAGGGCCAACAGATACAACTGAAGAAACGACTACAGA
>JAJDCE010000138.1 GCA_029260985.1 Patescibacteria group bacterium | reverse complement strand
AATCAAGAAATAAATAAAAAAATATTAAAATGCCTTAATTATTTTGCAGAAAAATCAAAGTTACTTAATTAGTTACAATTAATATCTAATTTGGCTAATTAGGGATTCTGAATCAAGTTCAGAATGACAATAGGAAAGTCTAAGATAAAAGCTAAATCAACTTATTTACCTTCAACACCTCTTTCGTCTTCGCCACAATCTCAGACGGCGTAAAATTAGATTTAATCAAATAAGCGTCTACAGTATCAATAGAATCATGCCGGGCAAAATGTTCCATATCTAAATTAGTCAGCATAATGACAGGCACATACTGACCGGCTTCTTTACGCACTTCTTTAAGCACCTGATAACCATCAACATCAGGCATCATAATGTCCAACAATAAAATGTCAGGCTGCTTAGAGTGATATTTTTCGATCGCCACTCTGCCATCTTTTGCGGTGTAGACCTTAAACCCCTCACGCATAAAGGCAGTAGCGTACATTTCACATATCCCCTCATCATCTTCCACAATCAGCACTTTGATGTTTTTAATCGGCTGTCCCATTGTTAATAAATTATGAATATATACACTTGAGACTCGCACTCGCCATAGGCTATGAACGGAGTTGAATAGCACTTGAGACTAATCAAGCGGTAGCTGTATTCTAAAAGTAGTTCCTTTCCCTACCTTACTTTCTGCCCATATCATACCATTATGAAGCTCAACAATCTTGCGGGCAATAAAGAGCCCTAATCCCGCCCCCTTATATTGAGCATGACTATTTGTAGCCTGCTTGAATTTATCAAATATTTCAAATATTTCAGATTTCCGAATCCCTTGCCCCTGATCCCGAATCGCAATCTGCACTCCAATTCCACGTACTTCAATATCGACCTGTATAGGTTTTTCATCGTAAGAATATTTGATAGCATTGTCTAAAATATTTCGAAAAACCTGCCTGAGTCGGACATGATCAACATTCATAATAAATTCATCTGTCTCCAGATGATTAATAAAACTGACTTTAATCTTCTTTTCAACAGCTTGAAATTTAAGATTCTTAATCACCTGCTCAACAAGCTGAACAATATCCGTTGGAGCTCGATAAAGTTCCAAGCGGTCCATTTCAATCCTGGACACATCCAAAATATTATTTACCAGATTATTCAAAACCTCCACATTATCATAAACACGAACCAAATAATCCCTTGCTTCATCTGGGATTTTTTCAGACATCCCCTCATCGATCAAAAAAGACAAATAACCCCGAGCAGCTGTTAAGGGAGATCGAAGCTCATGAGAAGTGACAGCAATAAATTCATCCTTAATTTCATTTAGCGACTGCAAACGCCGATTCGCCTGCTGAAGATCTTTGGTTTTTTCAGCAATTTTAAGTTTAAGCTCCTGATTGAAATGCTGCTGACGTTCCTGGACATCTTTAAGCTTAGTAACATCCTGTAAAGTTCCCAAAATAGCTTTCTTGCCATAATAGTCAATCACCTGAGTAAACACATCAACATTGATCGTAGCTCCATCTTTTCGCTCCGCCTTAAATTCACAATGTGAATTAACAAATTGGTCATCCTTCATGAATTTTGGATAGCATTTACATTTAGCAAGTAAGACATCAAAAGACTGTCCTAAAATATCTGCCTCTTTATGCTTAAATATTCTGACAAATTTAGGATTAACATATTGAAAAACACCATCTTGAATAATAAAAATACCAACAACTGAACGAGTAACTAGCTTTTGATAGCGCTCAACCACTTCCCGATGCTGAACATGTCTGCTAAATGTTTGGGTAACAACTTGCAGCACTTTTTTCTCATGCCTCAAAGCAATTGACGATTCTTTCACAACCCCATGAACATAACCCAATTCAATCCTCCCTCGCTTTTCACCTGTCACCACAATAGGCTCAGAGATTTTAGCTCGAAATTTTTCCGTTTTTTTCAAATTGGTATATTCTTTCGTATCAAAAACAATTCGTGCACGGGCAGGCTTTAGCTCATCACATGCCTGAGTGATATCTTTAACGATCAACTTTAGCACATCATTGATAGGTTTAAGCATCTGAATATGATCACTAACCTGGTATAAAACCTGAAACTCCCTCATTCGATTCTCCAGCGTTTCTCGCATCTCCCTACGCTCAGTAATATCATCAACCGTTTCAATCGCCCCAACCAACTTCTTATCAATATCATATAAGGGCTTAATCTTAAAACGAAGCCACTTCTTCTTCCCGTAGAACTCTTCAAAAAACTTTGAACATACAATTCCATCTTTCGTATCATACTCCTCAATTTCGATATCTGAATACTGCTTACAGTTCAATATATCTTTCCATTTCTTACCCTCAACAATCATGTCCGTAATCATTTTAGTCGGCTCTTTGTAAAACGGCTTCCAGTGATCTTTGGTGCCAATCATTTGAGCTGCTTTCAGCCCGGTCATTTTCTCAATAGCCTTATTCCAATAAATAATTTTATGGTTGGTATCAACTACAAAAAGCGCCGCCGGCGACCCCTCAACCAAATCATCAAATAACTTTTTAGAAGCTTTTAGCTCATTCTCAACCTTCTTACGACTTGTAATATCCAAAATAGATATGACGCTTTTTTTGGTGCCAGGAATCATCGCAACCGTAAGAAAAACATTCCTGACTTCCCCATCATGCGCAAGAAAACGAGCCTCATAATTCCGAGGAACCGAATAAGGATTAATACGACGTTGCTGATGATACTGTTTCATTCTCTTAGCATCTTCTTTTTCAAAAAAATCATACCACTTCATATTCGTCACAATTTCATTCACAGAATAACCGGATAAATTGGCAAGTTGAGCATTAGCATAAGTAATAGACATGTTATATTCAACAATCATAGATGCTGCCCCTGAATTTTCGAAAATTGTCCTATGAAAATTCTCAGATTCTTTAAGGGCTTTTTCGGCTTGCTTGCGCTGAGTAATATCTCGAACAATCACCTGGGCGCACTTAATGTTTCTATTTTTCCGCACCAGCGTAGCGTTTACCTCAACCACCTTTTTCTCACCGTTCTTATGGATAAATTCAAGCTCAAAAGGATCAACTTCTTCCTTCCTGATGTGTGACTTAAGGAATGAAACCTGACCTTTTTCAAATCGAATAAAGGGCAACTTCCATACACATTGACCAATAATGGACTCAGGGGAATAACCTGTAAGCTTCTCTAAAGCCGGATTTGCATCCAAAATAACCCCTTTATGATCAAAGTATAAAATTGAGTCCCTGGCAGACTGAAAAATAAGCTTATACTTTTCCTCCAACAAACCCGAATCCGGATCTGCACCTAAAATAATCTTCTTTTTTAGTCGAAGCTTAGGGAGAGAAGCAACTTTGCACCCGCTTTTTTTGCTAAGCCTAGGCATAAAATAGGGTTTCGAGGAATTGAAATTGTAACAGATTTTACCCCTTATTGCAAATCCAATTTTTCCATGCTAAAATCCTCCTGTTAATTGACAATGAACACGGGGCAATTAGAACATTAGCTAAATAGAAAATTAGCAGAATAATTGGTCATTGGTCATTGGTCATTGGGTCATTAAAATGTGGGGATGTATTTGGTTTTGACAGAGATGGTTCAAGGCGAAAAATGGCAATTCAGGCATCGCATTGTCTGCCTGCTAATTAGTCCAATGCAGTTTTAAGTGCAAACCTAAAACAACAATTTGCATCACTAGCAAAAAGATTTGTTAAAGCTCCGGCTTTAGTTCCTCAATTTGCTATGGTTGCATAATGATCACCAATTTGTGATCTCGTTTTACTCAGCGACACCTGCTGACTGAGTAAAACGTTATTTAGCAGGTTAAGTGTGTACTACGCCCCTGTAGGAGTGCATGTCGAAAAATTAACCCAGGTAAGCGTCAGTGCTTTTGTTGGTTTCTATGCTGACGATGAAAAATTCAAACCGACTATAATTGTAGAAGTTTTAGTCTTCATCTTTGGACCCCGGTTCGACTCCGGGCATCTCCACCACCAAATCGCCATCATGCTCTCCCGATTTCATCGGGATCGCGCTTTCAAATAGCTTCCATATCGCATAATGTTGAAAAGCAATTTGATAGCAATCTGACAGCAATTTGGAATTACTGACCATAATCCTCCTCCGCCCTCCTCAAAATCTCCTGCCTCACCTCATCTCCCAACTCATCTTTGATGGCATCAAAAGCTAATTTAGTGAGAAAGAAAACAGAAAGATCAGATTTAGCCTGAACCGTTGCGCTTCGTGGTTCATTCGCAATCAATGACATTTCACCAAAAAAGTCATCTGTTTTTAAAGTAGCAACCGTTTTATCATCCATAATCACATCCGCCTCACCAAAAATAATGCCATACATCCCATCCCCTGGCTCACCCTGCTGAACCACCATATCACCAGCATTAAAGCTCTTCATATCAAAATGATCCACCACCAACCGAAGCTTTTCATCTGAAAGATGCGAAAAGAAAGGAATCTGTTTAACAAATCGAATATCCATACTGAACAAAATAATTGATTAACAATGAAACGATATACGAAACTTAGTCCTTAGTCCATAGTCCTTAGTCCCTGAAGCTGTGATCATCATCCAAATCCTCAATTGTTTCTCTATTGTATTTCAATTGTTTCTCTATTGTACCCCCAGGCCGTTTTAAAATCGTTTGTGACGCCCCCTTCAACACTCCATAACTCCCCGTCGTCATAGCCCCCATCACAAGCCCATCCAAAATCCCTTGAGATGATGGATTGTCAGAATATTCCAAGGCAACCCCCATCAGAACAGCGAAAACGGGTAATAATTTATGTGGCGTACCATAATATTTAAATAGCTGAACAATCGCTACAATCGCTGCAATTTTTTCCGGTTTACTCATATTGTCGAATTAACTTATAGAATCGATAAAACTTCACGGCATCACGAACATCCTCAGCCTCTTTGATTTTAAATAGTTTATGGGTGGCTACAAAGTCAACCGCCTCCCTAGTCCAATCAGGAACCTCAATCAGCACCATCTCCTCATCATCCAGATAAGCAGGTGAAGGAACCGGAATTGATGGCGTATCAGTAGGGCGAGGAATGCGTGGGCCTAGTCGAATTGAATCAAGCTCAGCAAACAACCACTCTTTTGTAATCGCATTCCCAGGACATGACGTTGGTGATGACTCCTTGTGGAAATAGATATCCGAATCAGAAAGTCTCAAGTGAACCATCAATGATTTAATCGCCCCAAATGCATTAGCCTTAGTAGTGCCAGACCAGACTTGATTCGTATAGTCACCAACCACCTCAATACCAATAGAACCACGATTCAGACTTCTGGCATGAACTCCATCCTTTTGCATAGGCGAAAAGAGCCAAATACCATCTTCAGCAATAAACAAGTGAGGCCCGGCTGGCCAGCCCTTTCCTTCATAGTGTCTCTTCAGCCCAAGCATAGTCCGCTCACCACTCCAAGTAGATTGATTTGGTTTATAAGTATGGTGAATCACCAATTTATTCGGAGACACAGGACCAAAATCATAATCCTTTATATAATGTCGAAATTCATTCAGTGATAAGCGCTTATTAATAATGTCCATACAAAAGATAAAAGGAAATCAGTGTAAAACGGAATCAAATTAACGTCAATATAGTTACTGACTAAAGGGTCAAACAAAAACTGTATTAAATCTGTAAAATATTTGAATGAAAAATACAAAATTAAATGCGAAATCTGAAATCTGAAATACGAAATGAAAATATTACTCTAAAACGTCATTTTTTTTGTCCAGTGCAATTTTTTCCTTCCTCTGTACACACTCTGAAGATTTCGATACAATACAAACGATTTATTTATTAATAAAAAAATTATGCCTAGAAAACCTAACCCAGCGTTCATGAAACCTATGAACGTTTCAGCTACTTTAGCTAAAGTAGTAGGAAGTGGCCCAATGCCTCGAACAGAAGTGATCAAAAAGTTATGGGCTTACATCAAAAAGAACAAACTTCAAGATCCTAAAGAAAAGAGAATGATCCATGCTGATGCTGCCCTTAAAGAAGTGTTTGGCGGTAAAGGCAAGGTAAACATGTTTGAAATGACTAAATTAGTTTTCAAACACCTATCTTAAGCGTAATTGCCTAAAATTTAAAAACCCCTTGTCCGCCGAAGCTTTAGCGAAGGTAGATGGGGGTTTTTTGGTAATAACTTGAATTGCTACTCTTCCTCTTTTAGAGTGTCTTGAATATCAGTTGCTGTTCGTTTTATATGCTTTCGACCGAAAAAACCAAAATGACCTGCATTATAAAATTTCGCCCTATCCTCATCACCCACATGCATCATCTCAGGGGAAAAGAGCTCATCCTTCGTAGAAACAAGACTCAATGAGACTCGATCGTAATAAGGCTCTATCGCCGGAAAAAGAGGTGAATCATGCCTCAAATCCCTAATAGCTCTAGACCATTGTGAAACACCGGGTATAAAACCAAAATGGTTATCTTCTGAAGGCCTAAGTCCACTTGCCATAGTAATTATTTTGCCAATCTTATGACGACTATTATATGTTTCCTCAGACATTTTTAATGCCAAAAGGGCCATGAGTCCGCCATTACTATGTCCAACTAAATTCATCTTCTTACCTGTCCTATCAATTGCCTCAAACTTTTCGAGATATTCGAGAAGTAATTTAGCTTGGTCTTCAATACTCATGCGGGAAAGCACAGCCTTAAGCCCTCTGGGCAAAGTATTGGGTGCATAAACATTTGCCACATTTTTAAGTCTGTCAGCAAGACCCTCATAAGGCCCTGCATCACTGGCAAAACCTGGTAAAATAACTACATTTTCCTTCATTTCATCTCTCGCCTTTTCAGGATCATAAATATCAGACTTTTTATCACTAAAAACCGTTTGCAGAAAATGCCTTGTAGCACCAACGGGAAAGGTTCGCCGCGTAGTCAAATAAGCCAATCTCCCCACGCCTTTTATGTGATCCGAAGGTTTATTCTTCATCAAGAATGATTATAACATAATTAAGCAATACAAGTCAATAATTGAACCATTCCCCACCACTCATGATTATGTCATTTCGAAAAAATTGGTCATTGGGAATTGGTCATTGGACATTGAGATTATGATATAATTCGTTCACGTTTTTTTAATACAAATTATCATGAAAAAATATTTGCGACTAAGTCTGGCTGCCCTCCTGATCATCACCCTGTATAACTTGGCAAACGCCCAGGATTTTGAAGATGTTCACACACTGCATATTAATAAAGACGCTGTTGAATACTTACAGGAAAGCAAGGTAGTAGAAGGATATGAAGACGGTACCTACAAACCCGAGAACCGAATCAATCGGGCAGAGTTCGTAAAAATCATCGTTGCCAGCCAAGAAGACGAACCCACTGGCAGTGATTGTTTTAAAGATGTTAAAAACGAATGGTATGCAAAGTATATTTGCAGCGCAAAGAAAAAAGGAATCATTTCAGGTCATCCCGATGGCACATTCAAGCCAGGGGAATACATCAACTTCGCCGAGGCCAGTAAAATCATTTCTGAAGCATTGGATGTTGAAGAAGACACCTCAGGAACACAGGGGGAGTGGTTCGCTGGCTACGTTAATGGAATAGCTAAAAGAAAGGCAATTCCTTCCACAGTAGACTTTTTTGATAAAGATATTTCAAGAGGGGAAATGGCAGAGGTTATTTGGAGGCTAAAAGAAGAAAAAACCGACAAGGTATCGCAAGACTATGAATCCATCACACAGGAATTTCCTGCTATCAAATCATGCTCTGCGCTTAAAGAAAAATTTGATGCTTATCAGAGTTTTGATTATGGCTACCCTATCGCCCTAAGAGGAGATGTGGTTTTCGAAGCCATGGACTTTGCCACCGACGAAGCAGCAACCGGCGCCCCTGCACCCGCAGCAGCTCTAAAAAGTGGTAGTGCGGCTGAAAGTGTAGTGGCAGATGACTTCTCAAGTACCAATATTCAAGTACAAGGAGTAGATGAGGCTGACATTATAAAAAACGATGGTAAATACATTTATCTGATCAAAGGGGACACTGTACGAATCATCGAAGCCTTCCCACCAAGCATCATGAAAGAAGTTGCGGAAGTTAGTTTTGATGATGACGATTTCACACCTCGTGAAATGTATGTGAACGACAAACAGCTGATTGTAGTAGGAAACAGCTATCCCAATTATGGAGGCATTATCAGACCTCTCATTTATCCTCCACGCCCTTGGAGAGGAAATGAAACTAAAGTTTATATTCTGGACATTTCAGACATTGAAAGCCCAGAAGAAGAACGTCGTGTAAGTTTCGACGGAGACTACAATACCTCAAGAAGAATCGGAGACAACCTATATATGGTAATGAATGCTCATCCTAATGTTTGGATTATGGACGAGATTACAAAAGGAGAAGACTTACTGCCTAAATTCAAAGATGGTGACGCGGATGAAAAAGCATTGGTTGGTTGTGGCGATATCCATTATTTTCCTGGAGTAGTTCGGCCCAATTACCTTATCGTAACCTCAATTCCGCTCAACGATTCCAAAGGAGAAATAGACCGAGAGGTATTCCTTGGCTCAAGTGACAATGTATATTCTTCAAAAACCGATCTATTTGTTGCCACAAATGACGTAAGCTACAACTATTACACCGATTGGGACTGGCAACGAGACCGCTCACACACTCTCATCTATAAATTTGGCCTAAAGGACGGGAACGTTGAATATGAAAGCCGTGGCAGAGTTCCAGGGCGAATCCTCAACCAGTTTTCCATGGATCAGCACAAAGATCATTTCCGTATCGCCACAACAATCGATTCATGGATAACCGACGAACCATCGAGCAACAATGTGTATGTTCTAGACCCTGATATGAAACGAGTAGGAGCCATTGAAGACATCGCACCAGGAGAACGCATTTTTTCCACCAGATTCCTCGGTGATCGCCTCTATATGGTGACCTTTGAACGAATTGATCCTCTATTTGTAATCGACATGTCCAGCCCTTCGAATCCTAAAATATTAGGCAAATTAAAAATTCCTGGATTCAGTGATTATCTCCACCCTTTTGATGACAAGCACATCATTGGATTTGGCAAAGAAACCAAGGAAAATAAATGGGGAGGTATCACCACTGCTGGCTTTAAAATGGCCCTATTTGATGTAAGCGATGTAGCCAAACCTAAACAGAAATTTGTTGAACACATTGGAGACCAGGGAACTGACTCCGAACTCCTCAGAAATCACAAAGCCCTGCTATTTGATAAAGAAAAGGAACTTCTAGCCTTCCCGATTCGCATCAATGAGTTGGTTTCGGCAGACAAACTAGAATGCAATAAATACCGCTACAGCACTTGCCCTAATCTCTGCCAAAAAAGATGTATTCCTTCCACATGCAGCGAAGACAAAGACGGTAATGCAATTTGTACCGACGACTGTGAAGGTTTAGGCAGCTGCACCACAAACGACTACGAACGCTACACCACCACTTTCTCAGGCGCTGTCGTTTACAATCTAAACGCAAGCACTGGCTTTAAAGAGCGAGGGCGAGTGACTCATTACGACGAAGTTGACCTTCTAAAAATGGGTAATTACTGGCCTTATGACTACAAACTCAACATCCAGCGCATCATTTACATTGGTGATTACTTATACTCAATCTCTCAGAACAAAGTGAAATCAAGTACGATGGACGACGTAGAAGATGTTAGTGCAATAGACCTGGAATAGTTAATTTTTCACATTCTAAAAAGGCTTCACAATACGTGAAGCCTTTTTTATTTTCTCAAAAAAATTATTTAAATTTCTTAGCGAGTAGGTTATATAGATAGGCGAAAACAGCCCCACCTATAAAAGCATCCACAAAGCCCCACGCCAAACCAATTAAAGCACCAGCGTAACTGGCTTCATAGCCCGCATATCCACTTCCAATCAACTCTACAATAGGACTAGCGACCCCCCACCAAAGCGACACGAGAGCAAGAAGAAAAGTAGCTAATGCCCAGGTTAAACCACAGGCAACCGCAAAAGCAGTGACGTTAAATTTTTTCATGATATCTTTTTGTTAGTATTAATAAGCAAATTATAACGAAGTGATAAAAGAAATCAAAATCTTCGGAAAATGCCTTACTACTAAAAGTTCGAACTTTGCCTTTCAAGTATTTCAATCTCTTCTGGTGTGTAAATAGACTTCATAACATCTTCATCATCTTCAAATACCTTTCCATTCAAAGCTATATGAACACCTGGTGATAAAAATCCAAGCCTGCCCAAAGCATATCCCAAATTAAAAGGCGCATCTGTCCTATCAGTTATTCCCAAAGGAAATCTGGAACCTGTTAGAACAACTTGTTTATTAAATTCAGGTGATAAGTGATCTTTTAAATACTGTTGAATTTCCCGTATTTTAATTATACCTGTAGTCACAAGTACGTGATCAGTTTTTGCACTATGTATCATTTCTAAAACTAATTTTAAATCTTCTTCACTAATATTTCTACTATCCTTAATAAAGGGGTTAATAGTCTGAAAAGGATGATTAGTTCTTGCCGAACGCCTAAGAAAACCAGGTACAGATGACTCACGACTCGGAACCAATTGGTCTAAGCCATTTAAATCAAAATCTATAGAGCCCCCGGCAGTGACTAAATCAAAATCCTGATAAGGCAACTGATCAACTCCGGCATCTGGCTGAAAACTGGCTGTCGACATATCTTTTTGAACATCCCCCCCCTTAAAACAACTCCCATTCATCACTACATTTACACGGGCTAATGTTTCTTCTTGCAGTGCCGCCATACTCATCCCCAAATTAAAACCACCGTCTGACCTTAAAAATCCTTCCATAGGCTTAATGGAACCTGTTAAAACAACACGACGATCCAATGGGTCAAAAAACTGAGCCATAGGATGATTTTGAATAAGTCTGGAAAAATCCGGCATTAAATAAGTACCGGAAGTAACCAAAACTCTGTCATAAGATGTTTCAGCGACACGATCTGATAACTCTCTACGATCCTGCATTGTTATTTCCCTGCTATCTTTCATGCATATAGTATCAAGAATAACACCTCTGTATCGAACAGCGTCTAAATAAGAAGGAATAATTGACTGGCCTCTAACAGTGGCAGTATCTTGTGCAGGGTCCCAATGAGAATCAATCGTACCACCAGTTGCTAAATGGAGTATTGGTTTCTGTGAAGGCATATTTTTAAAATAATTAAAGGTTATAATTTTATACTATTTTATTAATAAGTCAAGGCTACCTGATGCAATAAATGTTAAAATAGCATCATCTCAATTTTATTATGCTAAAAGAACTCAAAATTTTCGGAAGAACATTAAAACTCCACCTGAGAAATGAAGGGGATTACGCTGTCGCGAATGAGCTTTTTTTAGATAAACAGTACGGACAATGTGAAAATGTAATCAAAAAAGCTAAAAACTGCATTATTGATGTGGGGGGGCATCTTGGCTTCTTTAGCCTGATGGCCTCTGCGCTAAACCCCACTGTACCCATTTTCACCTTTGAACCTCATAGTGGAAATTATGAAATACTAAAACAAAATCTAAAAGAAAATCGAATCAAGAGCGTTCATCCAAAACAACTTGCCGTAAACGATTCAATAGAGCAAATAGACCTCCAATTAAGCCAAGAAGACCTCAACCATTCGATCATAAAAGCCATTGAACCAACAGGTGAATCGCAGAAAGTCCAAACCACAACTCTTGAAAGGATTTTTCAAAAAAATAGAATCGAAAGGTGCGATTTATTAAAATTAGACTGCGAAGGTAGTGAATACGACATCATCTATTCAGCCCCTGATGATTTGCTTAAAAAGATCCAAACAATCTTCCTCGAATATCACGAATGGGATCAGAAAGGAGCGAGCGATAAGCTAAAAAACTACCTGATTGCAAAAGGATATAAAGTTCAAAAATTCCCCAACTCCAAAATGCCTGAACTCGGCTACTTATGGTGCCACTAACCAAACACCACCCTTTGTCATTCCTGCGTAGGCAGGAATCTGGTAGCTTACCAATTGATACGTCGCCAGATCCCTGATCAAGCCAGGGATGACAACTGGGAGTATTACCCAAACACCAACAACGTCGGCTTAACCAAAAAGATAAGCCCCAATAGCACCATAATAAGCCCACCAATAAAGTGAGACATGCGGGTATATTTATGGGTCGTTAGGCCAATCTTATCAAAGCTGTACATCGCAATACCAAAGATAACCAGATCATCAACCATGTACATCAAAATGTAGAGGCCATTGTAGAATTGTTTTCCAGCCCAGCTTAGATAGCTCAAATCAAGAACCTTTGTGAAGGTTTGAGGAATGCCAATTGAACAAGCGAACTCGATGATATTCACAGAGAAAGCGAGACCCAAAATACCCAATGCAGTAAGAATGGTCATCGGTGCCACCGCGTAAGCCTTAATCTTCTCAGTGGTCTTTCGTTTCGTATCCAAACTCCCTACCTTACAAGTAGTGTCTTTTTTATAGAACAGATAAAGGAAGTAACTACCTGCCGTAACGGCAACCAGACCTACTATTGGGGTCACAATTCGATCCAATCCAACAAAGTCCCAAGCCGTCATCCAAACGTTTAAAATCAAGTAATACATAACCGCCTCAGCAAAGATAAAAAGTCCTGCCATTTCAAACATACGTCGCCTGGAACCTGCCTCAGCAAGAATAGTTAAAAACATCACAAGCACCCACATCGCACAAGGATTGAAGCCATCTACAAAACCAAGCACCAAAGAAAGGACAGGTAGAGAATATTTAGAAACATCCACCGGACCGTAAAAAGGAATATTCACCCAATTCTCAGTCACATCAATAGCGCACGCCTCACCCCCTTCATCATCACAAGTTTCACCCCCTGTTACTATATTCCCACTCCCCCCCGCATCAATAAATTCTTCAAAAGTATACTGAGGCTTTCCTTTTGCTTTATCGATAAGAGATTCAATTGTTCTGCCTGTTGTTTCAGCAGTGCTAAAACCCTGCAAAATAACACCATCAATTAACGTAATGGGGGTTACTTTTGGAATTCCCTCTAATTCAGCCAGTTCAATAAAGTGATCTTTGTGCTCACGCTCCGCAATATCATGAAAAACCACAATCAGATCATTCCGTTCTTTAGTCAGTTCATTCAAAAAAGCTTTTTCGTCCTGACAATGAGTACAATCCTCTCTTTCAAACACCTCTACACGAACCGTATCAGCTGGCTGCTCCACCGCATTGGCAAAAGGAGCTGTCAGGAAAATAACGCCCGAAAAAATGAGTAAAAACTTCTTAAAAAATGCTAATTTCATCTCTTATATTTTTAAATATTATCTGAGGTTATGTAATGATA
>JAJDCE010000137.1 GCA_029260985.1 Patescibacteria group bacterium | reverse complement strand
GCAGATTCAACGGTAACTATTTACCCAAATCGTTATTATGAAAAAGAAGGTACAGATGTTAAGTTATTTGTTTACGCTGGTGGTCTAAAAGTCGCAACCAAAGAAGGTTCAACGGTTACACATCATCATGCTGATCATCTTACTGGAGCGCACGTAGAAACAGATAGCTCCGGAACTACCGTTCAGCTAAATGACTACTATCCTTACGGCACAGTACGGTTAGAGGAGCAGGGAACAGGTCATAACAACGATCACTTGTATACTGGGAAGGAACTGGATGACAGTACGGGATTGTATTATTACGGTGCTAGGTATTATGATAGTGGGCTGGGGAGGTTTGTGAGTGTGGATCCGTTAGTGTTGGATACTGCACGAAGCTCACAAAGAGTACTAAAAGATATTCTCAGCAATCCACAATCACTCAATGGTTACAGCTATGTGCTGAATAATCCTCTGAAGTACACAGATCCTAATGGTGAACATGAAATCCATTTCAGTTTTACTACAAATGTAGGAGCAGGTGTATCAACTGGAACTACTTGGTCAATTGGATTTGCTTTTGATGGATCATATGGAGTAACTGTTAGTTCAAGTGCTGGTGGACTAGCAGGTGCAGATGCATCAATTGGCTTAAGAGCTGGGTACTCTAGTTCAGAATCATGGATTGACACTGGTGGCACAAGTACTTATTCTGAAGTCAGTGCAAAATTACCTGTTATCGGTGGTGTTGAGGCTAGTGCAAATATTTCAAAGGAAGGTGCTGGTGGATTTGATCTTGGATACAGCAATGGTTTCTCAACCCCTATCTCAATTGGGGCAGGTTTGGAGGAGGGCACTGTTGTTATTGATAGGAATATTAAAGATGACTTTGCCAACCTTAAGCAAAGCGTAAGTGATGCTTTAGATACAGCGATAGACTTTGTTAAGTCCGGCACTGAAAAAATTGTAAACACATTTAGTGATAATAACGAAGAAAATGAAAAATAAGCAAAGATTAATTAAATTTAGGGGTGGAGTAAGAATAGGGGCGATAGTGAGTACATGGCCAAACGGTATGCTGGAAATTGATTCTGACAAAATAGTTTTAAAGGACATTGGATTAAAAAGAGAGCTAATTTTCTTAAAGGGAGAAATTGAAAGAATTGTAGTTAAAAAAGTTTTCCCGTATATAAGTTATGAAGTGCGTTTCTATTCAAAAAACAATGAATTCAATGATTATTATTCCTTTGGCTATTGGAGTTTTCGTTTTGATAAGTTGCTTGATGCGCTTAAGAGCCTTGGATATGGTTCATTATTAAGGACTAAATGAGGTATAGCTGGAAAAAATTACGACACCCAGTTCACTTACGACCTCCTCGGCAACGTACTAAGCGTAACTTATCCCGACACCACCGCTGTAAGCTACGTTTACAACAATGCGGGTCAGTTAGAGTTAGTTACAGATTATGTTGATGATTTCGACTATTCCCCATCAGGATTAGTCACTGACATTACTTACGATAATGGCGTTACAACCACGAACACTTACGACATACAAAAGCTGTATCGTATGACAAATAAGCTTACGGAATACAGTACTACAGATCTCCAGGAAATCGCTTACACATATGATGATGTCGGCAATATTACCGCCATAACAGATACTTCAGACACCGACGCCTCCAAAACCGCTGCTTATGTGTACGACGACCTGTACCGCCTTACATCAGCTACAATTACAAATACTGGTAACAGCAGTAATTACACAAGAACTTACACTTACAGCGTTACGGGCAATATTAACTCCAAATCCGATGTAGGTTCTTATACCTACGGAGATATTCATCCACACGCTGTTACTTCCGCTAACAGTATCACTTATACTTACGACGATAACGGCTCGCTAACAGGTGATGGGACATGGACTCATACATGGAATAACAGAAATCAGGTATCTTCCTCCGATGACGGTACTGATTCTATTGATTTTGAGTATGATGAAGGGGGTAGGAGGATTACGAAGGATGATGGAACGACCGCTACACTTTACATCAATAAGTATTATGATAAAAAGGGCGCTGATGATGTGCTGTATATTTACGGCGGAAATCTCAAGCTCGCAACAATTAATGACTCAGCCACTGCTTTCAATCACCTCGATCATCTTTCAGGCTCTAATATATCCACAGATACTAATGGTGATGAACTTGAGCTGAATGACTATTATCCTTATGGACAATCACGTATTGATGATCGTACAGGAGGTTACACAAACAATTACCTGTACACAGGCAAAGAATTAGACCGTGAAACCGATTTATACTATTATGGTGCACGATATTATGATCCTTTACTTGGAAGATTTGTGTCGGTTGATCCGTTAGTTCTCGACATTGCGACCAAAACTAATAAGGAATTTGCAGATATCATTGATAACCCGCAAACGCTTAACGCTTACAGTTATGTTTTGAATAATCCACTGAGGTACGTGGATCCTACTGGGGAGGCTAATCTTGATCAAGCTGGAAAGGGGTTAATTAAGATGGGTGTTGGCTTCGAATTATCACTAGCAAGTGTTATTGTTGGTCTCGAGTCACCTGCTTCAGCAGTGTTAGCATTTACATCTGGTGTCGGCCTATTTACATCGGGTCTAAGTGATTTGATAGAGGGTATATTAACTGAAGATCAGCCACTGGATACTAGAGGGGTATCTGAAAGGCTTTCTGAGGTTTATGATGAGATTGGCTCTGAAGTGTCTACATCTGCTGAAATTGAGTTTTATAAAGGTGTTTATGATCGATCAAAAGAAGCGGGGAAAGAAAATAGTCCAAGTTTTGATACTGATATCTTTACTGATAAAATTGATAATTCAAAAACTGAAGAGAAGGAAACTGAGGAAGAGGCTAACAATACTGATTAACAAAAAATTTGCTATGAGTACTTATAAGGAATCATCACTGGCTAGATCAATGCTTATGTATCTTTTACCGAGTATGCTGTACTACGCAGTTAGATCACTTTTTACTGAGATAACATTACCTATACTGAAATCATATGAGCATATTAGTAATGCGTTAGTTCTTGCTAATTCATGGCTAATTATTAGATCACTATTGAGTATCTTTTTAGGATGGTATGTAATTAGGACGCTAGGCTCGAGTAAGGGCTGGATTGGAAAATTTTATAATCAGAAGAGGGCTTTAGTTGTCTTTGGTTTATTTGTTGCTGCTTTTGAAATTAATTTTGTCCTAAGATTACTTGAATCTATAACATAGCCTCCTTCAGCAATATATCTCTAAAAACAGGAGTTGGCACGCGGAGATACTATAGAACTTCTGGATTACTACCCATACGGTAATGTGCGCATAAACGACAAAGCCGGGGCTTATGAGAATGATTATAAGTTTACTGGGAAGGAATTAGGTGATTAAAAAAATACCTTAAGAGTGATTATTAATCATTTCAATGAATACTTTTCCATATCGCTTCACCTTCACTTCTCCAAAACCATTTATATCAAGGAGTTCAGCAGTATTCTGAGGTAGATAATGAGCCATTTCAATAAGTGTTTTATCGGAAGCGACCACATAAGGGGGCACTCTGTATTTAGTGGCCAGGCTTTTTCGTAAAACTCGAAATCTCTCAAACAAATCCTGATTATAATCTAAATTGGATTTTATTTTGGTCTTACGGGAGGCTTTTTCGCCTTTGGCGGAAATTTTTACTTTAGCGGGTGCTATTTCCACTTCAGGTTCGTCCATTCGCAACTCAGTAACTTCTCCTGCATGCATAGAGTTCAAAAGCCCGTAACCTTTTTCGACCAGGCTTAAAGTGGGATACATACCCGTTTCTCTTTTGATGTAATTATCATCGACTAAATTGGCTAAAATTTGACTCAAGGCACCTTTGTCGTAATTTGTAACAGATCCATAACTCGCCAATTCATTGTGACTGAGTTCCCGAATTTTTTTCTGGTTTCGGCCGAGCAATATACTAATGATGTGACTTCCTCCAAAACGTCCGCCCGTTTCGTTGATGACCTGGAGGATTTTTTGGCTTACTTCCGCAGCGTTGAAATAACTTTCTGTCTTTAAGCAAACATCACATCCTTCGCAATTATCCTGATCTAAATTTTCTCCAAAATAATTCAGCAATTGCTTGCGACGACACTTTTTTAATTCACAATAACCCACCATCTGGTTCAGTTGTTCATAGCGTTTTTCCTTCTGAAGAGGGTCTTCGATTTGCTCAATAAAATACTTTTGATTAAATTGATCGCCCGCTCCGTAAAAAAGCACGCACTCACTTTCCAGCCCATCACGACCCGCTCGCCCCGTTTCCTGAAAATAACCCTCAATAGTTTTTGGCAAGCTATAATGCACCACCAAACGCACATCAGGCTTGTCGATCCCCATGCCGAACGCGATGGTGGCGGTGATAATATCCACTTTATCGTTAATAAAATCCGTTTGATTCTGAGAGCGATCCTCCGGTTGCAGGCCGGCATGATAAGGTCGTGCATTAAAACCTAGATTACAAAGTTTTTCGGCAACCGAATCGGTTTCTTTTCTTGAAAAACAGTACACGATTACAGACTCACCTTTAAATTTATTGACCCAGTTCACCAATTTACTAAAAGCACTGGCTTTGCGTTCTACACGATAATTGAGATTCTGCCGATTAAAGCTTGAAATAAAACGTTTCACATCCGGTATTCCAAGCTGCTCCACAATATCATCCGCAACCTGCTCCGTAGCAGTGGCCGTTAGAGCAACAATGGGCACAGACGAAAATTCCTTTTTAAGCAAATTTAAAGTACGATAATCGGCTCGAAAGTCATGACCCCATTCCGAAATACAATGAGCTTCATCAACCGCAAATAGCTTGATGGGCAGCGTCTTCAAAAAGTCGCGAAAATGCGGGAGCGCAAAGCGTTCCGGGGCGCAATAGAGTAATTTTATTTCCCCTGTCCGCAATTTTGCTTCTACCCGCCTGGACTCCTCCGCAGTTAGAGTGCTATTCAAATAAGCCGCCGGAATCCCATTACTCAAAGCGGCATCCACCTGATCCTTCATCAAGGAGATCAAAGGAGAGATCACCACGGTTATTCCCTGAAAAACCAAAGCGGGCAGCTGATAACAAACCGATTTACCTCCCCCTGTAGGCATCAGCACCAAGGCATCTTCTCCATTGAGTATCTGCTGAATAATCTCATGCTGAAGAGGGCGAAACTCGGAGTGTCCAAAATAAGTTTTTAAAAGAGATTGAAGGTCGGGCATACAAAAAATTAGTTATTATACTTTATTACATGAGCGTCATAGTAGCATGGAATTTCAGTTCACCCACTACAAAAAGAGCCGTAATTTCACGAAAGCTCAGGGAATATTCTTATGAGAGCTTACTATAGAAGGGCTTTAGGCCATAAATCCAAAGTAGCCAAACACAAGGGCGATTACAACGATGATATAACCCATCCAGTTCTTTGTTTGTGCGTATTTAGATCCAAACGAGAGGAAGGACTTTGGAAAAGCCAGAAAAAGAAATCCTTTGATGAGCATTGCCCAAGCAATGATCGTTATAAGCACGGTCCAGTCCTTTATCCAGATATTGTGGTATTGAATCAGAAGAGCACTTAGGATAACCAGCATAAAGCCCGAAATAAAGACAAGCCCAGGACTTTCTTCATAACTCTTAAAAAGCTTTTTGTGCGTTGTCTGGCCAGCGACAATGCTAATTCCAATCGATAGATAAAGAATAGCGACGATTTTCGCCATTAGTATAGAAAGTTCCATAATATTTTTTTATTATTTATTATTGATCAGATTATACCATATGACTGCTTGTTCAGGAAAAATGAGACAGGCCTCATCCACTGGTAGTAACAGGAACTACAATCGATGGAGGTGTGAATTTTTCAAAACCACCCACCGGCTACTTTTTGCAAGTGTATTTTGCGTTAAGCACAAGTTGTGCTGTTACATTTTGCTGAACCTCTTCCCATACTCCATTTTTTTTGCTAACTCCATAAATAATAAGATCAATACCAAGGGGATTAACGTATATGCCAGAAGTACCTTCTTTCGCGCATGTGAAACTGGCTGCAGTTGTAAATATAGTTGAGAAGAGAATATCAGACTGACCTTTAAACCTTTTGACTGATGGGGTTACACTATCGCCACCATGGACTTCATACCTAAATGGCCGCACGGAATAAGTGTAATCTTCCCTAGGGTCATTGGGTGAAATAACTGTTTCCTGGCTTCCATGGATTATCCTAACCTCCATACCGGTAGACTCGATTTTTACCTCGGCAATTATGCTGTCACCTATAATATATTCACCTCCCTGTAAATTTCTTAAGTAGAACATATCGGGATGATACAACTCACTGAAATGACTTATTTCTGATTCCAGCACTATTTCCTTTTCATTTTCAATAATTATTGATGTATCAGGAAGAACCCTAATCTGTTCATCGTTCTGATGAATGAACATAGGAACCTTAATAAAACCATTCTCCTCTCTAATTGGAATACGGCTTTTTATAGTAGCGGGCATATTCAATTGCAGACCATCCGGTTCAAGCTTGTAGGTAATCAAAGGAGTCCCATCTGAGGTAATTTCAGACTCTTCATTAGAAAACAAAGAAATTTTAATATCATCGATGGAAACATTTGGAGGCAAGTGATCTTCGGACAAAAGAAGTTCTAGCGAACCACCTTCCGAAACAACCGTATAATTTTCAGTTGTTCCTGATCTTCCAAAAAAGAGAATGCCGATTAGAATTAAAACTATGGGGATAACTGCAAATATTTTTTTCATAATTTAGATTAATTTATCAAATTCTACCACACATTAAAAAACGACTTAAGCAAAGCTAAAAAACTTGGAGCTCCTTATGGGAGCTTATAATAGAAAAAATGATGGGACCAGACCATATGAAGTTAGGGCTTTTTTAATCTTTTTTTTGCTTGCTTCGACAAATTTTTGTACGCACCGATGCTTCGGTGCGTACCTCCTCTCCGCCATGAAAAAGATCATTTAAGTGTTTAGCAATTTTGGCATGATGTGGCCGTCCGTTTGTTGTCTGAAAGCCAGGAGTGTTAGTGATTAATATTAAATAATCTACTTCATTCAGCTGAATTGTTGGATGAATGCATTCTGTCCAGCCTGGATGTTTTTTAGGCATCCTAGATTCCACCCCCTTCTTTTCTCTTAATCTTGAGACTGTTCTGGTAGTACGAATTGATTTGCCTTGATGAAATATTTCGTTTAACTTTGCAGTTATTTTTTTATAATCCGGATGATTACGTAATTTACCTTTTTTATGAATATATTCTGGATTTTCCATTAGAATAAGTGCATATTCTAGTTCATTCAAACCTGTTTCAGGGTCGATACCTTCTGTCCAGAGTGTCATACCATTGCTTTTTACTAATTTTCGTCCAGATTCAGTTTTTTCTTTAGCGGAACGTGCATGAATTCCAATTTTTTCTCTTATTTGAGTTGCCAAGGATTTAGCCGCACGCTTTTTTCTAGCCTCATCATCTAATCCAAATAAAGCTACTCCTCGTTCAAAAGTAGCTTGTCCTGCACGTGCTCTTTTTGAACTTAAGGTGTCCTCAAAAATAAATTGTAATTCCTCTGAAGATAAAAATTCCTTTAGAGCAAACCTTACAGCAGCGCGAGAAACACTAGCAGTATGCTCATTTAATAAACCACACTTTTCAGCAATTTCCATCTGCGCGGCTCCATTTTGATAATCGGAACTGATTTCAGGATGCTCCTTAATCAATTTTTTAGCAATTAATCTGGCAATAGTGAGCGCTGCAACTTCTCTATGCGATAAACCTGTTGAGATTGAATCATTCATACTATTATTATAGCAATAATTGTATATATGTCAATATTATAAAAAATGGCTTAAGCAAGCCATATTCTAGAATGTTGGAGCTCCTTATGGGAGCTTATAACAGAATAATTAACCCCCTTTCTTAATCCTTTTTTTAACTAGCACGAAATCATCTGATAGATTTCTGTTATCTTCTTCCAAGGTAGTGCGCCAATTATTCTGAAGTGTTTCATAGGTGAATATGAATTTGTCGCCTGTACTAGTTTCCACGAGAGCCTCTACTTTTCCATCCTGACCCCTAAGCGTTTCAAGAAATATTTTTCTTTCATCTTCCGATTCAATAAAGTAGTTCGACTTGAGAATTGTATCCTGCTCCATGCCTTTTGAGAACTTTGTCGACCGGCCAATGCCTTCGCCCTCGGTATCCAAGAATAGGAAGCCACTGATATTTG
>JAJDCE010000136.1 GCA_029260985.1 Patescibacteria group bacterium | reverse complement strand
CCCATTTGTCATTCCTACCCCCCGTCATTCTGAACTTGATTCAGAATCCCGAATGACTATTCATACCAGTCGGATGATAAATCAGTCCAGTTTGGGTTATGTTTTTCAACAAGTTCCACTTTCCCCGTCCGATCCGGCACGGGCGGGCATTTCCGGCGCCAGTTTTTTAAGTATTTCTCCCTATCAATTGCTTCGATAGGTGATTCAAATGCTTCGTAATAAACAAGGTTGCTAATAAAGTATTTTTTAGTAAACCCCTTATTAATTTTATTCTTATGTTCAAAAATCCTCCTTCCAAGGTCATTAGTCACACCAATATAAAGAGTTTTGGTTGCACTTGCCAGAATGTATACAAAATAATCACCCATTTACTTAATTTTACTAATATTCAAAAAACAGCACCAATTGTAACACAAAAATGGGATTCTGAATCGAGTTCAGAATGACGGTTGGTTGCCTTACTTTCGCAGGAATGACAGGAGGAGGGTGGTTTTTGACCTTCACAGGAATGACGATTACTCCGTTGACTCAATCTCCTCCTTAAAGCTCCCAATCACCGAAATATCCGGGACAATGATGGGCTGAGAAGTGCCTGATAAAATCTGATACAAATGGGTCATTCCAGACCTCTCTAAATGGACAATCCTGAAATAAATCTCAACATCATTCTGTGTGGTAACAAGGGTTTTATGGGCGCTATATCGTATCGGAATCAGAGGGCTGAGGAGAGTTAGAAGAATCAGAGTAGCAACGAATACATTTCTCTTAGCAGGCCATATATTCCCGCCATTTTTGATTTTGGCGGCAAAATAACCAAAGCCAATGGCTAGTGCAATTGTAATAAAGGTGAATAGAACCAAAAGAGACGTGAATTCGATACTGCCAAACTGCCAATTGGCGCGAAAAATAAAGTAATGAAAGACAGTCAGTGTATTGAGAGAAAAGACAACAGCAAAAAGCCCTATAAACAGATACTGAACCCATTTCGTTTTGGAGTGATAGGCCAGAAACAGAAAGAGGGCAAGGGGAGCCGCATCAGCGATAAGTCGTTTCGAAAAACTACCCACCATATTCGAGAAGAAATGAATGTTTAGCTGAAAAGGCTGAAGACCCGTCAGTTGGTATAAAAAAAGATACGAAATAACAGCATAAAAGACAAAAAAACCAATATAAAACCAGTGATATTTTTGTAGCTTAGTTTTTTTGAGAATAATCTTCATGAGTAGAATAAGGCCAAACGTCATTCTGAACTCGATTCAGAATCCTGTTTCAAATATAAGACTTAGGATCCTGAAGCAAGTTCAGGATGACAAATAGAGATTAAGTTAATTCAGCAAGAATCTTCTTGGCAGAAGCTTTTCCAATCCCCTCAATCCCTTCAAGGGCCTTCAGATCCATTCCATCGAGATCTTCTAATGTTTTATAGCCCGCTTTTTCCAGTTTATTCACCACCGCTTTCCCAAGCGCCCCCCAATGTCCTACCTCCCCACCGGATTCAGCCTTGATTTCCTCTTCAGCAGCCTCCACCGCTTCAGCAACTTCCGCCCCTTCAAGCTCTTCATCTTCCATGCGTCGGTCGGTTTTTGAAAGTTCAGTAAGTTTCTCCTTAAAAGCAGGGAGTTGATCAAGATTGTAAAGATCGAGTTCGTAGCTGGTTAAATCAGAGGCAAGGCGTACATTCTGACCTTTCTTACCAATCGCCATCGGTCGCTCTTCTTCTTCAACAAACACAGCCGCTCTTTTGCGAACACGTGGGTCATCACCGGCATTCACAATAATCACTTCTGCAATCTTAGCAGGCTGAAGGGCTGTCGCAATAAACTCACAAGGGTCATCAGACCATTCAATAATATCCACTCGCTCTCCGTTGAGCTCTTCCATCACGCTCTGAATACGAACACCCTTCTGGCCAATGCAGGCCCCAATTGGGTCGATTTTCTCATTTTCAGACCACACAGCCACTTTACTTCGGGTTCCGGCATCACGGGCGATCGACTTCACTTCCACATCTCCCTCTATGATTTCTGGGATTTCCATCTCAAGCAGTCGTACCACCAGGTTCGGATGACGTCGGGAAATAGACAGCTCAGGCCCTCGGCTGGTATGAACTACCTTATCGAGATAAACTTTCAATCGCTTTCCGTTATAGTACTTTTCACCCGGAATTTGCTCTTTGGCAGAGAGAGGAACGGTATGATTTTCGATATTGATATAAACACTGTCGCCTTCAACACGCATGATTTGAGCTGAAAGGAGTTCGTTTTCACGGTTTTTAAACATTTCATACAGTGATTCACGTTCTGCCTCTTGGATACGCTGTAAGATCACTTGTTTGGCTGCCTGAGCCGCGATTCGTCCATATTCAAGCGGGGTTACATCCACGCGGATTTCATCACCGATTTGAACATCTTTTTTCATCTTTGAGGCTTCGGCCAGCGAAATTTCAATATTAGCGTTCTCCACTTCCTCAACGACCTCTTTAATCAGAAGGACCGTTGCAAAATTACCCCCTTCATTGAGGAGAATTTCAACTTCCTGCTCTTTGTTTCCGAAGTCTTTTCGGTAGGCAGTGGCCAAGGCAGCATTAACGGCATCCATTACACGTTCAAAAGAAATATTTTTTTCCGCGCAAATTTGGTTAACGGCGGCAACAAATTGCTGATTCATCATAATTTTTTGGATTAGAAAAAAACAGACCCTAACAATCTAGGCTCTGCAATGTAATTTGATTATACCCGCGGTTTATTATTTAGGCAAGATTATTATTTCGCATTTCGTATCTCACATTTCAGATTTAATTCTGGATTCGTATGTTTAGCATTCAAATGCAAAATAAATACATGCCAAATAAAATGTGAGATACGAAATTATTTCAAAACAGAATAAATGACCGCATTCGTAAACCCTCTCCCCCTCATAAACATCATCAATTTTTGCTTCCGTTTCCGAGGATCATCCTCCGAAATTGTTTTTTCTTTAACTTCAAAGGCTTGTTTTGCCATTGATTCCTCATTGTAATCCAGGTCTACCAGCAAGCCTTGGACCATATCCGAGTCTAACCCCCGTTTCCGTGCTTCATTCATCAGTTTTAGACGCCCGATAGGCCGCTGAGTCAAATGGTTAATAAGCTGCTCAGCATATCGCTTATCATTCAAGAGCTGAACCCGCTCCATTTCATCTAAAACAAGATCAATCTCGGCCGTTTCATCAGCAAATTTAGTTATTAATTTTCGCTTCAGGTCAGAGCGACTCATCTGCCTCACTTGGATGGATTTGAGAGCCGATTCCCAGATTTTATCGTGCATACTGCGCATGATTCAAGATTAGAAGATAAAAACGTTCGCCTCACCTGTCTGCCGACAGGCAGGCTCACTATTAACAGATTAAAATAGCAAATAGAGAATAGCAAATAGAGAATGGTAAAAGTAAATAATCTGTTAATTTGTTAATCTTCTAATCTTGTAATAGAATGTAGTCCATGGGAAACAAGTTAGAATCAAAAGGCTGTTCAGTTAAGATTGAACCCCTAAAAAAAGGACGCTTTTTTGACATCCAAAATCCAAAAAATGGTTCACCGATAGACGCTGAGTCAGGTGAGCAAGCCAAAGGCTTTAGATCTTTCTTCTGGATGGCTTTCATCCTTTTCGTCGGTTTTGCAGCGCTTGGAACCTACGGAAGCAGCAAATCCTTTATTTTTGATACAAAAAATACGGCGATGGCTGGCTACGACAGTTTGATGAGTGGAGTAAGCTCTCTTTCTGACCAGAATTTTGAAAAAGCAGAGAAATGGTTTGAGGGGGCAGAAATGTCTTTCAAAGAAATCGATCAGAACATGCGTTTTTTAAACACGCAGGCCAATAATTACTTAAAAACCGGTCTCTATCTCGATGCGGCTCAGAAGTTGATTGACAGTGGGGTCAGTGTTTCAAAAATCGGACGGCAGCTGGCTAATCTGTTAAACGATACCAAGGCGATTCCAGCCACCTTTATACAGCAAAACACCACCGATGATACAGTCCGTTTAACTGACATGGTTCAGGCGCAAAAGAAAAGGGTTGATGAGTTATTAATGGAGGCATTACTGCTTGAAAAAAACCTGACCGGCATGAACGTGGCCGCATTGCCAAAACCTCTAACCGAGCAAATCGTGAAGGCACAGTGGCGAATCGGTCAATTTTTAACAGCCTTAAAAGAAGTTGAGAGCAATTTTAAAACCGTTCTCACTTTATTAGGCGATAAGATCCCGCATCGGTACTTGGTATTACTCCAAAATAATCACGAACTCAGAGCTACAGGAGGCTTTTTGGGGAGCTATATGCTAATGGATGTAAATGATGGAAAAATCACAAAAATTGAAACCAAAGACATCTACCAAACCGATGGTCAGCTAGCCGATGTGGTGACACCGCCACCTGGAATCAATAAGGTCGCCGAACGGCTCTACATGAGAGACGCTAATTACAGCCCCGACTTCCCCACGTCAGCCAAGCAGCTCATGTGGTTTTTGGAGCATAGTCGCGGCCCATCGGTCGATACGGTCATCGCCATCGATCAGACCGTAGCCGAAAAACTCCTCGCCTTAACCGGCCCGGTGGTCGTTCCCAGTTTTCCATTTGCTATCCGGGCAGATAATTTTAACGATTTGCTCTCTTATCATATCGAATCGAAACTCTCCGAAACCACAACCCCAAAACAGCTCTTGATCGACCTAATCCCTATATTTAAAGAGAAGCTTTTCTCGTTAGGTCAGTTTTCCACCGTGAGCGACTTAGGGTTGAGTCTCATTGCCGGTCGTCATGTTCAGCTCTATTCAAATGATCCGGACGTCCAGGCGTTAGCTCAGCGCTTTAAAATGGATGGAGCCATGGTAAAAGCACAGCCTGATGTAGATTATCTAGCGGTGGTCACCACGGCGATAGGAGGAAACAAAAGCGATGCCTTCATTAAAACCGATTTAACTCATCACACCAAGGTGAATAATCTCGGTCAAATAACTGATGAGCTCACGATCAAAAAAACCCATACGTGGCAGGAAAAGGACTTTGCTTATTGGAAGAAGCTGATTGATCGCTACGGAGCCGGAAAATTAAGTGAACAAACGCTCAAATTCATTCAGGGGCAAGGGGATAATGTCGACTATATGCGCGTTTACGTACCAAAAGGATCTCGCCTGATCACCCTTGAGGGGGTAGATATTGAAGATCTAACAGCGACCGAGGAAAACGGCTACACGATATTCGCTTTCACCTTTGGCCCCGTCAGCGCAGGGCATCAGCAAACTGTTCATCTCAACTACGTACTGCCTTATCAGGTAAGTACAGATAAGCCTCTGGATATGTACCGTTTCATTGCCCAAAAACAGGCAGGCGCTGAGAACATAGCCCTTACGAAAAGCCTTCAAACCTCCGACTATCTGCAAGTGGTGGAAACTTACCCAAAAATCGAACAAAGCGCCTTCACTTTATACCCAGAATACAAAACAGCATTCGATCAAAATCAGATATTTCTATCTGCTATTAGAGGAAATTAAGATTGAGATAATAGTGTAAATTACTTAAAAAATATTTCTTAATATAAAACACATGTTAATACTTAAAAAAATAGCATCCATCGCAGTATTGCTCATAGGCCTTTATATGCTGATTACTTATTGGGGCGCTGTATCGCCGCCAATGTTGAGTGGGGTCGCCTTTACATTATTGGGAGCCATGCAAACTCATAAAGTTTTTGTTTGCTGTAAAGGAAAGTCAAAATAGATAGAACTAGGGTTTCACAAAACTCTAATCATCATCCTTGGTTGGAACGGATAAATCTTCCTGAAGCCAGCTATAGATTTACGAAGGCCATTTCATAAATCTTATCGAAATCTCCAGACGTAGCCCCTGCTGAGTCGATAGCGCCGTGGTCGGTTAGTTCGCTGACATCATCAGAGATGACAAGCTGGTCGCTACTAAGTGACAACCCAAATGAGCCATCCTCCTTGGCACGTATTTGTAATTGATAACTATGTCCATCCAGCTTTCCTCCAAAGCTATGGGTAGCCTCTCTAATTCCCATATCGCCATATCCGCTTTCAAACCAGCGAGCGACTGTTCCAAGCTTATCGCTTCCGGCTACTTCTGCTAGCTTAGGATAGGTTGCAGACCTAAGGGTTTTCATTATTCTGCTCTTTAGGCCACCCTTGTCTAGAGCTTTTGTTAAAAAATCTTTGATAGCCCTTGTGATAGAATCGCTATGTTCTTCCGCGAGTTCCTCGTGTAATGCGTTACCACTTAGATGTCTTTCCATTTCCGCTCTCAGAGCTAGTGCTTGTGTAGCCTCGGGGGATCCTTCCCCCTGTCCAGCTATCACATCATCTACGCAGTCCAGCAATGTTTTACTTTTATCTGTGCTCATATAATATTTTAAGATTGATAAGAAAGCATTATACAAATATATCAAAAAATGTCAAGAAAATCAGACAAAAACCTGCAGTAGTGGTCGCAGATCTTCGACCACAACAACGGTTTGGCAGCATGTTAGAAAACATCAAAATTAGAGGTTGTGATTGTAGAATTATATGGAG
>JAJDCE010000135.1 GCA_029260985.1 Patescibacteria group bacterium | reverse complement strand
TTAAATCTATATCTCCATCAGCATCCATGTCAGCTACGGCTGAAGATATACCCAGCTGACCCACCTTACCGGATTCACCCGTAATAATCACATCCGCGGTAGCAGCTGTTGTTGGAATAGAGCCGTCATTATAAAAAATATAAGCCCTGCCCTGACTGCTGCTATATCCTGGGCCTCCAATCACCAAATCATCATCTCCATCCGCGTCCAGATCGCCGGCTGAAATAAAATAGCCGAATTTGCTACCGCTTTCACCAGAAATAACCACATCTGCCGAACCGGCAGCCGTAGTATAGGTTCCGTCATTATAAAAAATATAAGCCCGCCCCGTGTAAGAACCGTAATAATAGGCCCCAACTGCCAAATCATCATCTCCATCCGCATCAAAATCTCCGGCAGCCAAAGATAAACCAAAAGTAGATGAAGATTCACCCGTAATCACATCACCTGTATTACTGGAACCTGGCGCTGTAAACTGAACTGTCGGATCAAGCACAAGAGGATAGGCATTTTCATCCGCTGTAATACTCACCTTAATCTCATTGTGATAATCACCTGATATTTCATATTGGAGCGAATCGAGCACATTACCGTCTTTATCAACAGCAAAAGGAGCTTTAATTACAAAGTCCGGATCTTTCCGGCCATTCTCATAAAGTGAATTGATAAGATCACCTTGTAACACCTTTGCAGCCCGTGCTAAAAGATCAGCACTAACGCCTTGCGCGGCATTCTCTTGGCTAAAATCAACATCTTCCACAAAATACCCCTCAATCGTTCCATCAGACAATCGATGAAGAACAGCATTGTCGAAGCTATAAAGTTCATTTTCCTCACCATCACCATAGTGAAATAAAGTATAATTCTTAATCTGATTCGGAAATACGGAAGTCGGGTCATTCACATATTTGTAAACATCCGTTTTCCGATTATCTGAACTGTTATAGATCACTTCATCTTCAGTTGCACCGTTAGCAGTTGTAGCTTGAACCACGTTCATGGCAAATGAAACCGGAGGAGCAGAGGCTATCGGAACCGCAGGCTGATCAGCGCCAAGTAAACGACCCAATATTCCAGGCTGCTGAACCGTAGGCTCGAAGGTATCGTGCTTCAAAGTAATGGACTGAAATTCATCCTGACTAGACTGAAAATCAGCAGCCGCCTTTTTGGCGAGCTCATCACCACTGACCAATCTCGTTTCAGCATTCACCACTTTCGATTCAATTGTAGGGCCAGAGATTTCACCGGAGTCTGGCTTAGGCTTGCCAGATGATTTCCGGAATTCCATCGATATCGAACGTTTATCATCAGAATCAAATCCCAACTTCAGAGACTCTTTGCTGATAAAATGCTTATCCTTTTTTTGAACAGTTTTGGATCCGAGACTGACAATATTCTCTAATGAATCGTCTGTAGTATCCACGACACAGAACTTAACACCGTTCTGACGTAATTTATTAAGCTTGTTTTGTTTTTCAAGCAATAAATCCACAATTGCATCTTCCTGTGCCTTGGAAACCGCACCGGATTTCTTCTTTAAACCTCGAAGTGATTTGATATTCTCCTTAACAATTTTTAAATCACCCTCAACCTCTTCAGCCTCTCCTTTTAAGACCTCGGTTCGAAGTAATCGTTTTAATTCACGGCGACTTAACGATCTAGCCAACAAATCATCAGTGACGATAACATCTCTGTCCGCCTCTATAGAATCAGGAGTTAAACGCTCAACCTCAGCAAGATCAGGACAGTTTTCTGCTCCAAAACGAATGGCGCCCACCTGTTTAAACGTATAAAAAGGTGAACCCAAATCCCCCGCCCCCTGATTAGCCGGTGAACAACTAGCGCCACTGACAACATGATCACAAGCAAAAGCATGCCAATCATTCTTGAGTTTAGCTGTCGCATCAACAGTGAAAGTGGCTGTAGCTAGATCACCATTCGGCACTAAAGGGCTAACGGCCCATGAGCCGTCTGAGCAAACCGGTGCGGCAAGATCCTGAGGGATAATCTGATCCGTTTTGCACACCGCCAGATAATAATCATCTCCATTCAAATCAGAAGCTTTCGCAGTAAAATGGATCTGATCACCAAAATGTGCAGGGGCAGAAGCCGTAAAACCCCCATCTTCAGGAACAGAAACATTCCCAAACAAATCTTTAAATTCAGGGGAAGGATTGCCAACCCGAATAGACGTTACACTGGCCATGACCAAGGTCATAGTCAGGACAAGGGCAACCATCGCAGCGGGAGCATATTTTGAGGAGAGTAATCTCATTCCGTGGGTTTATTTTTTTAGGGCGATTTAAGCCCCTCATTTCTATCTACAAAATTATATCATTTCCCTCTGAAAAACCCAAAGCTATGGGGCTTAAAAATCAAAGAATGAATTGCTCAAAAAAATAATGGTGGCATCGTTACAAACTCATCAAAATGTGGTGCTCTCTTTTTGGCTTATTAACTGAGTTTCCAGAGATAAGATAAAAAAGTGTTGTCGAAATTCCCGACAGATTTCACACACCTCAATTAGTCGCTCTGAATATATTTTACATTGTCTTTTCCTACAAAATCCAAAAACCACCCCCCTGTCATTCCTGCCCCGTACTTGATACGGGGCAGGAATGACAGGGGGAAAGAATGATGGCTGAGAAGTTCAGAATGACAAACGAGACAGCATCAAAAAAGCCCCCGCTTACGCAGGGACTTTTTAATTCTTATAAATGACTAAGATTTCTTAGCGCCTTTTGCTGCGCTTGAACTTGCTAAACAATCCCGTTTGAATACGAGCGGTAATAAGAATCAGAATACCGAGAAGGATAATCACTACACCAATCAATTGATTCGTGAGTGGCGCCCTTACAGTAACGGTTGTTTTTACCTGAACATTGCTCTTCTTCGCTTCCCGAACCAAAGGATTAGAATGATCAGAATCAGAGGCTTTAATCATATTAGCCTCTGCTGCGGCTTTCATAGTATCACCTCCAACTTGAACGGAAGTACTTACTATATTGTTCAAATCAACAGAGTTAACAGCCAGGTACAATCGGTTCTGATAAACCACCTTGCCCTTCTTGAGAGCGCTGACATTAAGCCAGTAACTACCAGACTCCAGGCTGGGCAATGGTACGGATACCTTTGCCGTTTCAACCGTATGAGGCTGAATGGTTTTAGTGAGCTGATCTCCGGAACCATTGGCTACAACATCGCCTTTCTTATTAAATACCTCAACGGTTGTTTTAAGTGAAGAAAGGGGTGTATTTCCAAGATTTTTGACAGTTAGGTTCAGACTCGCAGGTTGCCCTTCTGTAATTGGATCCACAGATACTGATTTAACCCAGTAGTCAGTGACATCGTAATTCACAACTTGGAGGTTCACGGATATATGTCCGCCTAGGAAGATAGAGACATCTTCCCTTTCTATACCTCTGGGAATAACCGTAACGCCGATATCACCTTTGTATTTTCCAGGCTTGGCATCTTCAGGCACATTCACCTCAACATACATGGGAACATGTTGCTGACCAGCAGGCATCATAAAGCTAGCGCTGTCTCGAATAGTAACCCATTCAAGAATCTCATCATCACCTGTAATTCTGGTCTTTACATCCATATCCTGTGCCGGATCATTGGTGTTTAAGTCAATTTCGTAAACAAAACTTGACCCAGGCTTTAGATTCTCATTATTGATCCATGGTGGCGCGATGCCAAATGCAGCCGCCAATGTTCCAGGAACTAGGATCACAAGCCCAATTACCAGCGAGAGCATTGAATGCACGAATATTTTTGTTTTCATTCAGTGTTAGTTTTAATTGGTAAAAGCCCACCTCAGCCCCGATTAACATCGGGGCGTAGGAGGGATTGGCTTATTAGTTGAGAGTACCGGAACATGAAGAGTCAGCAGTGGTGGCAAAAGTATTCGCCCCCGTATAGCTTCCGGCAGCTTGACTAGAAGGAATTCTGATCTTCCAGTACACAGATTCGTTAGTGGCGGTTGAAGCATTGGTAAGTCGAACCGGAATATCACGGTTAGTACATCCAGCTGTTTCAGCACCAGCTGAAGAAGTTGTTTTAAGAATCCATGGTCCTGGATTGGACTCAGCAGTATCCCAGTCAAAAGTAGCTGATGTCTGATGCCACTTTTGCTGAGCGGCAACAATCGAGCTACCAGAACAGGTTGGGTAATCGGTACACATGTTAGCACCGCTGATCAGTACATCGAGAATTTGGTTACCCACATTCCCCATGCTGGTTTCCTGACCGGTAGAAGTACCTCCGATCGCAACCGTTCCGTAAGCAATACTCGCCTCTGCGATATCGATACCGGAAAGAGCTGCATTGGTTAGGTTTACATTACTATCAGCAAAACCAGTTTCCTGACCAATTCCATCAGTTGGCTTAGCCTGAACTTCCCAGTTTGCACTGGCAGTAGCATTAAAGTAAACGGTCACCTGACAATCAGCGCCTAAGGCATTATCGGTTCCAGTAGCAGTTTTTCCACTGCCTGCACCACTCTGAAGAGTAAGGGTACAAGTAGCGTCGATATAGCAATCATTTTCATCAGCAGTACAAGTGTTCGCTACTGTTGTATCTTCAAAGAATACTCCTTCTACAGCAGTTACATCACCATCACCATTATCGTCAGTGAAAGCAACTGAGAAATCAACAGGATCGCTACTACCAGCAGCAGGTGCAGGAGCATCTACAGCGGTATAGCTGGTTAGCACAGGAGCAACATCAATAACAGTGAAAGTCTGAATTGTTGTTCCACCGGTCGCTGGCATGCTGTGATTGTCCTCTACGTAGATTTTAACATCATAAGTTCCGTGAGCAGTTGGCACAACTACAATATCTGTAGTGTCATTACAAGTGCCATCAGATGAAGGAGCAGTTCCAGTGGATGAGCAAAGAAGCGTACCACCAGTACAACTATCAGTAGAATAATCAAATGCTGAAGTCACACCACCCATGTCAGACTCACCAGAGCAAACATAGAAGTTCAACGTATCCTGACTTCCGTCAGTATCACTGTCTGCCCAGTTTGCATTTGGCATTAAAAATTTAACAGTATCACCAGGGGCGATAGTTCCATCACCAGAGTCAGTGAAAGTAACCGCACCAAAGGTTGGTTCATGGTTCACCTTAAACGGTGACATATTGTCAGCACTACCTCCGGCAAGCGTAGCACCTCCGGCAGTACAATTTGAACATGTATTTACAACGGTCCCTAGTGAATTACCACCAGCACCTTCTGTATCAGCATATATATAAGTAACCGCTCCTCGGCTGGTCATATGAGAACTAGTTCCTACTTCTGCGGCCACAAGAGCAGCAGCAGCATCAGCACCATCCTCAGAAGTGGAAGTATCCACTTCGGTTCCAGCTTTTACAGTACCGTCATTAGCGGTATCAAACACATAGGTAATACTATCAATCGTAATATCATCTTCATCCGCTGGCACATCCGTGAACGTCATGGTTCCAACAGCAAAACCCTGGTCACCCGCTGCATTCGCAGGATAACAAATTGGTCCGCTGCCAGTGGCGAGCTTATCACAAACAAACGCATACCAAGCGTTTGATTCTGCATCACCCACTAAGGCAGTGTAGGTTTGAGAAGCTTGAGCCGCCGAATTGGCAGCAGCACTAATTCCCCAAGCACCACCATCACAAGTAGGAGCAGCATCGTCTCCAACGGTTACGGCATCCGTTTTACAGGCAGCCAAATAATATTGATCACTGTTCACGTCAATAGCAGTGGCCGTAAAGGTCACGTTACTACCAACGGCAGTTGGATTACCGGCCGTATCATCGGTACCGGTTCCACCCGCTGAACCACCATCAGATGGGGTAGCGGTAAAGACAGGAGAAGTGTTACTGACACTCGCACCTGTACCTAAAGTTTCATCAGCATTGGCATTGTGTAGCAGGCCTAAAACGCCCACAAACATTACCAAAGTCATGATCGAAAAGATTTTCTTAGTCATTATTTATTTTTTTAAGGGATAAATTTATTTTGAAAATATTTCTCAATTACTATCAAATTTAAAGTACCAAAGTCTGAAAAGCAAGTCGAAGTTAGACAAAAAGTCCAAAATATATATATAGCAAAATATTTTGCCATACTCTGTAAAGTTGATTTTGAAACAAACCCCTTATATATAGGTATGGCACCAAATTGCTATCAGATGGCTATCAAATTGCTTTTTTTAAGATGCTAGCAATATGAAGGCTATTTGAAAACGCGATTCCGATGCCTGCCCAGGACTTGATCCGGGGAAATCGGTTGAGCCGATAGCAATTTGGATCCAAAAAATCTGTTGTCGAAATTTCCGACACTTTCCCATTCTCACCCTAAAAAACCTCAAAATAAAGCAATAGAACATTAGAACAATAACAATTAACTATTCCGCTGCTTCATAAAACTTCTCCAGCGATTCTTCTATGGTTTCCAAAACAATCGGAACTTCATCAACACAGCTATTACCGGCGGGTTCAAAATAAACTGAACCGGTATAAAGTTCTGCCTTCTGACTTTCAGGTACCATCATCTTCCAATAAAGAGGGGTAACATCTGGATGAGTCGTATCTTCATGAACAGGAAGGGTCAAGTCTGCACAACCTTGATTAGGGCTGCTTGAGACCACTGGAGTTTCAACTAAATGGTAACCATCCGATTTGTAATCAAAATCTTTATTAAGACTCCACTTCTGGAAATGGCGCTGAATAACGGATACATCACTGACAAGATCAGTTCCGCTGATCAAGACATCAACAGGCTGATTCCCTAAATTAATCAACGGGGTTTCAACCGCATCAGTTATTTGACCCGGTTCAGCCGACACATAAGGAACAGAAATGGACTCCTGATTGATTGCATTCAATGGCGGAACTGTTCGGGTCTCACCGGAATCCTGAAGATCAGTGAATAATCCAGCCGTATCAGATGGATTCACGTGAGCCATCCAATATTCACTGGCATTAGCATTGTAAAAGAGAGAAACCGAGCAATCAGCTTTAATTTGAATATCCGATAGAACCTCAAGATCACAAACAGGGTCAATAACACAATCATTCTGATGTGCCTCACAATCATTCCACACCGCATCATTATCATAGAAAACCCCCTCTACAGAGATGATGTCAGCTGCCCCATTGTCATCTTCAAGGATCGCTGAAAAATAAACCTCAACCTGACCGCCAGGCAAAATCGATATATCTCCCTCATTATCCAAACGAACAAGGCGAGGAAGTTTATTCAAAACATCAAATGCCTGATCATGAACCCCTTCCACCAATCCTTTTTCACCGTGCTCTGCATAAACCTGAAACGATTGTTCCTGAACAGGATAAGGAATAGTAAGAAGCAACTCATTAGATTGGAACTCATCACAGATCACATCAGAGGAATCAGTGTGAGTTGGATCAGACTGACAGAGCATCGTGCCATTGAGACATAAATTCTGACGATAATCAAAGCCAGTTGACTCCTCAGAACACACATACAAAGTTACAGGACTGCCAGGAGGAACGTCTGTAATTTCAGCTGAAGGCAGGCGGAACCGAAGGTAATCACCGGGTTCAGGCGCCTCATTGTTGATATCAGTCACCACAACTTCTCCGAAACGAGCAGGGTAATTCACATAGAAAGGAGACCCTTCCGCTTCAGACCCCTGTGAAGGACTTGTACAACCACCAATACCGTTTTGCGCCTCACATACAAAAGCGTACCAAATCGAGATCACAGAAGGCTGTTCTCCGGTATCAAATGAGCAAAATGATTCCTCACCACTGTCAGTTAATTTTGATGAACAGTACTTATTTTCTACAGCTCCGATACAAACCGGTTCACCCGCCGTATTATATATGGGGGCATCACTGGTTCGGCAAACCAAAAGATAGTAAGGATCTTCCTCAATGTCTTTTGCAGTCACCGTAAAATTGATTAAATCCCCTTCATTGACAGGATTATTTTCATCAACTCCACCATCCGATGGACCTTCGACAACAATAGGCATATTATCAACCGCAAGATTAAAAGAGGCAATATCACTAATCCCGCCTTCATCAGAAACCTGAACTCGGAAATAATTATGATGATGAGATAAATTAACAAAATCAACTAAACGACCTGGCTTTTCAATATCTGGAATGCAGGTGTTTTCAAAATCAAGACAGTATTTATGAATCCCAATCGAAGGCCCGGCAGTGTCTTCCCAGCTGCAAGAGGCATAATTTAAAATATTAAACTCACCATCGATAAAGCCCGGGCATACAATAGCAGGAGGTTCAGGAATCGAAATATCAAGCAGGTAATCAGAAGCGGCTTCTTTCACTTCATCCAAAGCGCCTTCAATGTCGTCAGGGTCTATTTCAAAATCAGTGTCTTCTTCCTCCAATGTTTCTGAAACTTCCTCACCCTCCCCTTCTTCAGCATCTGCAACTTCCTCTTCAATCACCTCATCCTCCACAATGGTCTCATCTTCAAGCTTTTGCTTTAAAGAACGACCTTCGCCCTCTTCATCAGATTCAGGTGAAGTTCCATTGAAGATATAAAGTCGACCCTGATCATCTAGAAAACGTGGAGCAGCAATAGAGAGATCGTCAAAGCCATCTCCATTAAAATCCCCTGTTATCACAGTTTGACCAAAGGCTGATTTCGCTTCACCATGCCACCTTAATGAATAATGGGTATCGCTATCCATAAAACCACCCGTACCGATATTCAAACTGTCAGCTGTCAGATCAGACGTAAAAATAGTCACTTTTCCGGAAGTCGGACTGCGGCCGAATGAACCCGTCACCACTAAATCATCTAGTTGATCCTGATTCATATCAAAAGCATGCAATGTTTTACCGAATAATTCTGCGGCTTCTCCTGTAATTTTCACATCAGCATTGAGCGCGGAACACTGGCTGCATGGCTCCTCTGATTGAATCGTCCATGGCGTTTCATCCTGATAGTAAACGCAAACACGTCCTTCACGTAACGTTTGGCCTATATTAAAAAGTGGTGAACCTGTCGCCAAATCCAATTGACCATCACCATCAAAGTCACCCGCTGTCATAGAAACAGCAAACTCCCCTTCCCCTTCCATCATCAGATCAGCTTGGGTAGCCAAACAGTTCTTTTGACAATCTTCTTCATCTGTTGTCCACGAATGTTCATCTTGAAAAAATAGATAAAAACGACCATTCGGAAGTGTATAAGGGGATGAGATAATCAAATCAGCCTTTGAATCAGCGTTGAAATCTCCGGCCATCATCTGCTGACCAAAACGAGCCGCATCAAACGGTTCACCAACAATCACTTGATCAGAATCATTCGCGTTAAGAGCTGAAATTGTCTCGTCAAAAGTTTTATTTAAGTCATAAAAGAGATGAACTAAACCTTGCTCATTTCGATCTCCGGGAGCTGAAACAGCCACATCAACAAATCCATCGCCATTTAAGTCATCTAATGCAATACGGGTTCCGAATTCATCTCCTTCACCTGCCCCCTCAATCACCAAATCAGCTTCAATGGATAACTCTTTGGTGGCAAGTGTGGCCCCATCATAAATCCAAATTTTACCTGTATCTAAATTGTGATAAGGACTGCCAACAACAAGATCATCAATGCCGTCTGCATTAAGATCAGCTGCTTCAAGGCTATAGCCAAAGTAATCAAGACTGTCACCCATCAGAGTAATTTCCGGAAGACTGGAGCTAAAACCTGCCTCTTTCTGACCATAGTAAATTGAAACCAAACCGGAAAGACTGGAATGCGCAAAAGAGCCAATCGCTAAATCATCAACCCCATCTGCATTAAAATCACCAACCGTTTGGCTGGAGCCAAATCGGCCCACTGTATTTCGACCGGAATCAAGGACTGCGTCATAAGCAGATTGATCAGGCGATGTGAAAGTAACACGAGCATTAACCGTAAATGGGTAACGATCAACCGATGCATTGAGAGCAATCAGAAGTTCGTTATAGCGATCTCCATTGATGCGAGTTGTTAATCCTTCGATGGGTTGATTTAAGTGATCCAATGCAAATACAGGCCGGATCCGGAAAATAGGCTCAACAGAAAGGCCGTCTACATAAATCGAATGGATCTCTTCATCCACATCAAAATCTAAGTCATCGGATTGAACCTCAGGCTCCAGATAACCTTCAATAGATCCATCAGCAAGTGGATGAAGAACAATGCCTTCAAAACGTAACCTTTCTTCTTCAAAGCCATCTCCATAGTTATAAATTCGGTATTCATCTAAACGTCGAGGCGTAATACTACTTGAATCATCCCGAAACACATCCACAATATTCCGTCGATGGTCCGAATATTCATAAGCCACCATATGATCTAATGAGGTTGTATGTGAACCCTCAACCGGTGTAAATAAATAATCTGGATTTTCAAGAGCCGACATCACAAAATCAAGGGGCAGTACTTCGGATCGTGTTTCCTCAGGAACCAACTCAACATCTTCCACAATAACCGTATCATCAATGCCGACTCCAATCGCCTCAACAATTTGAGCTTCAATCTGTTTTTCGGCCTCATTCAGAAAATCGGTTTCGTCTTCAATCTCTACCTCATCTGATGGGTTATCCTGTAATGTAAATTGATGTTTCCCAGCCGGTGAACTCATATCGAACTGAATAAATCGATCCGATGTATTTTTGAATTCAATTGAAAGATTTTCCTGATCGATCACATAGCTCTGTTCAACATTTTCCTTGAAGTAATCGGCCTTACCCAACAGATGTTTAGTGCTTATGTCTGAAGACTGCGAAACACAAAAATCCGCATCCAATGCCCTAAGTGCCTTAAGTTTTGCATAACCGGAATTGGTTTCGTTCTCCTGTTCAACAAGCATAAGCTCACGCTGCTGATCAAAAGGAAGAAGAATAAAATCATCCCATTCAACCTGTGGATCAAGTAAGCGACTGTCAGTAAGATCAGGACACTGCTCATCAGAAAAACGAACGATCCCGTTAATACCATTAAACTGGATAGCATCATCGCTGTAGCCCAACTCAACCGTTAGCTGGTTAAGAAAGCTCAGTAGCCCATCCAATTGATCAATATTAAGATTTAGCGCTGATGAATAGGAAATAAATTCATCAAGACTGATTTGAGTCGTAATAAGGTCATTTATAATATCCTGTGTCAAAAGCGCATACCGTTGATTTTTTTCCAATCGAAGGATCGCCTCATCTACTTTATTTACATCTTCATTATCTTCAATCAGCTGATTAATTAAAACAGCTTCATCAAACGCAAGTGTGTCACCCTCTAAAAGACTCATCAGTTCAGCGATTTCAGAAGGAATAATAAAGATTTCTGACTCTTCTATAAGAGTTTGTAACTTCTCATCTTCTGGAATAAACGGCTCTAAGACAACATCAAAAGCATCTTCTTCCAGCTCATCATCAGTTTCAACTGGTTCACTGTCTTCGGTAGTCTCTGGTTCAATGGCAATAGAATCTCCTTCAGTAGGCCCCTCAACTGGCTCCTCAACTGACTCCTCTGCTGCTACTTCCTCTGTTGTTGCTTCTATTGTTTCTTCGGTAGCTTCTTCTTCAACAGGCTCTTCAACTAGCTCCTCTGCTGTTTCCTCAACCGGTTCAGCAACAAGCTCTTCAACAACTTCCTCTATTGCTTCTTCGATTGTTTCTGCAGTATCTGCTGCTTCCTCAAGAGGCTCTTCAGCGGTTTCCTCAGTCGCTTCAACTGACTCTTCAACAGGCTCCTCTATTGTGCCCTCTATTATTTCCCCTACTGCTTCCTCTATTGTTTCCACAACTGGCTCTTCTATCGCCTCCTCGATTGTTTCCTCAATTGACTCAGCAGCAGGTTTTAAATCATCCGACTCCTCAGTCGCTTCCCCTACTGCTTCCTCTGTTGCTGCTTCTATTGTTTCTTCGGTAGCTTCTTCTTCAACCGGCTCTTCAGCCAGCTCCACAATTGTTCCCCCTATTGTTTCCTCAATCGTTTCCACAACAGGCTCTTCAACTGGTTCCACAACAGGTTCCACAACAGGTTCCTCTTCTCCGCTAATCAAATCTTTTACAAAGCCAACGATCGCGTCCAAAACGCCCTCATCTTCTTCAGGCTCCACAACAGGTTCTTCAACTGCTCCCACAATCGTTCCCTCAACTGTTCCCACAATCGTTCCCTCAACTGTTCCCTCAACTGTTCCCACAATCGTTTCTGTTTCCTCAACTGTTCCCACAATCGTTTCTGTTTCCTCAACCGTAATTTCAACATTATCTTCAATCAATGCATCCAACTGCTGCTGAACTGCTTTTTTAAGATCTCTTTCATAATCAACAATCACAGGATATAGACCTCTAATAGAAGTAACATCCAACTGATAGCTAGTGATGCTAGCGAAGTTAATTAGCGTGTTAACAGCTCTCAGCACTTCGAACTGGCTGTTATAATTGTAATTCGCACTCAAATCTCCATGGTTCTTATCTGCCAAAAAAGAATACAAGCTCTTGACCTCATCAGCAAAAGTAGCTGAATTAAAATCACCGGATAATGCAAAATCAAGAAGTTGCTCAAGCGACCTCATTTGCAACGGTAAATCGGTTGAAATAAGAGCCGGTTCATCTTGATAGATCGCTAAAATGGTTTCCGACTGAAGTAAGTCGTTTACATATTTTACAATCTTCTGCTCCACATTTTGCTGGTAGTAAAGACTGAATAAATTGCGAGCATACTCGTCCATAAGCTGACTTCGTGCTTCATCCGTGGGATAAAGTTCATTCAAGTGTCTTAAGGCAGCCTGCTCAAGTTCCATTTTTCCTGATAGAAAACTCAAATCCTCAATCAAATAAGTTTCCAATTGAGCAATCAAAGACTGACTGGAGCCTGCATAGGATATCCAGAATTCAGTCAATCGATTTTCAAGCCTTAACTCAGAGGCTAACGAACTAAGCGTTTCACTCGCTTTTTGAGTCAAAAGATCAATCAATTGAGTTTCCAGCTCAAGCTTCTGTTCAAGTCGGGCAATTTCCTGCACCGGATCAGACGCTTTCAAAGTAGTGACAACCATCTGAAGTGACTGAGCCTGACGCTTAAGCAATTCTGATAAATGAATTTCACTTTGCATTCGGTCAATTAGATCAGCAATCGTTACCGACTCAGGTGCACTAGCCTCTAATCGTTCAAGATCCAGGAAGTCCGGATAAACATAGGATGAAGCTGAAACCTGATAGTGGAAAAGTTTTGCAATCTGATACGAAAGATTATTACGAACCCGAATCAAACGGTCTCGATCAAGAACTTTGTCATTTAAATAAGCTTGAAAATCAGCTCGCCCCTTATTCGTATCAATTTTCTTTAAATAACTTAGAATTTCTTTAGCCTTAAGCTGAGACACTTGCTCAGTCTGCTGACCTTCATCTAAAGTAGATTCATTGGCCAGGGTGCGCTGAGTTTGAAATAAGCCACCAATCATCATTTGAAATACAAACGCAATAAGGATCACATAGGTAGTGTATTTTTTACCGCTGATGAATTTAGGTCGGATTTGCATATATAGATTTATAGTTGTACCTGATTATTTTTTATTTTTAAACAATTTCATAGTTGAGCGCATCTGAACAAGACGTCTCACCACCATTGCTGCAATCATGAGCAATATTAAGCTAGAACCCACTGCAGCAAGTGGGAAAAGCCCTCTCCCTGGTGCCTTAATCCGGAAGAAAACATCCACACTTTCAGAACGAATTTTATTATTAGCTTCCGATTTAACCGCGTAAAGAGTTACTCGATGAGGCGATCCTACTTCCAGATTACGGGGTGCTTGAACCTCAAAGGCGCCCTGCTCACTGTCCGAAATCACGGATGAAGCAAGGACCACACTATTCCAAATCGCGAACACCTGAGAACCAAATTCCGTTTCACCAGTGACCGTTGGCCGCGGCTCATCAATTTCAACTTCAATTTCACCTTCGGCATTAACCTGAGCATGAGCATTTGGACCAAAAAACAGATTATCTAAAGCGATACTCTCATCAGTGATAAGCTTTCCGCCAATCGTTCGTGGAACAGGCTTACTGATCGTATTGGCTGTATCCACGCTAAATCGCACCGCCTTAGAAGAAGACTGAGATCCATCATTCAGATACGCTGTCGCCACAAGATCATAAAGTTGCCGATCTCGAAGGACATTTGAAATCTCCTCAAAGTTTTTGGCCGCAAAATCCCCCACTCTTGTATCTTGCAGTAAAGTCGAAGCGGTCGCTACTATCGGCTTCGATTTAAGGTCTAGAAAGTTTGATTTAATGGTTTCAAGGGCATCTCGTGTGTTTGTGTTCAATACAGATGACTTATTTAGGTCAGTTGGAACAGCCTGAGTAATACTAGCCAATAAATCTGAATTAAAATCCGTTCCATAATTTTCAATAAATGCGGTCATATCAGACACTGAATCATTCAAATTCTGTACAAAGCCACTGACTTCATCTAGTGAGCTGGAAGCGCTTAAAGCCAGAAGGGCATCAATAGATTTAATCAGAGCATTGATTTTTGACTGCTCGGATTGAGTAGCAACCACAAGTACCAGAACGGTTCCGGCTGGAACCTTACCGCTAATCGCCGGTTGCTTGGTACTCAAAATCCAACCCGGCTGGGGATCAGTGATCAAAACATCAGAGAAAACCTCTTCTTCAATCGATATTTCCACCTTACAATCCGAGTTGTCAACAGGGTTAGAATAGTAATGGTTGAGCTCTTCAAAATCGCTGCATCCATCACCATCCGTATCTTCATTTACGGGATTGGTTTCTGCATAACACTCCATTCGGTCTGAAAGGCCATCTCCATCCGTATCAGCGGAAGAATCGCCGAAGTTGGCAGTTGCATAGTCAGTGTTTGACTCACAAATATCGATCTGACTGACTACTTCGGTGAGCACTCTTGGGGCATCAATACTTTTTTGCTCCTCAACCACACCCTTTTCGATCACCGATTCAGCCTCTTCCAAAGCTTTTTCCTCACGATCCGGTGCAGCTAAAAGCAGAGCCTCGCTACAAAGGTCAAAAACAGGACAACTCCCCAAAGTGTCTCCATGCCGCTGATGAGAATCAAAAGTTGAATCGGGAATTTGCATCGTCACCGCTTTTTCAGGATCACCCCCTGGATAATGACAAATGGTTACAAAATCATGTTCCGGTTCTGCAGAACAAGCTTCAGGATCTTCTCCCTCTTCTTCACCACACGCTTGACATGGGCCACCACAATCCACACTTTCCTCACCCTGATTTAGAGTGCCATCAACACAAGTCGGACAAGCTAGGCTGCAAGGGCCTCCGCAATCAATTCCGGTTTCACCCTGATTATGAAGTCCGTCATTACATGACGCGCCTCTTGATGGTGGCGGAGTAGGAGCTTCAAATAAACACAAGCCACTACAGCCATCTCCCGACTGGGTATTTCCATCATCACATTGTTCACCCTTTTCATAATTCGCAACCCCATCTCCGCAAACAGGTGGAGGTGGAGACGGCGTAAACACTCGGAAATTCATTGATTTAGTCGTACAATTAGCAGGGTTATTGCTATCACAGGCGCTAGTGGTCACAAGAACATTCTGACCAAGAGAAAAATCTGTTGCCGGATCTACCTCCATTCGGATAAGTCCGGATTCTTCCTGCAAAATAACTCCGGGCGAGTTTTCCCCATAACTTTGTCCGTCAATCGTAATATTGATCGAACTGGTATCCACACCTGCCCGATTATCAGTGACCGTAAGAATCACATTAGAATCCACTGGTATATTGCTGGAACTCGGAGGCGGAGTGATGAACTGAATATTTGGCGCCGTCACATCCGGGTTACAAAAACCGATTCCATCTACATTGTCATTATATCGATCTCGGAATTGATAAACTTTGCTAATCGCAGCGGTAAGAACATTTGATATGCTTTCATCCACAAGGTTATTCTCAATATTTAAATCAGTTGAAAAAGTAAATGAACCGCTATTGGCGGTATCACTGGGTGTAAAATTAATATAACCAAAGGTGCCTGAGCCATTATAGGTTCCGGACAAAGGAAGTCTTGCTCCGCTAAGCCGAATCGAACCCCCTGACGTTTGATTGAAAATCTGCATAGGAAGCGGAGACCCAATTGAAACCTGATTCACAGACACTTCACCTGCATCGATGAAAAGTGTCGAATCCCCTGCCATTACATTAGAGCCCTCAGTATCGATTTTAATTTCGATCGTTCCACTGCAGCCTTTAACCAACTGATCATTATCAGAAAGCGAATAGGTCGCGGCATAACTGCTTGGCGCTGCCAAGAACAGAATGGGGAAAAGGAGTAATGAGCTCCAGGTTAATTGTCTTATGCGGGTAAGTTTGGTAAACATTTTTCTAAAATTAAGGTTCAAGGGTTATATATAATAAGGTAAAGAGTTTTTCAAAAAGTTAATTAAAAGTATCACCTCTTTTGAAATAATTGAGAATGAGCAATGCCATGTCAGGTGAATTCACATAACCGTCTTTGTTCAAATCAGTGAACTCAAGACCTTGATTCCAATAAGTAAGAAGTAAAGTAGTGATATCAAAGGAGTTGATAATATTATCGCTATACACATCACCGGCCGTCAGCTCTTTAGTGTCTGTAAAAGTATAATCAAGTTCAATCGTAGTTGATTCGGTTCCCACAATTATATTTTGAATAACAGAAGTTAAGTGACTATCACCTTTAAGTGACACATGATAATCACCGATTTGAACCTGGTCAGTGACATAATTCAAAGTACCGGAGTCATCAAGAGTGACTGCCTCCTGCCAAACAACCTCTCCGCCCAATTGGCTAAAAAAACTGATAGTGCCATCGAGTGAAAGATTTGGGCCTCCATTTTTTAAGACTCGCTTTTCCGGCTTAGCTTTAAGATTAAAGTTAAGGTCTTCAATGACAACATCACAAGCATCACCTATTCCATCCTCGTCCTCATCCTCCTGATATGGATTAAAGTTATAAGTACAGTTATCCAGCTCATTGATCACCGTATCGCCGTCAGCGTCATTATCACAAACATTTCCAATCCCGTCCGCATCCAAATCTTCCTGAAGTAAATTGGGAACGACCAGGCAATTATCCTCAGCATTGAGAATAGAATCACCATCCACATCGTCATCACACAAATCCCCGATTCCATCACTATCTAGATCCAATTGAGTCACATTTGCGACCAAAGGACAATTATCCTCAGCATTCAGCACCGTATCATCATCCACATCCGGGTCACAAGCGTCTCCAATTCCATCTCCGTCTAGATCCTCCTGACCTGGATTAGGTGAAAGTAAACAGTTATCCACATCATTCAGAATCGTATCATTATCATGATCGTCATCACATACATCTCCGATTCCATCTGCATCAATATCTTTTTGCAGCGGATTCTGAATCAATGGGCAATTGTCTACATCATTTAAAATCGTATCATTATCTTTATCTGAGTCACAAGCATCACCAAGCGTGTCTCCATCGGTATCAAGCTGATCTACATTCGGAATGGTAGGACAGTTATCAGCGCTATCCAGAATGGAGTCACCATCAATATCCAGAATCACTGTATTGAACGTAAAATTCTGTTCATTAGCCGTATTGCCTGCCCGATCAGCGCAGCTATGAAGTCGGATAGTCACCGTCTCGTTAGAACCAAAATCCTGAGCAGGATTCACTGTAAACGAGTAACCGTAATCAATATCAGCTACTGAAGCGCCCGCGTCACCGAATTTAAAGGTCTGAACCCCAAAGCTCGGAGATGTAATTTCAAGACGGCATGAAACAGGATCCACAAGAGAGCCCGAAATCCCATCCGGATAGGTTTTTCGATCAATCACATCAAAGAAAATAGCGGTGTCTAAAGCATTATCATTTGTACCAGCTACGGGTGAAATATTTTGTATAATAGGTGCGACATCATCGGTTTCAGTGGTAAAAGTAAAATTAGCCTCATCCATCAGATTCGGACCATTAGCATCACCCAGCTGATCCTGCGCAGGAGACGCTAAATCCTGATAACCTTTAACCGTAACCGTGTAAGTTGACCCATATTCAAAATGGCGGGTATCACCTGCAAAGCCTGTTATAGGAGGTAGATCAATCGTATATTCACAAAGGTTTGTACCGAAAACACCGCTACAGGAATAAACAGAAAATGAGGCATAATCTGAAATCGTGAAACCATCATCAAATAACACTTGGGCGGAAGATGAATTAATATCCAGCCCCGTGCCTGATCCCGTATCATCCGTCGCTCCATTCAGTGAATCCAATAAATCAAAACGATAGTCCGCATTTACCAGTATGTCATTGGCGCCATCCTCAGGAGTTGGATTTTTTGCGTATGGATTTTTCGTATCAGCCCAAACGTGAAATTGAAAGTCTTCAGCATCATCCAAAACATCCTGGCCATTGACCGCGATATTCGACTCACGGGTATCCCCCACATTGCCGATATTGAGGTCAAGAACTCCAGGGGTGCCCATGCCATAATTTACAGCGGTGGGTTTTGTTAGATCAACCGACAAAGCGCCAAATTGACCAAGTCCCGAACTCTGCGCCAATGGAAAGTTATAACCGGTAGATTTCACACGGCCGCCTTCAATAGGTTGGCTCTTCCAGGTATTGAAGTAATCACCTGTAGATAAGCCGACTACAGTCAAAAGTGTTGGATCATAATCCACCCAAAGGTTTGAGGCAGTAGTGCCATTCGACTGAATCGAAATATTCCCCTCAAACGACTGACCCACATAAAAATAATTAAAATCAGCTGGATTTCCGGATTCTCCATCACCGGTATCATCTTTACCGGTAGAAGGTACAACGTGAATCTCATACCAGTCATCACCATTGGGCTCACCTGCAAAAACAAACGAATGGGTCAAAACCTGAGCAAAAATGACAGTCGCTGCCACAAGCAGACTTACCGTTTTTTGAGCCAATGATTTATTTTTGTTTAAGTTCAAGATTAAAGATTTACTTCAAGGTCAAGGTTATTGAGTAAAATATCCAAATCGGTCTGATTCACTGAGCTATCCTGATTTAAATTAGCCCGAATATTATTTCCACTCGGATCATTATCTCCGAATCGATCCAGAATCACTGAAAGGTCCACTGAATTAATCGCATCGTCACCAAGAGTGCCGGGTGACGTAGCGGAATTGTCTAAATCTCCGGCGACAAGCCTCAATGAACCAATTGACACTTGATTGTTTGGATTTGTGAAATTCAAACTATTCTCCCCCAACTGCAAGAAAACATTATCAAGCATTGAAGTGAGATGAACAGAAGTTTTAAACGTCACATCATAGACTCCGGCTGACGCTCCTCCAATAGTCACATAAGGGTAACCAATTCCGCTATTCGTTATGTTTTGTAAAGACTGATGAGTGTAATAAACTGAGTGGTTCAGATTATCAGGGTTAAGAACCGAAAAGTGATACTTGGAGTCATAATTCGACCCAGCCGCACCGCTTCGTTGTTCAGGATAAGCCGTGACTTTTGTGATAATGATTTCCTGAGGAGTAGATGGTCCACCCCCACTCGCTTCAGACGTACAGGTAGCGCTACAGCTATCCCCGCTTCGAACCGTACAAAGATTATCCCCAATACCGAAACACTCGGGATCACTAATACAAGAGACACCGTTCACACATTGTTTTCCATCATCACATTCCTCATTGCACTCAATCGCTCCGTCTCCGCAAAGACTGCAGCAGCTAGGAGTGCCAACACAAGCATAACCAAGCTCTACCGTACAAGTAGAATTACAACCATCGCCATTATTAGCATTTCCGTCATCACAAACTTCACCGGATTGAACACGGGAATTACCACAAACTTCGTTAAAACACTCGCTATCACAGCTATCACCATTCAAAAGGTTTCCATCATCACATTCTTCCGCGCCCTGAACGGCGCCATCACCACAAACCTCAATCTGACACGTAGCATTACAACCATCACCAGTATCCACATTTCCGTCATCACACTGTTCACCCGATTGTACTCGGCCATTTCCACACACCTCGCTATAGCATAAGCTATCACAACCATCACCATCCACAGTTCCTCCATCATCACATTCTTCATTGATCTGCACTCTCCCATTCCCGCACACCTCGTTAAAACACAAACTATCACAGCTATCACCATCCACAGTTCCCCCATCATCACATTCCTCACCAAACTGGATTCGGCTATTTCCGCAAATCTCGTCAAAACACAAACTGTCACAACTATCTCCATTGACCAAGTTTGCATCATCACATTCCTCGTTGATTTGAAGAACACCATTTCCGCAAACCTCCAGGTAACAGACATTATCACACCCATCTCCGTTCACGAGGTTTCCATCATCACATTCTTCAAAAACCCCCTCATCAATACCATTTCCACAGGTAGGACTTGGAATCACCAGCCGCACATTCACATCAGCAGCTGAAGAATCCGGCACCCGAAGTTTCCACACTCCAATCGCTATAGAAAGAAGAATTAATACGATCGCCGTCAGAGTTTTGATGGATGGTCGCATGAAACGGGTTAGGGATTTTTTAAATTAATCTTAATATTATACCAAATTTCACCATAAAAATCAACCCTCGTATCAGTCTAAACTTGTCTTAGGTAAGCAGACGCTATAAAATACGATCACAAACTTAACCCTTAGTCCCTAGTCCTTAGTCCCCAGTTCTTACCCCTTAGTTCCCTAGTCCAAACCTAATGAAAGCAATTGAAATTCGTCAAAAGTACTTAGAATTTTTCAAAGAAAAAGGTCATGCAATAATTCCTTCTGCCCCACTTTTACCGGAAAATGACCCAACCGTACTTTTTACAACTGCCGGAATGCACCCGCTAGTCCCCTATCTTCTTGGTGAACCGCACCCCGAAGGAAACCGCCTGGTAAATGTACAAAAATGCATCAGAACCGGTGATATTGATGAAGTCGGTGACGCAAGTCATCTGACTTTCTTTGAAATGTTAGGAAATTGGAGTCTGGGAGATTATTTCAAAGAAGGTGCAATTGAAATGAGCTATGAATTTTTAACAAAAAAGTTAAACATTGACCCAAAATATTTATCTGTAAGTGTTTTTGGCGGAGATGATGATTTTCCTGATCTTCCCGTAGATAATGAATCTGCTGAAATCTGGTTAAAAATCGGAATGCCCAAAGAGCGAATTGGATTTATTAAGGGTGGTGTTAAAGACAGTGAAAATAATTGGTGGGGACCTGCTGGCCAGACTGGACCATGCGGCCCAAGCACAGAAATGTTTTATTGGATCGGTGAAGGTGAACCTCATGGAAACCCAAACGAAAACGAAGATGACTGGCTCGAGATCTGGAATGATGTGCTTATGCAATACAATAAAACCAAAAATGGCAGCTATGAACAGTTAAAACAGCATAATATTGATACCGGCATGGGATTAGAGCGCACTGCTGCTGTACTGCAGGGTAAAAAATCAGTTTACGACATTGAATTATTCCAGCCGATATTTGATAAAATCAGCTCACTGACAACAATCTCATATTCAGACAATCCAACTTCATATCGCATAATCACAGATCACTTAAGAGCAGCTGTTTTTATGGCAGGAGATGGCGTTAAACCAAGTAATGTTGATCAGGGATATGTAATGCGCAGACTAATGAGACGTGCGATAAGACACGGGAAAACTTTAGGAATTGAACAAAATTTTACACATATTATTGCGAAAAAAGTAATACATATAATGAGTGACGTTTATCCCGCACTCAAACATGAGGAAGAGATCTTAAAAACATTTGAATTAGAAGAAGATCAATTCAGAAAAACCGTTACTCACGGCCTAAGAGAATTCGAAAAACTGCTAAACGGCTTTCAAATAGCATTTGAACGAGCAGGTAAAAAAATCACTGAAATAAGCGGAAAACAAGCCTTTAAATTATACGATACCTATGGCTTTCCAATCGAAATGACAATTGAAGAAGCTGAAAAACACGATTTAACAGTAGATAAAGAAGGTTTTGATAAAGCCTTTGAAAATCATCAGGAGCTTTCCCGTGCTGGTGCTGAAGAAAAATTTAAAGGCGGATTACAGGATAATTCCGAAGCCACAACAAAACTCCACACAGCCACTCACCTGCTCCACGCCGCATTACATAAAGTACTTGGTGACCATGCTACTCAAAAAGGCTCCAATATCACAGCAGAACGTTTAAGGTTTGATTTTACACATCCCGATAAAATGACGCCTGAACAAATCGAGCAAGTGGAAAAATTTGTTAATGACGCAATTGAAGCTGACGTCCCGATTGTATGCGACAATATGACAGTTGATGAAGCCAAAGATGCTGGCGCTATCGGCCTGTTCGAAGGTAAATATGGTGAAAAAGTAAAAGTATATTCAATAGAAGGATTTTCCAAAGAAATCTGCGGTGGTCCTCATGTTGAAAAAACAGGAGAATTAGGGAAATTTAAGATCAAGAAAGAACAATCCTCGTCTGCTGGAGTGCGAAGAATTAAGGCAATTCTCTTTTGAAAAACTGCCAAGACTAGGGTAAAATAGAAAGTGTCGGAAATTTCGACAACAGTTTGAAGCACTATTAATAGTTGTAAAAAAATGACCCTATACGGTATTATAAAGAAGCATTAAGAGCATATTATATGATATGATCTGCGCAGATTTAATAAAATTGAGCTATGTCAGATGAAAATTCACTCAACACTCCAGAAAATTTAGAGGATTTCAAAGGTAAATTTATTGTATTTTTCTCAGAGGAAGATAAACCTACTGTCCTTTTTAGCTCCTTGTTAGCACAAGATGCTTTTACAAAAGCAAAGGAGATTGAAGATGAACAAGGCAGAAAACCTGTTGTCATTAGGGTGAGCGAAAATACAAGCAATATAGCTCAGATGCTAACCGCTAGAGTGTAAATGTTTTGTCGACTCCCTTATACTGAAATAAATGGAAAACACCGACCTTATATGGAGGTTCTTTTTTGTAATCCACTTATCGATGCAAACAGCTCAAAAACATTTGCCTTAGTTGATTCTGGCGCAGATCACACTTTAATACCCTATTCCATTGGTAGTTACATAGGATTACCAGTGCCAACAGCGGAAGAGGAGCTGTCCAGCGTTAACGGTGTAGGCGGCGATGTAAGCTACATATCAAGAGATCTGCAAATCTATCTAGCGAACAGGTCAAAAAATAAAATATATGTTTTTAATGAAACTGTATGGTGGCTTTATCCAAATAAGGAAATGGAAACCGAACTGAAAGACTTAGAAAAAGAATATAAGGAGTGTGAAAATCTACAAAGCCAAAGTATAGAAGGTAGCGATCTCCATAGCCACTTTGAAAATCAGAAAACAATCATGTCCAACTCTTATTCTGAAATTATGAAAAGACTAGAGGGGGAGGTTTTACTCGGAAGACCATTTTTTAATAACTTCGAGTTTATACAATTTTTTCACAAAGATAGAGAGCAAGAAGACAGATGTTTTTTCAACTATAAGGTAATCACAGACAAAGTGGTAAACACTTTGGATATACCTAGGCCTAATACCCCTTAACACCTCTTGTGCACTTCGCCTAACTACCCACTATTATACGAATTAATTTGAGCCATTGAACTGTTAAAGCCTAAGATCCAACTTGCAGTTCGAGCCTTTTTTTGGTATAATATAGGGATAGATTTGTAAACAAAAACAAAAAATGTTAGATCAATTGATCCCAAAAGCTTACGCCCAAATCGGACAAACCGTAAAAAGCACTGCAGCTGCAGGGGGTCAGTATGCCGAAGACCAAGGTAGAGCAGGGATAAAAGAACTTTTCAGCTTTATCACCGGAAATATCGATAACTGGATTGCAGGCATCGTTATTTTGATCATTTCCTGGGTAATCGCTAAAATGGTTGCAGGAGCAATAAAGCGTGAAATCCTCAAAAAGAAGGGTGAAGAAGTTACCGAGAGTGTACTGCTTCTTGTGGAAAGAATCACCACTATTGTTATTTTAACGGTAGGTATCACCATTGCCGCCGCAATCAACGGCTTAAACTTCACAGCCGTAATCGGAGCTCTTTCACTAGGTATCGGTTTCGCGCTAAAAGATATTATCGGTAATTTCTTTGCCGGAATCCTAATGCTCTCTCAGGATCGCATTAAAATCGGTGACCTGATCAAAGTAGGAGATTTAGTAGGAACAATAGTTAGCATTGATACCCGTGCCACTGTTCTGCAGGCCATCGATGGAACCGAAGTCGTAATTCCTAATCAATCGATGCTCAATGAAACCCTCATCAGCTACAGCACCAACCCATTCCGCCGAATCGAATTGATTGTAGGAGTTGATTACAACACAGACCTGCCAATGGTCACAAGCTTAATCAAAGGAATTATAGATAAAGATAAGAGCATTGTTCCAAAACCGGAAGCACAAGTGCTCGTCGAAGAATTCGGAGACAGTGCAATAAATATCCGAATACTATTTTGGATTGAATCCTCAAAGAACTGGATGAACATTAGATCCAACCTGGCCAATCGAATCAAAAAGACCTTCGGCGAACTGGGCATCAATATACCATTCCCGATCCGCACTCTTAAATTAGATGAAGACGATCGCTCTTTCCTTAAAACAATGGATAGCCTTAAAAACGGAATCGTACCTGAAATGGTACCTATACCTACGAATGACCAGATTAAAACAGCTGCCCTTGGAACTGAAAATGTACCGGAAGTCCCAGAACAATTATTTGAAAAGGCTTCAAGAGCTCAGGCAGCTAGAAAACAGGTTGCTCCGCCAGTACAGCCAGCTAAAGAGCAAAAACCAGCCGCTAATCCTACTCCTACACCTCAAGTCAAAAAACCAGAGTCAGAAGCACCTCCTGCCGCACCACCAACCCATTTATAGAGAGAAACTTAACAGTATCTATAAACACTAAAAACTGTTGTCGAATTCGACAACAGTTTTTCTAACAGTCATCCTAAACCATGTGCTGAAACCTGCCTACCGGACAGGCAGGCTTGATTCAGTATTGATTCAGGAACGACACTTGTATTTGGTTATACAATTATTATATAGAAATACTATATCTCATATCGACCTTCTCTCTCACTAATAATTTTTAAAATTTTCCCACGGTTTTTTGCCACAAAACCATCTAAAGTTAGTAAAATAGTCTCAAGCAGTGTAAAAGCTCTTGCCGCCTCATTTGAAAATTTTTCTGGATTTTCTACAACCCCCACCGTATGTAATACATAAAAATGCATACTAAGATTACTTAAAAGAGCTACTTTTGCATCTTCACCGATATCTTTTGCCTCTTTTGATAGTTGATCTAGCTTATTGCATATTACATCAACTTGGTCATGGTTTAATAACTCCCTAGTGAATACATTATATTCACTTAGGCCAGTATGGATACGCATTAATTCATCTGAAATTTTTTCCAGGAATGCCTCATTTGACCTATTAACAGTTTCCATAATGATATGAATTATTTTTATTGTGCTACTCTATCAACCTCCTCCAATGTCGTCACCCCTCGTATTACCTTAAGCACTCCATCTTCTTGAAGTGTAAGCATCTTTAAATTCTGATCAATGTACTGATAGATTTCAGGCATCGGCTTATTTTCCAGAATCAGATTCCGAAGACCCTGATCAAAACTGAGCACCTCGGTTATCGATATTTGGCCTGCAAAACCGGACTGCCCGCACTTATCACACCCTTTGGAATGCCTGAGTTCAGTGGGGATGGCCGGAGCCTCAATCCCCTTTTTAGTTAGACCTTCAAGGGATTTTTCGATATGAGCTTTTTCAGTTTCAGAGATTGGAGTTGTCTCCGCGCAATCCGGGCAAAGCTTGCGAACCAATCGTTGTGCCACAATCAAATCAAGAGAAGGTGCTAAGATAAAACTTTTGACCCCCATATTCACCAGGCGAGGAATCGATTCCACCGCAGAATTGGTATGCAGAGTCGAAATCACCAAATGACCGGTAAGTGAAGCCTGCGCCGCGGTTTCAGCCGTTTCAAGATCACGTATTTCCCCCACCATAATCACATCCGGATCCTGACGTAAAATCGCACGTAAACCAGAGGCAAAATCATATTCCTCATCTTCCTGTATCTGACTTTGCGAAATACCCGCCAGATTATATTCAATCGGATCTTCCAGCGTAATCACTTTCTTAGTTTTGGTATCAATCGATTGGAGCATGGTATATAAAGTGGTGGTTTTACCACTGCCTGTAGGCCCTGTCACCAAAATCATGCCATGCGTAAGGCCAATGGCTTGCTTCATGTGCTCAAGCGCCACCCCCTCAAAACCAAGGTCTTCTAGAGGGATATTTGCCCGCTCTGAATCCAAAAGCCTCATCACCGTCGCTTCTCCATAGTGAGTAGGCAGGGTAGAAACACGAACATTGATTTGCCGCTTATTGATAATAAAAGAATACTGCCCATCCTGAGGAATATTTGAAACATTGAGTTTTAGGCTGGAAAGATATTTAATTTCTTTAATAATACCCTCGTAAGTCTTGGGTTTAAGCTCAAAAACAGGCTTCAAGACCCCATCAACCCTAAATCGAACCGTCACTGAGTTTTCTTCAGGCTGAAAGTGAATATCAGAGGAGTGAGTTTTATAAGCCCCCACCTGAATGTAATTAAGCGCAGCATCAAAACTAGCCCCTTCTATTTTCTTCTGTAATTCTTGCAAATCAGCAATCTCATCCGCCACAGAACCAAGATCTGCCTCCGTCACTTCAGTTTG
>JAJDCE010000134.1 GCA_029260985.1 Patescibacteria group bacterium | reverse complement strand
CATTGCCCATGCGCGTGCAGGCAGGTTTGAAAAACATTTTATTACTCTTCCACGCCCCTTTTTGTAAAAAAATGCAAAAAAGGATACTAAAAAACTTCCAAAGAAATAGATGGCAAAAGCGGAAAAAAAGTTACTGAACCCCATTTCGAATTTTTTAAACAATACATCAGAAAGCGCCCATAAAAAACCAGCTGAAAGAACAAGAAGGAAAGCTTTGCTGAAGTGCCATTTTTTATCTGTGTATTTTATTGCAGCTAAAACTCCTGCCATAATAAGAATGGCAAAAGCAATTGTTTGAATAAAAGTAAGAGTTTCACCCAAAAAAATGTAGGCCAATAGCAGGGTGAAAATCGGTATCAGCTGAAGCAGAAGTGCAACTCTGCTGGGCTCTTCAAATTCAATAGCTTTAAAATAAAGCGCCATTGGGCCGGTCCATAGCACACCCCCCAAAAACATAAAGATCATTATGGTCATACTCGGTATTTCAAAGCCCCCTATCCAGAAAAATATAAACACAAAAGGCAGTCTGCTTACGGCCGCCATCCACGTAAGAGCAAAATCGCTTTTCACAAAATGCCTGCGTATTACGCTGTCAAAAACGTTTGTAATTCCCCATAAAAAGGGAGCCAGTAATGCGAAAAATAACCAGTTGTTCATTTCAGATTTCGCATTTCAGATTTCGCAATGTCATTTAGTATTTATTCATTTGGCAATAAATGAAAAATTAACAAATGTAAAAATTGAATCTGAAATCAGAAATGCGAATTGCTAAATATTAATCATGAGCCATATGTTCTGTTTTTATCCACGGCAAAGCAATCAAGGCAAGTAATGAGGTTAAAGCGCCTAAGACAACCGTCAGTTGTAATCCATTAAAACCAATAAAACCTCCTTGAATCTGCTCATAAATCATTCCGCCGCTGATGTAACCGAACACTAAACCAAAATTCATAATCGAAGCCATTACTGCAAAGTTTGTACCCTCAAGATTTTTTGGCGTGCTGAGTGCCACAAATTTGAGTAGGGCAAGAAACGACAACATATAAAGGATGCCGAGGAAGAAATCCAGAAAGAAATTGAGGTAAACCACCCCGTCATAAGTCATCAGCTGAGTTCCGAACTCACGCCCATAAGCCACCATATAAACCGGTGCAGCGACGATCGAACCTATTGTTCGAATAATAGGATTCATTCCAATACTGTTTGCCCAATCAAGTTGTGTGAGCCCAAGCTGACTCAATCCTAAAAATGAACTGGCAACAATGGTCCAAAGAAGCACAGATTTTAAATTCTTTTTATCCAGCCACTTCGCAAATAGTATCGAGCCGATCAACCACCCTAAATAATTCACGACTCCAAAGTAGCCAAATGTCTCCTGATCAATACCAACCTGATTTAAAAAGAAGTCCTGCCAGGGCGCCCCAAAGCTAGGGGTAAATCTCCATAAAAAAATGAAGACAGCGGCAGCAAAAATGCTCTTCCCAATCACCTTCAAATCCATCAAATGCTTAAAGTAAAAGGCGAACCAGGCAAACCAGATGCCAATAATACTGAGAGACATCAAGCTGGCGTTTTGACCCTCGCGTGGGAAAAGTAAAACAAACGTGAGCACAAAAGCGACAACCGCTGCGTAAATGTATTTTGGGCTTATGGCATTGTGTACCCTAAGCTCCGCCCGATCTGTAATTTTCTCCTCCTTAATTAAGAATGAAAGCCCGAAAGTGATTAGGGGCATAAGAGCAGTGATTAAAAACATATCTCGGATTCCCAATATTTCCCGACCGAGCAAAAGGCCTGAAAGGAAAGTGGAAATAATGGCCCCAATCGTCAACGCTCCCCAGCAGATTGACTGGTACCGTCCTGCTGTTTTTTCATCCGATTGCTGAACCACCAAGCCATCCGCAATCACATCCGTAAAACCCAACCCAATATTCGCAATCATAATTGGAATCGCGTAACTGATGAAAGAGTCAGAAAACTGCCAAATCCAAAGCCAGCTCAAAACCGTGATTAGTGGCATAATGTGAAGATAGGGCCGTCTCCGATAGCCCCGAATCGGAACCAAATCAGTCAGAAACCCGTAAATTGGTTTTATGCTCCAGGATATTGTCGGTAACGCTGCCAATACTCCAAGTTGGACAAAGTCCAGCCCCAATTCATTACGTGTAAAAAGGAATTGAGCCAGCGCAGAAATACCCACGGCTGCTTGCACAAAGTACACTGCCGAGAAAAACAGTTCATTTTTAGAAAAGGGAAATCGTAGTTTCATGATAGGTCAGATTACATTATGGACAGTTTACCATAAGTAAGTCCCATTATTGATTTTAGGCTTAATACAGAGTAAAATGACGGTGTTTAAAAAATAAAAAAACTAAAATGGAAAATCTAAACTCCCCAAATTCGGGTCCAGCTCAGCCTGCCCCTCAGCAGCCACAGGAGAAGCCTGGTTTTATCATGCTTTTAAAGGCCTCTTTCCAGGTTTTTACAAAAAATTGGACACACTTTCTTAGGCTGACATTAATTTTAGCACTGCCATTCATTTTGATCGGCGGACTGTTGTTTATGGTTGCCGGCAGTAAGGCAGCTCCAAAAGTGCCAGGAGCAGAACCAATTGTTTCAGAAACGATTGAAGAATCAGCAGGGGCGGATGCAGAAGAAAGAACGATCGGTGATATTATCGAAACAATAGAGGCTAGTCAGGAAGAAGGGGTTGTCGAAGCAACCGAAAAGTCTCTAGAAGAGGATTTAGCGATTGATGATTTGGGTGAAAGCAGACTGATAGATGAGGCAGGGTTAGTAGTCGGTGATGACTCAATTGACGCGATGGAGCTTGGAGTAAATACATCAATAAGCAAATCAGCCTTTTTAACAGGAATATTGGCGATGATGGCTGGCATGATGGTAATTTTGGCTATTTTGGCGATACCTCTAATGCTCTATTATTTAATGGCGATACTAGCCATGGTCCGATTAGCCGTATTAGCTTCTCAAAATCAGGAGATACACTTGGGTGAAATCATTAAATGGTCTTTCACAAAACTATTCAGCTATATCTGGTTGTCAATAATTATTGGCTTCTATTTAGGATGGCCATTTATGGCAACAGTCGTTCTACTAGGTGTATTCCAAGCTATTGGATTAGGAAATTCGACCACTATACTAAGCTTCATAATGGGGGCAGCAGCTTTAATCTATTTTATTGTTGTTTTTCCACGAGTTATGTTCGCACAATATGCCTTAGCAGAACTAAGTACAACTGCCAAAGAGGCTTTTTCAGCCTCCGTATCGGCAGCTAAAGGTCACTGGGGTAAGATCGTTGGATATGTTTTACTTTTCGGTATATTAACAGCGGTAGCATCTGGAATCGTTACCTATAGCCTTAAATGGACCCATGAAGTGGGATACATTTTGAATACATTACTCTCAATATTTTTCAGTTACATTAGTGTTATTTTTTACTACGGCTTATATAGCCTATGTAAAATAGAAAACGAGTCTAAAACTTAATCTCATTTAAAAAACCCAACCTAGATCCCTCCCGACATATCGGGAATGATGACAAAAGGTTGGGTTTTTAGATTTTTGTTTTTCTCTGCGTGAGCAGGATAGTCAAATGCCAGCCCGACAGGTGCTGGCGGGGAGGGCTAACTACATCCAAATATCACCTGGCAATCCATTTTCAGAAATCAAAGGGGTTTGTAATTCCAAAATATCATTTTCTACTAAGGGTTTAATCAGAGCTTCAGGGTTAGCCAACTCCTCTCGCTTCATTTTTGTAGTCCGTATCGTTGAACTAAAAATCGTACTAAGATTGTGCGGACGATCTTCTATATAGCCATCAATAATTTTATCAATACTATCGTAGTTTATCATTATTTCCTCCCAATCCATACGACGACACCAGTGCGGTTCAGGCAGGCCTTTGAATTTTTGCCTCTCCTTTTGCTTATAGAGATTTTGATATCGTATTTTATCAAGGGCGGGCCAATCTTCAAGCTTTCCACCGTATTTCTGAAAGCACCTTGCCCAATCTTTCTGCTTGAAGGTCAGTGCTTTATAACAAGCTGAACGAGTTTCATTTTCTAAAGGGAGAACACTAGAGTCACAAGCCCTTATCAGCCCTTGAAATAATTTTGGAAAACGGAACTTCTTTTCAAAATGAACAAACAAGCTAAGCACAACCGATACGTGAATAAAAGTCGAACCAATTACGAGCTTAAAGTAGTCAAAATCATTTAACTTTGACTCTTCGGCGTGACATGCGACCCTTGGCAAACCGCACTTAAACAAGTCATAGAGCTCATCATGGCCAAGAGTAATTAAATACGGCCTCTTATCACAATAATTACTACTTAACCAACATTTTAGATCTTCAGTAGTAAAATTAGCACAAAGTGTGCGACAAACTTGAGCCACAGAGAAATATTGGTCCCTGAGAGGCTGCAAGGTATAAAAAGGATTACCGGAGGAATCAGTTTCAACATTCAAAAGGATTTTCGCGTTCAGCATTGTCGTTTGATTTAAGGATAAAAAGTGATTTTTGTTTTATTTTGAGTTTTTCTATTTTTTAGCTACAACCAGAGGTCTCACCACAATCTAAACATTTGTAACAAGTGCCATTTCGGATCATATTAGAACCACAATTGTGGCACATGGGGGCATCGTCACTTTGGAAGGCTTGAGGAGTGCCATGGGCTTGAGAGGTGATTGCACCAACCGCTACTTTAACCTTCTTTTCCTTTACTTTCGTTTTTTCCAATGCCTCGATCAGCTTAAATTCCACATCGCTGGAAGTGGTCTTAACTTCAGGCTCATTGGCAATGATTTGGCTTCGGATTGCAGGAATGGCACCTTTGGCAGACATAGTCCCTTCGGCGTAAGCTTTATCGATCAGCATGCCATTGTGATATTTTTTCGCATTATCTTTGTCGAGGAATTTAACCGCTAGCCATCGGCCCAAATAATCCATAATCGATTTTACAATCGGGATTTCTTTATTACTGGTCATTCCGGAAGGCTCAAAACGAGTATGAGTGAATTTAGTGATTAGGACTTCAAGCGGTACACCGTATTGAAGATTAAGAGAAATTGAAAGCGCTAAAGCATCCATAATCCCGGAAAGGGTAGAACCTTCCTTGCTCATCTTCACAAAGAGTTCACCTGGAGCGCCATCGTCGTATAAGCCAACCGTAAAGTAGCCCTCGTGGCCCGCAATAGCAAACTTATGAGTAATAGACTGCCGTTCTTCGCTGAGCTTACGGCGAAGAGCCCGTTTGGTGATTTCAACTTCTTTAATTTCCACCTTGGTATCGTCTTTTTTCTCCTTTTTAGAAGAGGTGTTGAGGGGCTGTGAGAGTTTGCAGCCATCACGATAAATCGCATTGGCTTTAAGGCCCAAGGTCCAGCTTTTATGATAGGCCTCTAGTACATCGTCTTCGGTAGCCTCATTGGGCATATTGATGGTTTTTGAGATCGCGCCAGAGATAAAAGGCTGAACAGCTGCCAGCATTTTGATATGGCCCATATAATAAATGAAACGTTTTCCTTTAGAGCCACAACGATTCGCACAATCGAATACTGGTAAATGCTCATCTTTGACATGAGGAGCACCTTCGATGGTCATCGCACCGCAAACATATTCGTTGGCCGCTTCAATCTGCTTGTCAGAAAAGCCAATGGCTTTAAGGAAATCAAAATGACTATCATTATAAACATCCGGGTCAATATTAAGACGATCAAGTATCTCTTCGCCTAAAGCATGTTTGCTGAAGGCCATATTGATACCAAAGACTGTGGGGAGTGATTTTTCAATCTTCTCAAGCTCTGACTCCGTTAAACCCTTTTCTTTTAAGGTTTTAAAGTTGATATGAGGAGCCTCCACAAGAGAAGCCTTGCCAATAATAAAATTTAAAATAACCGCTGCTTCTTCGGTAGAGTATCCAAGAGTTTTTAAAGCAGGTGGAACAGACTGATTGACGATTTTCATGTAACCGCCACCAGCTAGTTTTTTGAATTTAACGAGTGCAAAGTCAGGCTCGACACCAGTGGTATCACAGTCCATCAAAAGGCCAATAGTGCCCGTTGGAGCAATCACAGAAACCTGAGCATTGCGGTAGCCATAGAGTTCACCCATGGAAAGAGCCCGGTTCCAGGCATCGTGAGAGGCTTCTAATAAATAAGAAGGGCAAATCTCCTGATCGATACCGACAGGATTAATTTCAATTTTTTCATAGTCATTAAGGTTGTAAGCGGCTCGTCGGTGATTTCGGATCACACGAAGCATGTCCTGCTGGTTGGACTCATAGCGATCAAAAGTACCAAGGTGTTTTGCCAATTCAGCGGATGTTTCGTAGGAAGCACCAGTGAGAATAGCAGTAACCGCACCGGAAATCGCTCGGGCTTCATCGCTATCGTAAGGAAGACCAAGGCGCATTAAAACCGTACCAATATTGGCATAGCCAAGACCAAGCGTTCGGTATTGATAGCTTCGTTCAGCAATTTCGTAACTTGGGAACTGAGCCATCAGTACACTGATTTCAAGGGTCATGATCCAGAGGCGGATTGCGTGACGCATGGTTTTAACCTCAATTTTTCCATTAGTAGTGTCAAAGAATTTTAATAGATTTAATGAGGCGAGATTGCAGGCTGTATTGTCTAGAAACATATACTCACTGCATGGATTAGAAGCATTGATTCGACCGTCTTTTGGGCAAGTGTGCCACTCGTTGATAGTAGAGTCGAATTGAACACCGGGGTCTGCACATGCCCAGGCAGCAAAACCGAGTTTCTTCCAGAGATCCCGGGCCTTCAGGGATTTAAACTGCTTACCGTTCTTTCGTCCGATAAGGCTAAAGTCAGCATCATTGTCCGAAGCTTTTAAAAATTCATTGCTAAGACGAACCGAATTATTTGAATTTTGGCCTGAGACAGTGGCGTAGGCATCTCCATTAAAATCACTGTCATAACCGGCAGCGATAAGGGCGGCAACTTTTTTCTCTTCTTCCACTTTCCAGTCGATGAAATCTTCGATTTCAGGATGATCGATATCAAGGCAGACCATTTTGGCAGCGCGGCGAGTTGTTCCACCCGATTTAATAGCGCCGGCTGCCCGATCACCTATTTTAAGGAAGGACATAAGACCAGAAGATTCACCACCTCCGGACAGGGCTTCACCACGGCCTCGGATTTTTGAAAAATTGGTGCCTGTGCCAGAACCGTATTTAAAAAGGCGTGCTTCACGAACCCAAAGATCCATAATGCCACCTTCATTCACCATATCATCTTCAACCGACTGAATAAAACAGGCGTGAGGCTGAGGGTGGGTATAAGCGTCTTCAGACTTTTTAACAGTTCCAGTTTCCGGGTCGGCATAAAAGTGTCCTTGGGCAGGGCCATTGATTCCATAAACTGTTTTTAGGCCCGTATTGAACCATTGGGGCGAGTTAGGCGCCGCCATTTGGTGAATGAGCATGTGATTCATCTCATCTTCATAGGCATCAGCGGAGTCGCTGTCTTCAAAATAACCATATTGCTCACCCCACTCTCTCCAGCATTTGCTGAGCCGGCTTACAACTTGCCGTGCGCTTTTTTCGGGCCCTAATACTGGCTTTCCTTCATTGTCTTTTAAAACCGAACCATCTTTGTCAGTTTGGGGAACACCCGCCTTACGAGCGTACTTAGAAATCATAATATCACCGGCATTTTGGGACCAGTTTTTAGGAATTTCAAAGTCATTCATTTCAAAAACCACAGAGCCATCAGTCTTGGTGATTTTACAACTTCGCTTTTCATAATTGATGGTATCGAGTGGATTGATTCCTTTTTTAGTAAAAAGACGTTCGATTTTTAGACCTTTATTCGTCATTTATTTTTGTCGTTAAAAAATTAAGTAAGGGGGGCGAAAAACGCCATTAAGGGGCTCATAAGAACACCACATCATAAAAATGGGTAACGTTCAATTTTTTAGGTTTGGAGGGGGAGGAAAGGAGGGGTTTCCTCAAGAATTTTTTTGTTTTTCAAATGCGTCCACATGCTAATCCAATCCCATATGGATGTCAAAATAATTTTCTTGACGATACCCCATATATTGTATCAAGATTATGTTATACCTACTATATATTGGGATTGATTATGATATTAATAATAACCGGAAACGGCAAAGGAAAGACAACTTCAGCAATTGGCACTGCGATTCGTGGCTTAGGCTGGGGCAAAAAGGTATCCATAGTCTTTTTTGACAAGGGGGGAAGCCATTATGGCGAGCAGGCTATTTTCGATTTGTTAAAAACCCCAATTAGTGTTCACCGATTTGGACAACAGCGTTTTGATGAAAAAAAGCAAACGTTCCGATTTAAAAATGAGCCAGGGGATTTCGAAGAAGGGAAAAAAGCAATGACCAAAGCACACGATTTATTATTTGAAAACCATGACCTCATTATATGTGATGAAATCATCAATTGTATGAATTCAGGTTTAGTAAAAGAGAATGAGGTTAGAAGGTTGGTCGACAGCTGTCCTAAAGAAACTCACTTGCTCCTCACAGGCAGAAATGCCCCACCTTGGCTTATCGAAAAGGCTGACCTAGTTTCAGAAATACAGGAGGTCAAACACTATTATAAAAAGGTGAAGAAGGCAATTAAAGGCATTGATTATTGATTTGGCATTTGAATATATAAATGATAAATGCAAAATAAAATGCGAAATCAGAAATCAGAAATGCAAAATAACATACTGTTGCCTAGGCAACATAAACCGTTTGCCTTTTTAAAATGGAGTCAGTAAAATAATCAAGCAATTATTTGTTAACTAAACCACCCATGTTTAATAAAGCCCATTCCAGAATAACGGTTTTTGCCTTGGTTTTGTCCATCGCATCAATCCTTGTAGCTGGCATTTCGCTCTCAAAAGCAGGAGAGGCAAGCTTGGATGACACTGAGTTCATGGCAAGAGTTGAAGAGGGAATTGAAAAGTACATCGAAAAGCAACGAGCGGCCCAGGCAGGTGTAGAAGCGCCAAGCGGCCCAGTCGACGTAAGTGAAGACGATGACGCAGTTAAAGGAGATAAAAACGCTCCTGTGACTATCGTAGAATTCTCTGATTTTGAATGCCCTTTCTGTGCTCGCTTCTATCAGAACACATTGCCTGAACTTATTTCTGAGTACATTGACAAGGGTAAGGTGAAGCTAGTGTATCGTGATTTCCCTCTGAGTTTTCACCCAAACGCAAAACCAGCGGCTATTGCGGCTGAATGCGCCAGAGAGCAAGGTGGTGACAAGGAATACTACGCCTACCACGATAAGCTTTACGATAATCAAGGTTCATTCGGCAAGGAGAACTTCAAAAAATGGGCAAATGAACTTGGACTTAAAACATCTCAGTTCGACACTTGTTTAGACAGCGATAAATACGCTGATGAGGTAGACAAAGATTTCAAAGCGGGTCAATCTCACGGTGTTTCCGGTACCCCAGCCTTCTTTATAAACGGTCGGAAGATATCCGGCGCTCAGCCATTCTCAGTCTTCAAGACGATGATCGATGAGGAGCTGGCTAAATAGAAATAATTTTCAATCAAACCCGTTCCCTCTTCGCGTAAAGCTTCGAAGGACGGGTTTTTTTGTTCGTATAATAATCAATATACCGGAACACCCCCCGCTACCCCCTTGTCTGAACCGGGATTTTCAGGATTTAGTGGATTTATCAGGATGGGTTTTTAAATACCACCGACGGACGAATGCAATAAACGACACTAAC
>JAJDCE010000133.1 GCA_029260985.1 Patescibacteria group bacterium | reverse complement strand
GTAGTTCCCCGGGTGTTGGTCGCTCGTCCCTGTGAAGTCGATCGTCGCTGATCGATCGGCGCGATCGACGGTGATCCGAACGGCGATGACGTGCCCGTCATCCATCTCGTAGACGAACTCGCTGTCGGTCAGGGCGTCGATGACACGGCGAACCGACTCCTCCGCGTTGTCCATCACGTGTCGCATGTAGGCGTGAACCACGTCGAGGCCGTAGTGATCGATCACCCGACGCAGCTCGGTCGTGCCTTTTTCGCACGCTGCGACCTGGGCCTTCAGGTCGGCGACGTTGTGATCCGGGTTACGCGCCGGGTAGGGGGCCGTCGTGAGCAACTCGCGCAACTCGGCCTCGAGGAACCGGCCGCCTGACACGAGCTTCACGTTGTCGATGAGCACACCTTCCTCGTCGACCGAAGTCGAGTCGGCGGGGGCCGATCCGGGAGTGGTGCCTCCGATGTCCGCGTGGTGCCCGCGGGACGCCACGTAGAAGATGACCTCCGCCGAGTCGGTTCGTTCCTCGAACACCGGCTTGATGACCGTGATGTCAGGGAGGTGCGTCCCACCGTTGTAGGGCGCGTTCATCACGTAGACGTCGCCTGGCTCCATGGACGGGTTCTGCCGGATGATCGACTTGATCGACTCGCTCATCGACCCGAGATGGACCGGCATGTGGGGCGCGTTCGCGATCAGCTCGCCGTCCGGATCGAACACCGCGCACGAGAAGTCGAGCCGCTCCTTGATGTTGACCGATGCCGCCGTGTTCTCGAGGACGAGGCCCATCTGTTCGGCGATGTTCATGAACAGGTTGTTGAAGATCTCGAGTTGGACGGGATCGACATCGGTGCCGACGGCCGACCGCTGAGGGAGCGCGACGACTCGCTCGAGCACCAGCTCACCGGTCGGACGTGCCGTCGCCGCCCATCCCGGCTCGACAACGGTCGTGGCAGTCGCCTCGATGAGCACCGCCGGCCCCTCGACGGGTCGGCCCGCCGTGAGTCCGGCCCGTTCCATGAAGGGCGTCTCGGCCGTCACGCCGGCCATCGTCGCCTGATGGACGAGAACGGGGCCGGCGTCCAGCGCGGCGAGGTTCACCCCGACATCGACGACGGAGCTGACGCCTACCGCCTCGACCTGGACGGATTCGATGATGAGGGCCTTCTCCGGTGACACGAACCCGAACCTGGCCAGATGTTGGGCCTCGAAGCCAGAAGTGACAACGAGCTCGTCACCGGACGGGACATGGATTGCAGAGTCCGATCCGGCGTACCTGAGGGCGATTCGGTGGATCACCTCGATGTGCTCGACCGGAACCCCCTGGTCGATCAGGGCCTTCTCCGTGTCGGCGTCGAGGGCGTGCCACACCGGCTCCAACTCCGCCAACGCCGTCGACGACAGGGTCTGTTCGACCGCGTGGTCGACGACATGGCGCACATCGGCGAGGCCGATCCCAAGCGCCGACAGCACGCCGGCGTGGGGATGAATGAGGACCCGTTCGATACCGAGTCGGTCGGCCACCAGACACGCGTGCTGGCCACCCGCTCCGCCGAAGCAGACCAGCGTGTAGCTCGTGATGTCGTAGCCGCGTTGGACCGAGATCTTCTTGATCGCGTTCGCCATGTTCTCGACCGCGATCGCGAGGAAACCCTCTGCCACTGCCTCGACCGTCTGCTCGGTGCCGGTTGCGTCCTCGATCTCGGTGGCCAGCGCGTCGAACTTCGAACGCGCTGCTGCGACATCGAGGGGTTCGGTACCCGATGTGCCGAACACGTTCGGGAACAGTTCCGGGCGCAGCTTTCCGAGCACCACGTTGCAGTCGGTGATGGCGAGCGGTCCCCCATTGCCGTACGAAGCCGGACCAGGATCGGCGCCGGCGCTGTCGGGGCCGACCCGCATGCGGCTGCCGTCGAAGTGCAGGACAGACCCACCGCCCGCTGCGACGGTGTGGATGTGGATCATGGGCGCTCGAACTCGCACGCCGGCGACCTCGGTCTCATGGGTACGTTCGAGCTCACCGGCATAATGCGACACGTCGGTCGACGTGCCGCCCATGTCGAACCCGATGAGCTGGTCGAACCCAGCGGCCTCGGCGGTGCGCACCATTCCGACGACGCCGCCGGCGGGACCTGACAACAACGCGTCCTTGCCCTGGAACCGGTGTGCGTCGGTGAGGCCGCCGTTCGACTGCATGAACATCAGTCGTGGGCCGTCATCTCCCGAGCGGAGCCGACCATCGACCTGCGACACATAGCGGCGCAGGATCGGAGACAGATAGGCATCGACCACCGTCGTGTCGCCACGGGAGACCAGCTTCATCAGCGGGCTCACCTCGTGACTCACCGACACCTGGTCGAACCCGATGGATCGCGCCATGTCGCCGAGCAGGGACTCGTGGGCCGTGTGGCGATAGCCGTGCAACAACACGATGGCGACGGAGTCGAGGCCGGCATCATGGGCCGCAGAGAGCGCGCTCCTGGCTGACGATTCGTCCAGCGCGACGAGCACCTCACCGTCGGCCGAAACTCGCTCGTCGACCTCGATGACCTGCGTGTACATCATCTCGGGCAACACGATGTCGAGGGCGAAGATGTCCGGTCGGGCCTGGTAGCCGATTCTCAGCGCATCGGCGAACCCACGTGTCGTCACGAGCACGGTCGGTTCGCCCTCACGCTCCAGCAGCGCGTTGGTGGCGACGGTCGTCCCCATCTTCACCGAGTCGATCAGGCCGGCGGGGAACGCCTCGTCCACCCCGAGATCGAGCAGGTCACGAATGCCCCGGACGGCGGCATCGGGGTACCGGCGCGGGTTCTCCGACAGGAGCTTGTGGGTGACGGTCGAGCCATCGGGTCGTCTGGCCACGACGT
>JAJDCE010000132.1 GCA_029260985.1 Patescibacteria group bacterium | reverse complement strand
AGTCCAGACTGCAGCGAGCGTGGGAGATGATGGAGCTCGGCAACAATGCTGATTACACGCTTCGCGGAAGTTTGGTGGTTTTTTTGCTTCGTTTTTTTGACACCAAAAAAATGAAGAAGGGTGAACAAAACATCATCGCCTACCGTAAAAGCAGCATAACAAAACAAAAGTCAGTCGCGGCCTTTGCCGCAATACAATAAGCTTTTCAAAATTATTGACTTTCCCCATCCACCCCCTCAAAAAACTCATGCCATGACCGAACTTTATAATACAATTGAGACCCAAAAAGCCGAAACAATGGCAGAGTAACCGGATTAACCGTTAGCCTTAAAATCATCACCTTAAACCCCTCAGGCACTACTTTTAAATCGGGTTGTAATTGTTGGAAAAGAACCGCTGACCGACCCACCGTTCTCATTTTTTTTGGCAAATCAGCCTCTGGAATTTCATGATGATGATAAGCAACCGCCTGAGGCTCATAATAAAGCTGCATATCATGATGCTTCCACAAGCGATAACCCAGCTCAATATCCTCCCAACCATAACAAACAAACTCTTCATTGAATTTTTCCTTTTCAAAGAAAGATTTTTTAAGAGAAATATTGGAAGTGTAAAAGAATTTATAAGGATCAACTCGCCCAATCATTTTAGGTTTCAGAAACTTATAACCAAATTGCCAACCACTATCCTCCAAAAAACGCATATAAGGATTGATTTCGAGAGCGGGATCCCACGTCGTAAAACCAAGCACCACTACATTTTTATCCGAGTTCTCAGCATGCCGATCATGATGATGTTTTAAAAACCCAGGCTCCACAAAAATATCATCCCCAATAAACACCACAATATCCCCCTTGGCCGCCATAACCCCCCTATTCCGCGCCGTCCCCTGATGCGACTTCTCCTGTTTAATATATTTCAAATCCATCTTGAGACTCGCACTCGCACTTGAGACTACAGACGAAGTCTGATCAGTAGATCCATCATCCACCACAATCACCTCAAAAGCGACATCTTCCTGTTCAGACAATTTTTCTAAACAAGTTTTTAGGGTTTCTGCCCGATTATGTGTTGGAATAACAACGGATAATTTCATCAGAATTTTGTAATCAACAATCAGCTAAGTTATTATACTGAAGCCCAAACAAAAGGGCTACACGACTATGAATTTAGAAGAAATAGAAAAAATAATCGAAAAACACCCTGGAATGGGCTACGAAGAATTAAAAAAATATGCCATTGGCGCAGGGATATCCTTTGCTGACTTCGACAATGCGTGGGATCAGTATTTGATGCAAACGAAACAGGAGGAACCCAAAAAACGCTGGTCAAAAATCTATTTCATCTCACTCAGTATTCTAAGCATTTTAGGTTTAGAGATGGGCTTCTGGCGAATACTGCTTAGACCGGAAAACGAAACCCTCACCCAGAACATTGGCCTACTAGGTCTTCTGTCGGTCAGTGCATTGGCAATGCACCTATCGTCTCGTTTCGCCGGCAGTAAAACCCTTATTCCAAAGTCCCTACAACTATCAATTTTTCTCTTTTTAATCGCCATCGGAGCCAGTGCCGCCATCCGAAACGCCACTGCCCTTACAGCGATTTTTTATTCATTTGGAGGTGTAATTCTAGGAAGTATCAGCTTTTTTGCTATCATGCGAACCTACAAAGTTAGATTTACCCGAACTTTACTCATCATCCTCTTAACAGCGATCCTAATGACCATTACAATTGGAATAAGCATGGGCTTTGAACAATTTACGAACTACTACACACCAACTCAAAATCTTGATGTTGATACCTTAGAACTTGAATCAGCGGTTGATATCGCTAACGAATAAATGGAACTAAAACTCTACAATACGCTCACCAGGCAAAAAGAACTATTTGAACCGCTCAACCCAGCGAAAGTAAAACTGTATACCTGCGGCCCAACCGTTTATAACTATGCCCATATCGGTAATTTACGAACGTATGTATTCGAAGATCTGCTCCGTCGCATTTTGGAATTTAATGGCTACCAGGTAAATCATGTAATGAACATTACAGACGTCGGCCATTTAACCTCTGATGCGGATGAAGGAGAAGATAAAATGCTAAAAGGCGCCAAAAGAGAAAAAAAGACGGTATGGGAAATTGCTGAATTCTACACTCAAGCCTTTTTAGAAGACATGGATCGACTGAATATGCTCAAACCCCACATCAAGCCCAAGGCGACAGATCATATTGAAACCATGATCAATCAGATCAAACAGCTTGAAGAAAATGGTTCAACTTACACCGCTGGAGGGAATGTTTATTTCGATACATCTAAACTCGACGACTACGGTAAACTCGCTCAACTCGATAAGCAAGAACTACAAGCTGGTGCAAGAATCGAAGTGGATAAGAACAAAAAGAATCCTCATGACTTTGTCCTTTGGTTTACAAAAAGTAAGTTTCTGGAGCAGGAAATGCAATGGGATAGCCCATGGGGACAAGGATACCCAGGCTGGCACATTGAATGCTCAGCAATGGCTCAAAAATACCTCGGCGAACAAATGGATATTCACTGTGGTGGTATCGATCATATATCAGTTCATCACACCAACGAACTCGCCCAAGCCGAAGGCTCAACCAACATAAAACCATGGGTAAAATTTTGGATGCATGGAAACTTTTTGGTGCTTAAAAATAAGGAAAAAATGGCAAAGTCAGGTGAAAACTTCCTAACGCTCCAAGGCTTATCAGACAAATGCTACGATCCACTTGATTACCGCTACTTCTGCCTGCAATCCCACTACCGAAAAGAACTTCGATTTGATTGGGAGGGAATGAATGCAGCCAAAACCGGATTGCGACGATTGCGTGAAAAGGTGTGCGCCCTCAACACAACTGAAAAAACTCCCGTAAGTGCGATTCCGCAATCGCACGTTGATAAGTTTGAGGCCGCAATAAACGACGACTTAAACCTGCCCGAAGCACTAGCTGAAACATGGGGACTTATCGATGACCCCAATATTTCCGATGCCAACAAGCTCGCCACCATCAAAGAATTCGACAAAGTCCTCGGCCTAAAACTCAACGAAAAAACCGATTTTTGCATCCCCGAATCAATCCAAAGCCTCATCATCGATCGCAACAACGCCCGCAAAGAAAAAGACTGGGGGAAATCAGATAAATTGAGAGATCAAATCCAAGAAGCTGGGTTTATTGTAAAAGACGGAACCTGTGGAACCGAAGTGCAACCTAAATAATTAATATGAAAGAAATTTTACCACCAGCAAACTCACAAGAAGGCCTGGGAGCTGAATGTAACCAACCTGATCGCGAACGTGACATGGTTTTTCTAACCAGATCACAAAGGGATCAGCTGTATGTATGTTTTTATTGTCATAATGAAACTCAATGCCTAAAGTGTGGTAATGGAATGACAGATGAAAATGATCAACCAAGCCTATGTGCAATGCTAGGGCTAACACCTGGAGAAATAACTATGGAAGATTACCACGTTTTACGCAGAGCTTTACTAGGTGAATCTATCGTAATTTTCCCACGTGAAGAATAAACCTCAATAACCCTTTTTCATTCCAACCTTGCCGGAAGAATCTCTTAAACAAATAAGGGTATTTTAATTATTGACAAATTAGCTAAACTATGATTAAATAGTAATCTATTTAACAACTTTAAATTTAAATATGCCCAAGCTGAACAAGCCTACACATGGTACATATGTTTATGATTATCTTTTGCAACACGAAAAGAGAGAAGAGCTAAGAGATGACTATGATGATCTG
>JAJDCE010000131.1 GCA_029260985.1 Patescibacteria group bacterium | reverse complement strand
GGATTATTTTATAATTTTTCTTACATTCATTACATGCGATTATCTCTTTGGCAATTGTGTCTGATACGTCCCTGATTTCCTCTGGGGCTGTATAGCTTTGAGCTTGATAATCTTTTTCGTCCGGCTCTTTCCAATCATAATTATTTCTGACAGCTTCTTCTTTGGCTATTGGGAAATATTCCTGCGCAACTGTTTCGTTATAAGCAAATGGTGAATGGCTTATCGGGAAGAATTCTCCCCATTCGCCAGTACTTTTCATGTGCTCAATGATTTTTGGAACAAGCTCCTCATATTCCCCCTTTGAATATTGCTTATTAAGAATGCAATACTCTTTGTTGTGCAAGTTCGCGCATCCAAAGAGATATTTGGATGAAATGTTGTATTCAGAATAAAAAACATTATAGGTATGACGTGAGAAAGTTGAGAAAAAAGTATTCTGAGCTCCATACATTCCAAGGTACTCGTAACACAATTCATTCTCCTCTGTGTAATTGTTGTCATAACAATCCTTGAGATCAACCACCTGCATGCAGTAAGAACAATCCTCACAGCGATCAACATAAAAAGAGTTGAGTGTATTTTTGCAATTATAAATATGGGTACCACTAACATTCTGCACATTATTATTGGGCATATAATGGTGTGGAACTTCTAGTTTAACCTGACCTAGCTTTTCTTTTAAAGATTTTAACTGCTCAGGATTGCATAGATTTATTTCCTTCTTAATTGCCTCGTATTCCTCTTTAGAATAAGGTTTATTGCCTATGTAGTGCTTCTTATTCCTGAGTCCCGCACATGCAATACATTCACTGCAGCCCTGCAAATCGTAGCAGAACATTAAATGATCGGACTCATAACAATCCTGACTATAGATACAGCTATATAACTTTCGGGAATCTACACATTCGTAACAAAGCTCACATTCACGGACTACCAGATTGTCTACACAATTTTTTGAATAATAAGGTGATCCATACATGCAATCTTCAGAATAAACTGATCCGAAAATCAAGTAACTATTTTTACAGTCTCCAACAAAATTACAGTAATTACAGTTTTCTGAGCTTACAATATAGAGGCTTATGCGCGGTGCCTTTTTCTGAAGATCGGCAAACTGATCGAAGAACGGGCGTGAAAAATCAAATTCCATTCCAAACGTTGTGCCATCCCACTTATCGCCCCACCAACAATCCGGGCAATAGACTGGGAATGGTTTATCAGGTGAATACATAGAAATTATTTTCTTTTTGCATAAACCACAATCCCGATGGTATAGATGTCTTTCATTTCGGATAGCATAACGCCGTTGCTGTCTGCATGAAGGGCAATGTGTTGGTTCAGGCACGCTGATCTTGTCGTAAAATTTACGGTCTGTTTCAGTTATTTCGAATTGTGATTTGCATTGTTTACAGTTTGGCATCAGTAGACGGATTTTAGATAACACTCTTCGCAGTAAACTTTTTCCGGGCGATCGGGTGAATAGGTGGTCTGGATGTCGGATTGGCATTTTTCACATTTGCGCTCAAAAAGCATTCGTGGATTCCGTAATGCAATACGCTCATTATGACGGCACTCATGGCATTTATGAGGAATCGGTAGGCCTATATTCCGGTAGAATTTTAGTTCTTTGGAAATAATTTTGTAATTTTTTCCGCAATCCATACATGCCAATACCTCATTCATGATCCCGTCAGTTACTTCGTCTATGTTGTCAGGCAAGTCGTATATCTGTTTCTGATAATCTTTTTGGTCAACCTCCTTCCACTTCAACCCTCTCCGCAAAACCTCTTCTTTAGTAAGCGGATAGTACTCCTGAGCACAGGTTTCGTTATAAGCAAAAGGTGAGAGATTTGCGGGGAAGAATTCACCCCACTCACCAGTGCTTTTCATGTGCTCTATGATTTTGGGGACGAGCTTTTCGTACTCCTCTTTTGAATATTGCTTATTGAGAATGCAGTATTTTTTATTCTTTAAACTAATACACCCAAAGCAATCTGAACACAGCCTTAAAGAGTCGCAATAAGTGAGGTTGCTGTTGTTCTGATGGTAGCTCATATGTGTAAAACGGACGTTATAACCGGTGACTGTAACGCTATCGTAAACAAGCTCAGCAATTGATGCGTTATCCAGATCCATACAGGATATTATTCTCTCATCGAGCCTTGTTGAATAACGGCAATTTTCACTAGTTTCAGCATCGTAGCAATGGTGACAGTTACGTGATTTTAATATGTAATCCCCTGTACAATTTTCATTTTGTAAATTGTGATTTTCCTTACGGATTGCCTTTGGAAGTACTTCATTTTTGAATTTATCAATATACATTTTCCATTTTTCATATGATCCCGATTTTATATCTTTTAGTACTTTTTTAAATTCCTCTTCACTGACCTGCTCATTAAATAGATAATTCTTCTTATTCCTCAAATTGTAACAAAATGCGATATTACTGCACTGATTGCAGTCATAGCTAAAATAAGCGTCATTACAATTGTTACAGTCCTGCAGCCAAAATGAGTTGTAACATTTTATACTGTCTACAAGGGAGTAAGAAAGTTCAGAATTGCGGATCATCGTTGAATCCATAATATTCTTTGAGTGATACACCATATCTGAATACATAACATCTTCAGAAAAACCCATATCAAAACACATATGGCAATTCTTACAGTTCCAGGACTGATTGATATAGGGGCAGTTTTCGTTATTGGTAACGATCAGGCCGATACGAGGGGCTTTGCTTTGAAGTTCTTTATACTGCTCGAAAAAGGGGCGGCTGAAGTCGAAGTCCATCCCATATGTTAATCCATCCCAGTCGTCTGAGTAAAATGCATCTAGCCCATATACCTTAAAAGGTTTATCTGGAGAATAAATTGAGACAATATTTTTACCCGTTAAATCACATTTTCGTTTATACAGATTTCGTTCATTCCTCCATGATAGCCGTCGCTGTGAGCGGCAAGGTGGACAAAATGTTGGATCCGGAACTTCAAATTTATCCAAAAGCTGACGGTCTTCATCAGTTATTTCGAACGGTGATGTGCACTGTTTGCAGCTTGGCATTAGTAAATGGTTTTTAAGTAACAATCCTCACAATAAATAATCGCCTTACGTTGCGGCGCATAACTGGTTTCAACAGGCTTGCTGCATTTGCTACATTCCCTATTCCACAATCTACGTGGATTCCGTGTTTCCATTCGGTCTTCGTAGCGCTGATCAGGATGTCTACGAGGCACTGGTAAACCTGTTCGACGATAAAAATCCAATTCAGGCTTAATGATTTTAAACGGCCGGCCGGTAACCTCACACTCAATCGCCCAGTTTAAAATATCATTTGGAATATCCTTGATCAGTTCAGGAAGTTGGGATGCCGGAATGACCTTACCAGCCTGAGGCTTTGGAGACTGGTAATCTGACCAGGGGATATTTTGGGAAATAGCTTCCTCTTTGGTGAGCGGATAATATTCTTTAGCTCTGCTTTGGCTGTAACCAAAAGGCGAAAATGAAATGGGGAAAAATTCACCCCACTCTCCTGTCTTTCTCATATGTTCAATGATTTTGGGAACGAGCTCTTCATACTCCTCCTTTGAATATTGTTTATTCAAAATGCAGTACTTCTTCTGGTTTAGACCTGCACAGCCGAATACATTACTGCAATTTTGCGTACAATCACAACAAATCGAGTTCCTGTTGTCATACGTAAAATGGCAAAACAAACAATTAAAACCAGTACTGATCGCATGACATTCATACATTAGCTCAGACCATCCTACGTGATATATACTCATAGAATCTTTTACATCGATAGCATCAACGCAGTAACGGCAGTCTTCCATATTTACTGAGTCAAAACAGGCAGTACAATTTTTGCTATTAAAAAGTAAATCTCCTGTAGAGCCTGTGGTTTGAATTGAATATATTGCAGGATGAATGGCTATTTCTTCTTTTGATTTAAGATATTCTTTTCGATGTTTCTGTAATCCTGAATATGAAAAAGGGAATATTTTGGCCATTTCTGCTTCATATTCTTCCTTGGTGTACTGCTTATTACGAATACAATACTTCTTATTCCTTAAATTCCAGCACATAAAGGAGTCTTCGCAATTGATGCAGTCATAACAGAACCAGATATTTTTACAGCGTTTGATAAAATCGCTGTAAAAAGTCATGTAACTACCCCAGGCATAATAAGTTTCATAACAAATTTCACTACCTTCCAGTAAATAAGAACAATCAACGCAATCTTTACAATGATCTATGGCCCAGTCGGTATAGTAAATATCCTCACAGCCGAAAACAACTGAAGAAAGGTAGCAATTTTTATTGTTAGCGGCGTGGTTTGTATATTCGGCGTTCTCACTTTGCTTGTTAACAAGGGCAACCCGGGGAACCTCTAACTGCAATTCCCGGAATTGTTCATAAAATGGCCGGCTGAAATCAAAATCTCTCCCGTAATCGAGCGCGTTCCATTTATCTGACCACCAAATATCCTGCTTATATATTTTAAAAGGAGAATTAGGCGGATACATTGAAATAATCTCTTCTCCGCTGAAATCACATTTCCTTTTATACATATATCGCTCATTCCTCCAGGCCAGGCGCCGTTGCTGCCTGCAATCAAAGCAATGCGTTGGCTCGGGAATAAGCTGTTTTTGACCATTGATAACAGGGCTTACTTTTTCAAGCAATTTTCGATCTTTATCGGCTATTTCGAACGGTGATTTGCATTGTTTGCAGTTTGGCATTAGTAAACTTCCTTTAAATAACAGTTCTCACAGTAAACTTTCTCTGGCCTATCTGGAGCGTATGAGGTTTGGATATCTACAGAGCATTTCTGACACTGTCCATTATACAGCTTTTTCGGGCTCCTTAAGTCCATCCTAACTTTATGACGACATTCGGAACATTTGTGTGGGATGGGAATATTGTTTTGACGATAAAATTTTAATTCCTGTTCAACTATCTTGAAATTCCTTTTACAGTCATCACAAGCCAATACCTCTTGCAATATCACATTATCAATATCTTTGATGTTGTCGGGGATTTGATAGGTTTGAGGTTTATAATCTTTCTGTTCTTCATCCATCCATTTAAATCCCTGACCTATAGCCTCTTCCTTTGTTTTAGGGTAATACTGATGAGCAGTTGATTCATTGTAGCTGAAACAAGAGAGTTCTTTTGGCAGGAACTGCCCCCACTCCCCAGTCTTTTTCATATGCTCGACTATCTTTTGTCTGAGCTCCTCATATTCCTCTTTGGAGTACTGCTTATTTAAAATACAGTGATTTTCATGTTTTAACCCAATGCATCCAAATAAATTCTGGCAGTTATAAATTTGTTCACAGTAGTCAATATTTGCGCAGTTAAATACATAATATG
>JAJDCE010000014.1 GCA_029260985.1 Patescibacteria group bacterium | reverse complement strand
GGTTTATTCATCTTTTAAGTCCTAAGCCTTAAGCTATAAGCCTTAAGTGCTATGAGGTTTGTTCGTCAATGGAAATAAATTCAACAGTGTTTAAATAATCCAGGCTGCCGTCTGTGTTATTAACGTCGAAACGTTTCATCTTCATTTGATAGAGAAAAGAGCGGCTGAATCCGTTGCTTACCCCTGTGACATTCAGATCGACCAGTCTTTCCACTAAGCCAAGGCTGACGGGGTTTTCGGCGTACCACGTGATGCTTGAAGTGCAGGCATTGTTCTCTGAAATGGTGTAATTAAGATTTCTGGTGAATTGAAGTTCTTGCCTCATTCGAACCAGGGCATCCTCCGCACAAGTGGTGGCGTTGATTCTGGCGTTTTCGTAGTTAATACTCCCTGTAGACAAGGAGGCATTGTCCACACCATCGAGCAGCATGCCCATTGCAAACATCATACTTACTGTTGCCACAATCAGCAGGCTGACGATAGCAACAAATCCCTGAGGTTTATTTTTTTGAGTTTTCAATTACGAATTAATTGTCTTAATTATAGGATGAAGAGCATTACCACTTCAGATGAATAGTAAAGTAATCAATTGCCATAAATGATGGTGCGCTTGACTGGCCTTGAGGAATTATTCCATTCCAATGGAACATCATACGGACTTTGATTTCACGATTGTCTGACCCCCCAACATATTTTAGAATGTCGCTTCCGCTGGCGTACTTCACTTCATATTTCTGCTGATCACTGATTGCTCCATTTAAGCCCATTTCCTCAACCACCTCCCAGGTGCTGTTATCCCAATTATAAAGTTCAATATTCTGTGCCCCCACTAAAACCCCTTCCATCACACAACTGGAGCTTAGGGTGTCGCAGAAGAACTGAGTCGTGCTTTGATACGCGACTTCACCCCCTACTGTAATACTGGCTAAATTACTGAGTTGGTTTTGGGTGAGAATGGTTTTAAAGGACTTCTCCCAGTATGCGGTCTCTTCACCTGCAGACGTTCCACCAAGAAAGGCTGGGTTTTCAGTGTCGTTATCCTCAAAGGTATACCACCTGGAACACCATTCGGGGTAGAACCAGTCCCATTTGTAGCATCGATCGGTATAGACATGACTTGTGAGAATTCCCGTTCCAATATCGCCACAGTCTTCATCACATCCCCCCTCACAGTAGCAAACGTATCGTTGGCTGGTGTAGGTATCTGTAGGACTTACTACGGTCGCTCCACAGCCAAAATTAAATTCTACAGATTCTAATTCGTCTTCATTTCCGGATGATATAACTGTAAATGCGTAATTATTCCCTGTAATACTCTCAAGTGTTGTTTGGAAGCCAAGAGAATCAATTACGGTTGAGCCTCCACCGTCCAGAGTGTATGTTTCGGAGCCAACTGAGGTTGTTGTCGTCACTGTTACCGTTGTTCCACCATTATTCACGTTAACAATAAATACATCTGCGAGCTGACCTAAATCAGCTGAACCAAGCGGCGCTGTGGAACTATGGAATCGAATAGAATTCGTGTAAAAATCTTCTCCGCATTGGTTTACGTTGTGCTCTACGGTATAGTCACTTTCATCCACTGAGCTTCCCAACCATGGAATATACTGGGCTAAGAAGTGAGCTGCCCCAATAATAAATTTATTGAAACCGGATACATTTGGCGCTGCCATTAAGTTATCATAGACCTCGTCGGACAACCGAACATTTGCTATAAATACTTGTCTGAATTGACCGTTGGTTATCAGTGGATGAGTTAAAATCAGCTCATTCAATACTGTTGGAGGCAAAGGTGATGAGCTCATTAAAATCTGCTTCAGTTGCCCTGGTGGTATAGGCGGCTGTTCATGAAGAAGGTCTAGCAATTGGTTGTCCGGACTGCAATTAAAAGCGCCTAATCCGCCGCCGCCGCCATCTCCACCCTCACCGAGGTAAACATTGTCATCACATTCGTCACCAATTTCATCGGTATCAAAATCTTCCTGGAAAGGGTTGTAAGTTAGTACGCAATTGTCTAATTCATCACAAATCCCATCATCGTCGCCATCTCCACAGCACTCCGCATGTCTTGGGAATTTATCTAAATAGTCTGCGCAGCCATCTTCATCGTAATCTCCTCGTTCCAAGTTTGCGGACGTGACGTAATTTTGAACCTGATCATGCTCTGCTTCACCGGTTATGTTTAGGCGTACATTGATGCCAAGGACGATTTCAGGATCATTGAGACTATCTGTAATCCGTTCAAAATATAAACTCTGAACATCTGTAGAACCTGCAGACAATTCGGTTTTTACCCCATCTTCTGTGATTTCAATTGTTTTATTGGCTACATTCATTTCGATAATGACTGAAGAATCATCCTGCATCACAAGCGTTAATTTCCCTTCTGATTCTTCAAATAAAGAATTTGCCGTATCGACTTTTTTAGCCTCAGCAATCAGGTCATAAATTCTTTCGACCACGAACTGGCTATCTATGTTGACCTGTTTCTCCACCACATGCGTTCGTTCCCGCTGGGCGGAATTGATAGAAACCATCAAAAGGACAGGTGTGATGATAAAAAATATTGCAATATAGAGCAGCAGCTCAACGAAGGTGATACCTTTCCTGCTTTTGATTACTTGCTTAATCATGAGACTAAAAAAATTATTTATTATTTATATTATTGATTTTAAACTGATGGATAAGTCCAAACTTTCTGCCAGTTGGTTATATAGATCGCGTGACTGATTTGATCTAAAGCCAGATAATCCGGTGACCAAATAATGTCGATGTCGATTTGTTTGGTGTCAGTGTCTTCGTACGATGCCCCCACGTCACCCGGGAAATATAGATCGTTGGTGGTCTGATGACGTAAAGCGCTGGAAACGGTGATATGACGCTCATAGATGTCTTGGTCCGGTAAGTCGTTTTTCACCAGCCAAGTACCTGCTCCAGGATTCCGAATAAGATAAAAATCTCCGTTTTCCAATAAGTTAAAACCCTGGTTTCGCAAATATCTAATAATGTCATTGGTCTCACCTAGGGCAACGGCTGCCTGATGCTGAACATAAGCTTGTCCGGATATCTTACTGGCACTCAAATATATTGCTATAGATGAGGGAATCATTACTACAAAGAGTACGACAACAATGATCAATTCCACGATGGTGGAACCTTTTGGGCGAAGCGGTGATTTTAGTGATTTATCTAGTTTCATTGTAAATTTACGACTCCCTGAACGTTAATAGATATAGTGAATGATTGATTATTGTTCCCAATTCGAAAATTTCCAGTGTTCTGACTCTTGCCTGTCTTCTTTTCGAATAGAACCTGATCGGTCACCCCTATGCTCGGGCTTAAGCTGAGCTCCTGGATCGTTAACGAATCGAGCTGCACCACTACATTTTCAGACAACCCTGGGGTATATGAATTCCTGAAACTGGTTAGCGTATTCTGTGCGGTGTCGATATGAACCCCATAATTTTCAGCGGTTGGGTTCTTCAAAGCTTTAAATCGAGTATTTTTCAGAATCGTTTGGACGTTGTCCACGTCAGAGTTGATCAATGCCCCTTGATAAAAGCGAAAATAGGCACCGATTCCAACACCTGCCAATATCAAGAATAGTGAAACGGTGAGGATAATTTCAGTCATACTAAATCCATTTATATGTCTTAAGCTGGAAGTTTTAAGCCCTAAGCTTTTAGTCGGTGATTTGAATGTAACTATATTCATATATTTATTATCCGCCGACGTTCGATATAAGCTGGTAAATAGGACCGATAACGGTCACGACTAGTCCTGCAATCAAAAGACCAAGCGTAACCATGATCGCCGGTTCAATGATGGTCGTGATGTTTTTAACATCATTGTCCACCAATCCTTTATAGTAGTTCTTCATATAATCGATCACATGCGGAAGCTTACCGGTTCTTTCCCCTACATTGATCAGCTTTACAAACATGGGAGGAAAGTGGTTATTTTCCGGAAAACTCTGAGAGAGCGCTGCTCCGCC
>JAJDCE010000130.1 GCA_029260985.1 Patescibacteria group bacterium | reverse complement strand
TACTTCTTTGTGATAGCAAAGGAATCATTTACAAAGGAAGAGAAGGTTTAAGCAAAATAAAAGATAGTTTTGCAAATGTAACCAATACAGCATGTCATCTTGGAACCGATAATCCTGAGTGCAAAACTGGAGGTCTCGAGGAGGCCATTGAAGGTGCAGACGTATTTATTGGCCTATCCAGGCCTAGACTTCTTACTAAAGATATGGTAAAAAGAATGACCAGCAATCCCATCATCTTCGCCATGGCCAATCCGGAACCCGAAATTATGCCCGAAGATGCTAAAGCAGCTGGTGCACGGATCATCGCGACAGGCCGCTCTGATTTTCCCAATCAAATCAACAATGTTCTCGCCTTCCCAGGCATCTTCCGTGGCGTATTTGACTCACAAAAAGTCAAAATCACAGAAGCCATCAAAATCGCAGCTGCCGAAGCCATCGCTAACTCCATCGACAATCCGACTCCAGAATGCTTTATGCCCGACCCTCTCAACAAAGAAATTGCTAAAAAAGTAGCCCGGGCGATCGCTGAACTACCCTAGCGACATCAGTTCGTACAAGTAGTAGTAACAATGTTAAAACATATTGCCTATTCAATATCTTGATTTTTTATGAGCGAAGAAGAAAAACGCATCACCGACGAATTCCGAACTGTCCTAACCAGAAGGGAGCTCAACCTATTAGATGTAAGACGAAAGGCGATTGAATGTTTAGATGAGAATGGCGGTGAACCGACCTTCCGAGAAAGTGATACTGCAGAATTCAGAAGACTTGTTATGAGCCAAGTCGAAAAACTCAGAAAAAATGATCTTTCTGGTCACATTCTCTTTAAAGATCAGCCCGAAAGTGCTCTAAAAAACCCATTGAGCGAAGAAGCCCTGCATTGGGACATCAACAGCCCTATAGATTTAGACCCTGAAGCTGCCAAAGCAATCTTGGATGTTTATGAAAGAATTGAAACCATGCCTGCCCACGTTCATAAGCTGATTTTTCCATTATTTATGACTGGCTACATGATTGGTCATTCCACCCGAGTAGCCATATACTCAGCTCTGTTAGCTCAAAAGGCAAATGAATCAGGGTGCTCTGCAAAAGTTGACCCCGTACTGGCTGCCCTTGCCGGAATGATCCACGACATCGGAAAACTCCAGAAGGATCAGAAAAGACTGGTTAAAATACAGGGTCGTTTCTCGCCCAGTGAATTCAAAACAGTAAAAAGTCACCCAGTATTTGGAGCAATCGCATTCAATGCGATCCGCAAGCACAAAAATGGCAGACACCTTCCAGTAGATCCAATTTACTTTCGCGAAATCTGGGAAGCGACCTTAAAACATCACGTAAGACCGGATAGAGATTCAGTTCGCAGCTACCCCAGTGACATCCCTCCGGAAGAACTGACTCCCCTTGTCCAAATCATCACTATCGCCGATGCCTTCGATGCCATGACCACCAGAAATCACGACCAGAACCCCATCGTTCACGGCCACCAGGTTAAAAGAGGGTACTCAGAATTGAAAAAATGTAGTGGAACTCAATTCGATGGAGATTTAGCAGACCTTTTTTGCGATATGAAACCCGAACCGGACATAAAAGTTTAGTGGGTTTTAATTTAAGTTCATTTCGGATATAATTCTCGCGATAAGAATTAAAACCTAAACCCATGAACCTCAGCGTAAACTTTTGCGGCATCGACTTCCCCAACCCGACCGTAGTGGCTTCAGGTTATTTAGGTGTTACTGGAGCCAGCCTGGCAAACTGCGTTAATAGCGGTTGTGGCGGAGTAACAGCTAAGTCCCTCTTTATGGAGGAACGCCCAGGCCATCCCAACCCAACAGTTCTAACTTACCCTGGGGGAATCATCAACGCAGTAGGACTTTGCGGCGAAGGCATTAAGGAGGCGAAGCATGAATTTGAAGTCTATCGGAAAAAATGCCCCAATAATCCCATGATCGGAAGTGTAGCCGGAAAGAACATCAAAGAACTGGTAGAAGTCACTGAAATCATGAATACTTATCCAGTTGATATTATTGAGTTAAACTTTTCCTGCCCCAATGTTGATGATGAAATGGGCACACCCATTGCCTGTGACCCTCTTATGACAGCTGAAGCAACCAAAGCCATCCGAGCCGTCACCAAGAAGCCAATTTCAGTAAAATTATCACCCAATGTCTCAAATATTGGGCTAATTGCCAAACATGCAGAAGAGGCTGGTGCTGATGCCATCACAGCAATCAACACGGTAGGGCCAGGCATGCTGATTGATATTTTCATGAGAAAGCCGATTTTAGCCAACAAAGTAGGTGGTGTAGGCGGCATGGGAATCAAACCAATTGCCATTCGATGTGTATACGACATCTATAAAAATGTAAAAATCCCCATCATCGCCACCGGTGGAATAATTAAAGGAACCGACGCAATTGAAATAATGATGGCCGGAGGAAGTTTATTGGGAATAGGTTCCGCCATCGCTGCCTACGACATGAAAGCTTTTGAAATGATTACTGAAAAAATAAGAACCTTTATGGAAGAAGAAGGCTTCTCCGACATATCAGATTTAGTAGGTCTAGCTCATCAAGCTTAGTCCTTAGTCCTTAGTCCTTAGTCCCTAGTCCCTAGTCCTAATAAATATGACTCCTATTTCGCTCAAAGTAGATAACATCATCGAAAATAACGAAACTTTCAGAACATATGTTTTTAAAAGTTCGATGAAGGCAAAACCAGGCCAATTTGTAATGCTTTGGGTACCAGGTGTTGATGAAATCCCTATCTCTTTTGGATGGAAAACGGATGAAGAATTCCATTTAGGGATCGGAAAAGTCGGAGATTGTACCGAAGCCCTGTTTAAAGACATAAAAGTGGGTGACCGACTCGGAATTCGCGGACCATTCGGGACTTCTTTTGATCTTAAAGACCACAAAAAGATAATGCTCGTAGGAGGAGGAACCGGCACACCGCCCATGCTCAACCTGGCACAACGAGCGGTTGAAAAAGGAATAGAGGTTCAAGTGGTTTTAGGGGCAAGAAACGAAGAGCTGCTCATTTACGAAAAGGAATTTGAATCACTGGGTTGTGATTTACATGTGGCAACCGACGATGGAAGTAAAGGATGCAAAGGTTACTGCACCAACATCGTTGAAGAAAATCTAAAAACACATAAAATCGATGGCATCTACACCTGTGGCCCGGAACCCATGATGGTGAAAGTGGCTCAAATGGCTAAAGAAGCTAATGTTGATTGCCAAGTGAGCTTGGAACGTTACATGAAATGCGGTTTTGGAATCTGCGGTCAATGTTGCATCGACGGAACAGGTTTTAGAGCCTGCAAAGATGGCCCTGTACTTGATGGCAATATCGCCCTTCAGCATTCCGAATTTGGAAAATACAAAAGATCTAGCTCAGGAAGGATCGTTGAGCTATAATGTTTTTATCTAAAACTAACCCAAAATATTATGTTTGATGATGAAAAAAAAGGTGGCTGCGGTGGAAACTGCGACTGCGGATATTTCGATGATGGTGAAAAGGGTGGCTGCGGATGCGGCTAACCTTTTCTCAGACCTCATTAAAAAACCTTCAGTTCTGCCTAGGCAAGGATTGAGGTTTTTTAAAAGTATTATTTACTTGAAGTTTAAATTTGCATAAATTTTGCATTTGCAATAAAATTGCAAATTAACTAACATATCAATAGAATTGAGATCGCTAAATCAGACATGTTATGAACAGAGAGCTCAAGAAATTACTGGAGCAAAAAGGAGTCTACTTCACTCACTTAGTGAAGGAATTAACCACACTTTTATACAAAGTAAAAAAACCTCTAACTCAAAAGGAAATTACTCAAAAGCTAAACAGGGAGGATTTCTTCCCAAATCCAACCTCAATTTACAGACAAATAAAAAGACTATCAGCATTAAATTTTATTGAAGAAAGCCTTTTTAGCGACAACAAAAAAAGATATTGCTGGAAAAAAACCAATCATCATCACCATTTCGAATGCCAGGATTGTGGCATGATCGCTGACATTCCAGTCAAATCCTGCAACAAAATTGTTACTGAAATTTCAAACCAACTAAAAGGATTCTCAGTCAAAAGCCATCATTTCAATTTTAAGGGCACATGCAAAAAATGTACCAACTAAAATATCTATTATGACACCCATTTGGATCTATACCCTAATCAGCGTTCTTATCATCAGCCTGCTTTCATTTGCAGGAATACTTGTGATCGCTGTAAAACAAAGCTATCTAAAGAAATTTCTCCTGTTTTTCGTTTCCTTTGCTGCTGGGGCAATGCTCGGTGATGTTTTTCTTCATTTACTACCGGAACTTGCCGAAGAACATGGATTAACACTAACATCTTCAATGCTTATTCTGGCGGGCATCGCTGGCTTCTTCGTACTCGAAAAAATTCTCCACTGGAGACATTGTCATATGTCAGCCACCAAAGACCATCATCACCCACTAGCCACCATGAATCTGGTAGGTGACGGAATTCACAACCTAATAGATGGTATTCTGATTGCCGGCAGCTATATGCTAAGTATTCCAGTTGGCATTGCCACCACCATCGCTGTGGCATTACATGAAATCCCACAGGAAATGGGAGACTTTGGTGTTTTACTCCACGCAGGGATGAAAGTAAAAAAAGCCATGCTCTTCAACTTCCTGATCTCTCTCACCTCAGCCCTCGGCGCCCTCCTCGTTCTTTTTTCTGGCCTCGGAGCAGAAACCGTCACCCAGTACGCCATCCCTGTTACGATTGGTGGCTTCCTCTATATTGCCAATGCTGACTTGATCCCAGAACTCCACAAAGAAGTGAAACCAAAAAAATCCCTCTTTCAACTGATCAGTTTCTTAGCAGGTATTGGAATCATGTTCATTTTACTGTAGGAGTGGCAGGCCCACCAGGACTTGAACCCGGACAAACGGTTTTGGAGACCGTTGTGCTACCATTACACCATGGGCCTTTTTCAGAGAATGAACGCAACAATTTTACATGGTTGTTTTCATCCATGCAAATCATATCAAAAACTGATACAATCCTTACAGATAATTAACTGCACTTACTATGAAAAAAGATATTGCCCTAGCTCTGCATCGAATCGGTGCTATTAAATTTGGTGAATTCACCCTAAAATCCGGCCTCAAATCCCCTATTTACATAGATCTTAGACTTCTGATTTCATATCCGGATGTTCTTAAGATGATCAGTTCTGCTATGATCGAACTAACAGAGGGTTTAGAATTTGATGTCATTGCTGGAATCCCCTACACCGCATTACCGATTGCTACTGCGATCTCACTCGAAAAAAACTGGCCCATGGTTTATGCCCGTAAAGAAGTGAAAGATTATGGAACTAAAAAGAAACTCGAAGGCGTTTTTGAAGAAGGTCAAACCGCTCTCATTATCGATGACTTGATCACGACTGGTGGAAGTAAGTTCGAAACTGTAGAACCCTTTGAAGCTTCTGGATTAAAGATTAAAGACTTCATTGTCCTCGTCGACCGTGAACAGGGTGGAGCTGATGTCTTAAAAGAAAAAGGCTTCAATCTCCACAGCGTAATCGGCATCAATGAACTACTGGATATTTTAAAAGAAGAGAAAAAGATCTCAGAAGATGATTACAATCGGGCTAAAAAATTTATAGATGAAACTAAAGTTAAATAATGAAGAAATTAGTTCTCACTTTAGCAGCCGCTTTTTTACTAACTAGCTGCAACATGACCAAAATTGACATTAAGCCAAATGCAGATAGCGCCAATTTAAAAACCGCCACCTTTGCAGGTGGGTGTTTTTGGTGCATGGAAGCCGCCTTTGAGTCATTAGAAGGCGTCACATCAGTTGAGTCCGGTTATACAGGCGGACATATGGAAAATCCAACCTACGAACAAGTCACCACTGGAACCACAGGGCACTACGAAGCTATTGAAGTTAAATACGACCCAGCGGTAACTGATTATCAAAAGCTCCTCGATCGTTTCTGGATCTCCGTCGACCCCACCGATAATATCGGTCAATTCATAGATAAAGGCCCACAGTACTTAACCGCTATTTTTTATCACGATAATGAGCAAAAAAAGCTCGCGGAAGCTTCAAAAGAAAAGCTGGCCAATTCTGGAAAATTAAATAAACCCATTGCCACCAAAATTTTAAAATTAGAAAAATTCTACCCGGCTGAAACGTACCATCAGGATTATTACAAGAAAAAGGCAGAACAATACGAACGGTATGAATCTGGCTCTGGAAGAAAGGAGCGATTGAATGAATTATGGGGCAATGAAAAAGAAAAGGAGGAAGACCTGAGCAAACTCACGCCTCTTCAATATAAAGTGACTCAGGAAGAGGGCACTGAACCCCCTTTTCAGAATGAATACTGGGATCATAAAGACGAGGGAATTTACGTTGATATTGTATCTGGAGAGCCCCTTTTCAGCTCCACCCACAAATTCGATTCTGGAACCGGATGGCCCAGTTTTACCCAGCCGATTGATAAAGTTGTTGAAGAGCAAGAAAGTGGACCATTGGGAAGAACTGAAATCAGGAGCGTAAAAGCTGACTCGCATCTTGGTCATGTATTCAACGATAGGCCTGACGGAAAGCCAAGATATTGTATTAATTCTGCTTCACTCAAATTTATTCCGAAAAAGGATATGAAAAAGGAAGGATATGCAGACTATCTTAAATTGTTCGAATAATCACTGGGATTCAGGATTCAGTTGTTTTATTGTTTATAAAACAAAAAATCCCGAATCAATTGAATCAGGATCTTTTGTTTGACCTCGAGGGTCCGAATCGTTTGAGGCACATTTACAACGTGCCTAGGAAACGGTCGAAATCAAACTTATCCAGGTGACTAATCTGAAATAAGTTCTAAGCTGTACTTTGGTTTTTGTTTTCGTCCATCCAAGACGCAGTCTATGCGTTATCTGAAAAGAAATTTTTATGTTTGTTTTAGACAACAGACCGTAAGGTTTGTTGAGCTCACACTAGTCGTGAGGAGCTACATCGCAAAGCCCAGAATAGAGCCATCCAAGGATGGGTGAATGACTCAACCCCAGGCTTCACTGTAACCGCCAGGCCTCTACACCGTGATGCTTTATGTGATATCAAAGATATCAAAGCTATACGGTTCGGGAGAAAGGCAGTAGGTGCGAAAGGTAAAAGATCAACGGGGTCTTCCTTATTATTCTGACCGGCCAAATAGTGGGCCGCGAATGAATTGGAAGGTGTTGTTTGCGCTAGGCAAATCATGTCATTATACGTAAGCCCTATTTTTTTATCAAGTTTTATAGGTTGAAGCACTCTAAGAATTGTTTTGTTGTATAAATTTTGTACTCTAAAAAGAAAATGCACAATAGGGCAATAGAAAAATAGCTAAATAGAACAATAAGACTTAAGCTTTATCCAGTTTTTGCTTCAATTTCACCATCATATTCCTCAGCTTCGGGAATTTATCGAGACCTTTTTTCTCAATCATATGCTCCGCCGCTTTCCGCACTCGCACCACCAACACCCCGTTAGTGAGAGTAGCGATCTTCAAATCCGGAATACCAGACTGCCTCACCCCATACACCTCTCCTGGTCCTCGAAGTTTTAAATCAATTTCAGCCAATTTGAAACCATCGGTATAATCCACCATCGCCTTTAAACGAGTGTAAGAGCCTTCCGCATCCGGACTAGTACAGAGGAAACAATATGATTGAACCTCACCTCTTCCCACCCGCCCCCTGAACTGATGGAGCTGAGAAAGGCCAAACCGCTCCGCCCCTTCAATAAGCATAATCGTCGCATTGGGTACATCCACACCCACCTCAATCACCGAAGTAGAAACGAGAACATCAATTTCCTTACTTTTAAATTGAGTCATTACTGCTTCCTTTTCTTCCGATTTCAGCTTCCCATGCATCAGTCCTATCTTAAATTGAGGAAAAACAGTATGAAGCCGTTCATATTCAGCTTTCACTGACTTAACTTCTAGCTTTTCAGCATCACCTGGCCGCGCCGCTGAGGACGGCTCGATCAATGGGCAAATCACATAAACCTGTTGCCCTTTTCCAATACGATCTGCAATAAAAAGATTCACTTGCTCCCGATGTTCCGGAGGTGCCACCTTAGTAATAATTGGCTGTCGCCCAGGAGGCATTTCATTGAGAACCGATAGATCATGATCTCCATACGCCACCATCGCCAACGTTCGTGGAATCGGAGTCGCTGTCATATTCAATACATGCGGACTCCCCTGTCTCATCAACCGCTCCCGTTGCCTCACCCCAAAACGATGCTGCTCATCCACAACCACAAAGCCAAGGCGCGGAAATTTCACCGATTCCTGTATAAGAGCATGAGTGCCAATAACAATATCAACTTGCCCATTCCCAATAGCATCCTGAACCTGCTTTTTTTCCTTAGTTTTGAGTGAACCAACCAATAGCTGAATATTGATGGGGTTTTTTCCGGGAAATTTAGCTTCGTAAACCTCAATAAACTTACAGATCGAACTCATATGCTGACGGGCCAACACCTCCGTGGGCGCCATTATCGCCGCCTGATAACCATGCAGAACTGCATTCAAAAGAGCAATGGCTGCCACCACTGTTTTTCCACTTCCCACATCCCCCTCCAAAAGCCGAATCATAGGATAAGGCTTTTCAAAATCAGATAAAATCTCAAAAATCGCTACTTTTTGAGCACCTGTTGGAGTAAAGGGAAGGGTTGAAAAGAAGTTCTTCACAAACCCTACATCCATTTTCACCTCTTTAATAAAGCTGTCTTTATCCCTGCTCTGTCGCCATTCCTGCTTACGTTGAACCGCTGTGAGCTGGAGCAAAAAGAGCTCCTCATAAGCCAAGCGATCTCGCGCCATACCGAGTTTTTTTTGAGACGTCGGAAAGTGAATTTCCCGAATCGCCTCTGATTTATCCATCAGCTTTTCTTCATCAAGAATATCTTCAGGCAAAATCTCTTCAAATCCTTTTGTTAAATAAAGAAGTGAATTAACTTTATCCCTCAGCCATTTTGACGTAATGACTTCATGCTGAGGATAAACCGGCACCATACCCACCGTATGAATCTGCTGTTTCGAAGCCAGTTCCACCACCGGGCTTTGAATGGTGTATTTGCCATAAGCAAATTGCATTTTCCCAGAAACAATAACATCTGTCTTCATAGGAACTGTCCGCTTTACAAAGGGCTGATTGAACCAGACAACCTCCGCGCTATTACCATGCAAATCATAAAACATAGCCTTAATCAGATTCAGCTTTCTGTTTTTAGTTGGAATAGATCTCATCCCAAAAAGTCGCCCCTGCATACTCACCTTTTCTCCCGTTTTGACCTGCAAGAGTGTTTTCGAATCCGATAAATCTTCGTATGTTCGCGGAAAATAGAGAAGTAAATCCTCAACCGTAAAAATTCCCATATCTTTGAGGGCCAGAATGTATTCAGGCTTAGTCGAAAGCGCTATGTCGAGAGAGGTCTTCAAGTCCATTTAGAAGTTTTGATTGAGGTTAAAGTATATCAGTTGTAATCATCCGATCAAACCCCTTAAGACTCACCCAGGGCTCTGAGCAAAGTCGAAGAGCACTTGAGACTTGAATTTATAACGATTTTTTGGTATAATAATAAGATAATTTAAGAGATATGGAAGACATTGTAAAAAAATACCAGGACCACATCGTTGATCCAAAAACTCAGGCCGAGCTGAATAAGCCCGAACACGATAAAACGGGATTTAACGAGGGTCATGAAGATTTTTTGAAAGATTTAATCAAAAAGTTGGAGGAAGGAACCATCAATCCCTACGACGCTAAAACCCTTCACAATAAAGATATTTACGCAAAATTAGCAGAGGAAGAGCAGGAAGAAACAGACTTAGTCGCCCAGAATATAATGGGAATCATCAGACAGATTGAACAGCTATGGAAAATTGAACAGAAATCGAGTTTTCAAATACAAAACCTAGTCGAAACCGTCTTTCAGATGAAATCCAAATTCGAAGAAAAGCACGGCGACGTTTACATTATTTAACTCTGCGCTGTCCAAATGGCGCAATAGAAAAATAGCACATTAGAACATTAGATATGAACGGAGACTTAATGCCAGCAGGCGGACATCGCAGGAAAGCAGATCCAAAACGGGCTAAACAAATCCAGAAAGGAGGCAAAAAAGCAGATGCCATTCGCCAAAAAGCGGACGAACACCACAAATCCGTGGATGAACCCGCTGCTGAATCCGAACTCCTAAAAGACTTAGACAACATCCCTCATTCAGAAGAATTCACCCCACCTAACCAGTAGCTATCCAATTGTAAACCGTTTGAAAATCCAATTGTCAGACAATTGGCAGGCCATCGGCAAACAATAGGCTAACAATAGGAAATTATGACAGATCTAGAAAAAATAATCATCCAGGAAATCACTCAAAATCCCCATTTATCGGAGGAGCTTAAAAAGCAATACATCCTTTCGATGTTCCTGATGGAATCAGAAAAACAAAGAGAGTATTTAAGTCTGCTTCAGGCCTTCACCAGCCGCTGCCAGCAAATGGATCGCGGGATTTTTGTAGTAAAACCGGATGAAATGAAACGGGTGATGAAAACCTATGAGCAAGTCAAAAACGATTTAATTCGAAAGCTGAGAACCAGTAGCAATAACCCAAATCAATAATGTCAGCAAAAGAAACACCTCAGGGGGCACCATTAAGTGCAGCCGAAAAAGAAAAAGCTATCCAGGCTAAAGCCAGGGCTAAACTCGATGCACTCAAAAAACAAATCGATACAAAGAGAGAAATTATTAAAAAACCTGGGGCATTTAACTTGGTAGACCAACTTCAAGAAATCAAAAAAGCCTCTGGGGCTAGCGATGTCCAATGGGAAAAAATGAGAGGAGGCATCAGAGCAGAATTAGTCGCGAAACTGGCTAAACATTCTCCTGAATTCAAAAAAATGCACCAAATGCAAAAAAATACTGTCAAAAAAACAATAAATGAAGCAAAAAAAAGCCCTACCAAAATGAATCGTCTTAAAACTAGAATTCAACGTGCTGCTGAACATTTTGGAGGTTCGAAAAAAGAAACAAAATCACTTGTAGCCAGCCTAATTAAAATGGTTGGAGCTAAAAGCTTTTTAGGAAAGTTTCTCATTTGGGCATTTAACCTTAATAAAAAGAAAGCAACTGCAAAAAAAACATCAGCTAAAAAGCCAGGTCAAAAACCACCACAGAAGCCAGTTCAAACCCCCAGCAAGCCACCTGAAAACCTTGCTCAGGCAGACGTAAAACTAGTCGCTAAATTCAGAGAAAAATTCAGTGTGGAAAGCTCAACAGTAAAAAATGATCTGAATCTGTTAAGAAAAACTAAATCTGAAGGAAAAGAGATCGACATCGCCAAATTGATCGAAAAATCAAATCAATCCGGAAGTCGGCTCAGTAAATTCAGAGAACTGATCAAAAAATCCGTCCAGAACAAAGAGTTTAAGTTTCGTTTAGCAGATCTAAAGTTTGAACTGCCAGAGCTTAAAGATACTCAATTCGAAAAAATGATAAAAATCATCGAGAATAAAGACAGCAAGTACAAATTGGAAAAAACACCGGCTAAAATCCGGGAATTCTTAGACGCCGTGAATAAAAGCAATGATATTGATAAAACCTTAGCCACTTACAAAAAACCAGATGCCCCAAGTAAGTAATATCACCAACGAAGAATTGGCTCAAAAACTCCGAGAGAGTCATTTGGAAACATACCAAAAAAACGAACTGATTCGTATGGTCAGCCATATGACAGATGCTGAAAAAAACGAAGCCCTTAAGCTAATCAGCATGGGGCAGGATGTTAAAAAAAAGGAAGATGCAGCTATCGCCTCTCATCAGGATGAACTTATTGCACTCAACGAAGAGTTTGATAAAAAAACTCAGCAACTTGAACATGAATCATCTCAGCAATTACGAACTGCATTAGAAAAACTGGAATCAAAAGAGGAAAAAACAGAGATGGAATCTTTAGAATCTGAACTAAAAAATCTATAAATATGGAAGCTCCAAAAATCGATTATCAAAAGTTAGATAAACAAGATACTTTAAAGGGTGGGCTTAAGACTGAGCTACCTAAAAAACCATGGACAGGTAGTGATTTCAAGTTAAAAAAAGAAAAAGCACTTAATGTACTCAATAAGATTAACTTAGATGACAATCAAAAGGACCTCAGTGATGCAGAAAAAGCACTTAAGGCTAAATTTAAAGCTCATATAAATAACGAATTCAAAACACTAGAACACAATTACAAACTTCAACAGCGAAAGTTAGGCCCTGATAGTCCAGAAGCTTTAAAAGCCCGTGCCACACTAAGCCGTGCCGCCGATAGCCTAATCTATAGACTAAAGATGAGTGTTGCGAAAAAAAACATTGAGAAAGGTAATGAGAAAGGTGCGTTAGCTGCGAAAATCAGATTAATTGATGACTTTACTGGTGTACCCGGCTTTGGAAAACATTTGATTGAAGGAGGAGGACTAAAAAAGAAAGACTTGGTGAGCATATTTGGAAAAGGCCCAAAAGGATTACCTAAAAATAAAAAAGAATTCGGTGAACGTTTAAAAAAAATTCTGAATAACGAAGATAAAGTAAAAAAAGGAGTAGCTAATATTATTAGAAAAACTCCCAAGTTTAGAGAAGTTAAAGAGGGGGACGATGGCTGGAGACATTTTGAAGACATTGTGAATGCCAGCGTGAAAAAGGCGGACCAATCCAAAAACCTGAATGACTCCCTAGTTCAGGCTGGAACGGATAACAAAAAAACTCTAATAACCACTTTAGCCCGACGTTTTAAAGTTGTTAAAACAAAATCCGGAACAGTGGATCACTACGTAGACATGATGTGGCAGAACAAAGTATTCAGAGTGATAAATAAACAAGAACAAAAACGATTTGATGATCATATACGTTACATATGTCATCGTGAACTCAATAATAAAGATAAGATCAAAAACTACAACGAACAAATCGACAGTCGGCAGAAAGAACAAAAGAAACTTCACAGTGATCTAATGAAATCCTGGACACGGGATATCGATGATCTGAAAGACATTAGAAAAAGCAATCAACTAAAAACAGTAATAAAAATTAATGACGGTTACGAAACCCAGGCAAGCAGTGAAGTCAAAGATTTAAACATTCAGCTAGCTGGCCTAAAAAAGATAGCAGGCTCACCAAATAACGGCAAAACAGGTGAACAGGTTAAAAAAATCAGCAAATTATTAACATCAGACAAAGTTAAAAGTTCTCCTGCTCTCAGAAAACCTAATGCACTGGTTCAAATCATCAAACTGATCTACGCCATGCTCAAGGGTAAAAATAAGGACATTCATGGCCTAATGCACGCCACAGAGGACTTAGCCAAGGGTTTAAATCCGGTTGAAATGCAGAAAAAAGCAAAAGACAATTACGCCAAAATACTGGATAAAGCGGTACCAAAACCAGACTTATTAAAATTAATGAGCCTGCACAATGGTGAGAAAACAAATGAATACTTCAATGCACAGTCCAGTCTGCATGGATTAGCATCAAATAAACTCGCACAACGTTACCCACGGCAACGACTAGGGGTAATTCGGGAGCACATCAAAAAACAGCTCAGTGTAACCGGAGCAACCGATCTTAAGCTTGGGATTGCCAAAGCAGGCATGACCCTTAACTTTAGCAAAGACGGTGTTAAAAAATCCTTTACCCTTAAAAAGAGTCCTAAAGCCGGCCAAGTGGATATTGTAAACAATGCGGATAAATCGGTAACAACTGCTGATAGCAAATGGGAGGCGATCAAGAAAGTAGTTGATAAACCAAAGCCAAAAGCAGCTGACAAACCATCTCAAAAAAAGGCGCCCGAGATCAAGGCCTCAGTACTAAAGAATAGAATCAGTAAGCTCACCTTAAAAGAATCCCAACTGATCAGAGATAAGATCAATAAAATCTCAGCATTAAAATCAATTTACAATAAATTCGCAAAAGAATTTCGTGGTAGCAAATTCAAAAGCAATGAATGGGGCAAAGAAGGGAGAGTATTGAAATGCCGAAAAGCCTTTCTTGAGAAAAACATAAAAGATCCAAATATAGCTAAGCTCTTCAGCGAAAAATAAATCGATACCTTAATCAAGGCTACGAAATGTCATCGGTTCTTAGACATAAAGAAACATTGACATTTTTTTAATTATATTATAAAATAACTCCCTATTGCTATAACTAGTACTAAAGCTATTACCATAAACTAAACATATGCCCTCCAAAAACCCCTCTTTTTCACCTGAAACAACTTCACAACCTGACAACCCAACACGACGACAATTCTTGAGAGTGTTTGGTATAGCAGGAGCTATTACAGCAATATCTGGCTGTGCAGGGCTCTTTAAAAACGTCATAAATAATGTCAGCGATATTGATAGTAAAACGAAACTAACACTATTGAGTGAGGTTAAATTTCCTGGAGAAACTGACGCACCTCCTTTCGCTGATGAATCACATCAACCGGATGATTCATGGGTAAATTTTGGAATTGGCCCCTTAGAAGAGACTGTTGAAAAGCTAAAAAAACGCAACAGAGCAGAAATGGTACGTGCTGGAATCAAACTATCAGAAATGGATGAAGTTGAAACAGTGTTCTCTGAAAAGGTTATTGATGACAACCGCTCTATTGTTTGTGTAAGGACAAAAAGGAAAGTTCAGACCAAAATGACCTCAGTTCAAAACCATTCTGGCAATACAGCCCGAACAACGCCCTACCTTGACCTAGATAAACAACTAGGTGAGAGAATACCTAATATACCCGCCAGAAAGGTGCAAATCGAAAAAGCACCTGAACAAAACTATACAAGCATAGGCGGTTTTAAAGAAAAGCTCCAATCGACAGTCAGCATGATCGAAAAACACCGAATCTCCCATCTTTATAACCGATACATTGTCAAACGTCTGAGACTTCAAAATAAGGATATTCCTGAAGATAAGTTTGAGATAACACTGGATATCAGTGATAGCGGCAGAGTGAAAATGATAAGATTTAAAGGTGTCAGCAGAAAACTTCGCAAATTAAGATTCCATCAAACAATAAAAAACTACGCTAAGCGATGGGTATTCCCTAGAAATCCTGAAGCGAAGGACTATTCTGTTTCTATTCCAATAGAACTAAAAGCACCTGCACCTGAGTTTGAAAAGAAATAAAAATTGAGTGAATCAAAAAATTAGAAGCATGACTATTCGTGCTTTCAAACCGCCTGAAATCACTTGACAAATTGAATAAAATATTATATAATATAAATCAATTTTTAATATTTACGTATGTCAATTAACTACTTTTCAGCAAAAGAAACAAGTGAAAATAATCCCGTTAGCACCCGTAGAAACTTTCTTAGAGCAGCTCGTGCAGCTGCCGCTATTGTCACTACTCCTGGCTGTGCGGGGCTCCTCAAAAAC
>JAJDCE010000129.1 GCA_029260985.1 Patescibacteria group bacterium | reverse complement strand
GTGGGCGTTGCTATGGTGCCACTCACTCGCAGAGTCTGGAGGCGTGGTTCCTACACGTGCCCGGACTCAAGGTCGTCGCCCCGGCTACACCCGCTGACGCCAAGGGCCTGCTGTTGACGTCGATCCGTGACAACAACCCGGTGCTCTTCGTCGAGCACAAGCTTCTCTACGCTACCACCGGCGACGTGCCGGAGGGGGATCAGACGATTCCGTTTGGTCAGGCCGCGGTGCGCCGTGCCGGCAGTGACATCACCTTGGTGGCCTATTCGTACCATGTCCTATTGGCGCTCGAGGCTGCCGAGCAACTGGCGCGCGACGGAATCGACGCCGAAGTGATCGACCTGCGTACGCTTGCTCCCCTCGATATCGAAACGATCACCGCCTCGGTGCGCAAGACCGGTCGCCTCGTATGTATCGAAGAGGGGACGCGGACCGGTGGAGTGGGTGCGGAAATTGCCGCCCAGGTTGCCGAGCAGGCCTACGAATATCTCGATGCGCCGATTCGACGCATCGCGACGCCCGACATTCCGATTCCGTTCAGTCCGCCGCTGGAGCGGGTGGCGATCCCGACCGCAGAGTTGATCGTGCGAACCGCCACCCAGCTGGTCGGCTCGGAGAGCTGATGAATTTCGTTTCTCGACTTTCAGGTGTCAATTCCTCCCCAGTCCCTGGGCCCGCAAGCGGGCAAATGAAGACAGAAAAAATGGGGAAGGAGGTTTTGCGGGCTTTGCCCGCGGAACCGAGTCCGCCGGAGCGCGAAGCGCGCACGGGGGCAATTTTCGAGACAGAGGTCGAGCCGAGGAGATTGTTGCGATGCTAGTTGTCTACCTTCCCGCCCTCGACGCCAATATGACGGAAGCCGTCATCTGCTCGTGGCTGAAAGAGGAGGGCCAGGAGGTGCGGGCGGGCGAGGCTCTCTTCGAGGTCGAGACCGACAAGGCCAACATCGAGGTCGAGGCCGAGTCGGCGGGCACGCTGCGCAAGATCGTGGCCCCGGCGGGAACGACGGTTCCGATTCTGGGTGTCGTCGGTTTCATCGGTGCTGCGGACGAGCCGGTTCCCGACCCCTCGGAGTGGGAGGCGCTGGCCCCCAAGCCGACCGCGGCGATTCAGGACACCGGCACCGCTCCGAGCGAGCCGAAGGCCGGCCCGACGGCCGCATTGACGGCGGCCGCGTCCGGGAAGCGAGTTGCGGCGAGTCCCGCTGCGCGCCGGTTGGCGCGCGAACACGGCATCTCCATCGACGCGATTACGCCGAGCGGCAGTCGCGGTGAAGTTACACGGGCGGACGTCGAGAAAGCGGCTCGCCGCGGAAGTGCCGCTCCCGCGGCGACACCGGCGGCAGGCACAACCGCGACCGGGATCGTCGATCCTGCCTTCGTCGCCATGTTGCGCCGTGATCCAGCGGCTTTCCGTGCGTTGTCGTCCGAGACCAAGGTCGCGCTTTACGTTCAGAACGGCGCCGCGATCGGTGCCGGTGTTCGCATCGAAAGCGGCGCGCTGGTCATTGCCGACGAGATTCGCATTGGCGCGGAGTCGAGCATCGGCCCGGACAGCATGATCGATTGCAAGCGCTTCACCCTCGGCCGCCTGTCGGCGTTGGGGAAGCGTACTCGGGCACGCTGCCACACCATCTCCATCGGCGATGCGCTGTGGTCGAAGGATGATGTGATGATTGGCGGAGGTGGGGCCGGCCAGTCGCAAGCTTCCCTGACGGCGGGGGATGCGTGCTTTTTCGGTGAAGGCTGTTACCTGAACGCCGGCGAGCCGCTGACACTCGGTGACGAAGTCTGCATCGGCTCTCGCGCCATGCTCTTTACCCACAGTCACTGGCAGTCAGTACTGCGGGGCAACGCCTCGCGCTTCGGCCCGATCGAGGTGCAGGACCACGTCTTCATCGGTAACAGTGTGTTCGTATTTCCGGGAGTGACGGTCGGTAGCGATTCGACCGTCATGGTGAACTCCTTCGTCGCCGTGAACGTGCCGCCGCGCACGTTTGTTGGAGGCGTGCCGGCGCAAGTCGTGCGCCACATCGATCAGCCGGGCCGCGAGGAGCAGGTCGAGATCATGCGTACTCAGCTGGCGGACCTTGAGCTGGCGTTGGCAGAGAGTGGACGAGCGGCCACGCGGCGCGACGAAGGCGAGGCATCGGTCCTCAGGCTCGACTCAGGTGAATCGATTTGGTTTCTGCCGAAGTGGAACGCCGAGGCACGTTCCGGCTCCGAGCGAACGGTTGTAATGACCTTCGCCGATGACGAAATTTCGGAGGTCGGTCCCTCGGTGACTGTGTTTGACCTCAATGCGTCGCAGGTACACGGCAAGCAGGATGCCCTCTCCGACGAAGTACGCGAATTCTGCCGCCGTCGCGGGATTCGCTTTAGCCCGTTCGCGTGGCGTCACGGAGTGGGGCACTTCGAAGGCGAAGTGTTCTATCCGAGGCGCCCGCGGTCGAAGGGGTAGATTCCGCGCCGCAGAAGTTGGTCGCGCCCAGAAGATTGGCCCAGGAGGGCGAGGCTCCCGCCGAGCCGCA
>JAJDCE010000128.1 GCA_029260985.1 Patescibacteria group bacterium | reverse complement strand
GCGATGACGACGTGATCGCGCAGGTCGTACCCGAAGTATCCCAGGGATTCGACTACATCCCGCGTCAACGCCCGGTCCTCCGGGGAAAGAGAGGGATCACCGGAAGGATGGTTGTGCACCAAGATGATGCCGCCCGCGGGGTCTGCGTTCAGCACCGAGCGCATCAGGGTGAGGTTGTCTAGCAGGCACGAAGACGCCCCCCCTATTCCGAGCACGTAGACCCCGAACACGTCGTCGGCGCCATCGAGCATCAGCGCGTAGACCGCTTCGCGATCATGCAACGAGAGCGCGCCTAGCGTCTCATAGAGATCGACTGCGTCCGACGCGAACCTCTCCTCTGAGGCATTGGGACGCATCAACAACACGACCCGGGTCGATTCAATCTCGGGATGCTCACGGGCCGGGTCGAATGCCACGCGCCACTCGGCCTGACCGTTGGCCGAGATCATCCTCTCCGGCGTTTCCAGATACGTCGCCACGTTGTCATCCTACCCTGATGCTATGTTCGTCACCATGGCAAGATCTGCGGGCATCATCATCTGGGCCAACGACACCGGGCGCGTCCTACTTCTTCTGCGCAGCCTAGACAGCGGCTCGCCAGTCACCTGGGGCATCCCAGGTGGACGCATCGACGACGACGACGACTCGCCCCAGGCCGCCGCCATGCGCGAACTGGTCGAAGAGACCGGCTATGAAGGGCCGCTCGAGATGCTCTTCGACCGCACCGACAGCGACGATCGCTACACAACCTTCGTTGCGCTCGTGCTCGAGGAGTTCGACGTCGAGCTCAACGACGAGCACATCGACGGCGGATGGTTCGACAAGAACGACCTTCCATCCCCTCTGCACCCGGGCCTGGTCGCCGCGGCGTTCCCCAAGGGCCTTCTCCCATGAGCAAAGAGCACGTCTTGTCTTCGTTGGCCCAGGCCGCGCGGGCCGCTACGGTCGCTGCCCTGCTGCTCGCCTACGCCTTCCGCCTCGCCGGGCTGATCTAGTAGACGCGCGACAGAACCACCGCGCCGACCAAGATGGCCGCGGCTACCCCCACGATCGCCACAGGCACCCAGATCTGCGTCGAGCCCGACTTGCTGCCGCGCGGGAGAACCGGACCCTTGCCGCCTGGGGCTCGAGACGCCGGCGCCGGCGCCGACGCAACCGCGTGGGCCAGTTCGTGGCTGAGCGTATCGGCCCAAGCCGGATACCCGCTCCGCAACGTGAAGTGCACACCGTCGGCCGCATGACCCGTGCGAGTCATCGGGCGCGAATCGATCCACTGCACCCCCATCGACGGCAGCAGCTCTCGCTGCCAGTTCGCATTTTGCTCGTGTCGGCGATGCGCGTCCGCGCTCGCGGCCGACACGCTCGCGATCGACTTCGCGGGGCCATTCCAGATGATGCGGCTCACGCCCGCGGCGCGGACCGCGTCGACCATTTGGCGCAGGACCGGCTCGTAGGACGACTTGCTGCGAGGGCGACCGTTGCCGCCGAGGCTCAGGATCACCGCGTCGGGGCGACCGCGGGCCGTCACCAGTCTCGCTACGTCACCAGCACGGTTGTAGCGATCGGTCGACCACCCGCGGCGAGCCACCGACTGGAGCACGTCGATGCCCAGCGCAGGAAGGCGGCGCTCGAGCGCAGGCCCCAAAGCCTCGACGTGGCTGTCTCCGATGATCACGACCTTCGGGCGGGACGGCATCAGACCTTTCTCCCGTCAATGACGCGCGGATGATCCACGACGACGCGAAGCCGGCGGCGCCGGCGCGCGCTCGCACGCGGCACGCCCTTGCTCTGGAGGGTCGGCGGCGTCGCCAGCGGCGCTCGGTCTGACACAAACCTCATCACCCACGGATGCCGCACGGTCGCGTGCCGCAGCACGCGGGCGCGCGCGCTCTCGAAAGTGCTGCCCGACGCCTCCATCAACAACACGTTCGCGAAGGGCATCACCCTGAATTCGGTCAACGGCCACTCGCTCACCACGTGCGCGTCGTGAAGGCCGCCCGTCTCCTTCCTGAGCATCAGCACGAGGAACGCCTTACGCATCGGCGGGAGCCTCCTGCTGCGCCATCACGTGCATCAGCGGGTCGTAGGGGACAAACGAGTCGCCCGGACGCATGCCGTCGCCCTCGATCACCGTCCGGTCGTGGTTCAGGAGGAGGGGCTGCTCACCGCGCTTCGGAAGGTCTCCACACGCGATCCCCACGTACGTGTATTCCTGAGCCGAGAGCATGCGGTCGAACTGCTCTTGCGTCTCATCAAAATCGAGCTCTCCTGACGTGGACAAGCCCAGGATCCGCTGCGCCTCCGCTAGCGCTGCCTCAGGGTCCGCGGGACGGATCACCGCGAGCACACAACCATCTTTCTCCATCGCACGCCGCTTCATCACCGCCTCCGCTTCCAAGCAATGTAGAACAGGCTCCCCGTGATCGCGACCGCTCCGGTGAGCACCAGCGCCGGGACAAGGACTCCGCCGCCGGCCTTCGCGCGCGCATCGAACAAGGGACCCATGATGCGCGCCGCGCCCGTCGCCGGCCGCATGCTCACGTGGCCGGGCTGCCAGCCCTGGCTTTCCGTGGTCGAGATGAACCAGTTGCCCGCCTGCTTGACGAGCTGGCTCCCAGGAACCCGCCTCAGGAAGGATTGCGCAACGCCCGGCGCAGCGAAGTCGACCGACTTGGGCACCGGGTTGGGAAGACGCCCCTCCGCCCAGGCTGCGACCGCGTGCTGCACATCGGGACGCACCGCATCAAACGGCAACGCCGCCGCCGCGTCACGGCGCCGCAGGCGACCCTCCGTGCAGTGATCGGTCCCGGCGTACTGGCCTCCCGGCCGGCACTTCGTTCCCGTCCTCTGCCAGATCGGATTGACCGGCTGACTGTGCGCCCGAATCAAATCCTTGAGCTGAGGGTAGCGGCGACGGTAGTTCGGCAACGCATGGCGCTGCGTCCAAGTCCACAGCGTGTCCGCCGCGTCATGCCCCTCGAACTGCGCGGCACGGGCCGCCCAGAGGCGATCGTCGCTCGTGATCCGATAGGGCGGGAGGGTAGGCGTGACGATCGTCGCGTACGCAGGCATCTTGGCAAGAGCTCCTTGAGTGGGCAGTCTACCTCATATGGAAGACCCGACCGACCCGAAGACGCTCGTGCCGTACGGCGCCGTCGTCATCGCCGCCACCTACAACGCCAAGACGGGCGACGTGAAGCACTCGCTGCTCGCGAACGACAACCTCGACCCCGAGCTGCTCGAGCAGATCCTGCGCAACGCATCCACCATGAAGATCACGCACAAGAAGTTCGCCGCAAAGGTGAGGCTCCCGCCGCGACGCAAGGGCGAGCCTGCCCGCTCGTTCCGCTCCCGCATCATCGTACGAGCAACGGCCGCGACATCTGACCTGCCCCGCAACGTCGTCCGACAACTCATTCCCCTCGTCATCGGAGACTTCTTCAAGAAGATGACGGACGTCGCCAACGGTTACCACCCCGGGGACCTCGCCGGCGGTGCAGCCTGATGCGGTTTCGACGACTCAAAGACGAGCAGCGCTACCAGACGATCCGCACCGAGCTCTACCTGCGGATCGCACAGGCCCTGAGCGCACGACCAACCGTCTGCCAAGAGATTCTTCGCAACCTCGGCAAGATGGAGCACGCCGCCTTCTACGAGGGCGTCGACCAGGGCGCCGTCGCAGCCACCGTCGCCCAGGTCCTCGACGACAAGGAGGCCCTCTCCATGTCCAGCGCAGCCGATCTGCACCGCAAGCTCTACGCGCACCGCGACACCCCGCTCACCGACGCCGAGGCCGAGCACTGGCCTGATGGTGTCGACATGCCGTACACCCTGACCGCCCCAAGCCCAGAGTACGTCCCCCTGACCCTCGCCGAAGCGCTCGCTCAAGGGGCACCGCCCACCCCAGCAGCTACTCACCAGGACGCCCTCGAGCCGCCCCTCTTCGACTCGCTCAGGTCGATGGCGCGCGACTTCGGCGCCGACGACATTGACCTGTCGTTGGACACCCAGGACGAGCCAAGGCAACGCCTCGACGACGTCGACAGGGACGCTTCGCCGCTGGTACTCGACCGGATCCGAGACGCGCTTCTCACACGGGCAGAGACGGGCTGGAAGCCGACCGAGTGGGCAGCGGTGATCATGGCCGTCATGGAAGACACCCAGATCCCAGCCTTCGTCATCGACTCACAGCTCGCTACACCGCAGGGTGACGCTGTGCTCAAGCAGGCCGGGCTGCTCGACGTCGAACCATCGGAGTGGTCATTGCTCTCCGATGACACCGGCATCGCCGCGGCGCTCCTCGGCCAGCTCGAAGGCGCAGTGGTATCGTCTGACGATGCCGACGATGCCGCAGAGCATGAGGACCCGGTGGAGACGCCGACACCAACGGGTTGAGTCGCTCAAAGCCCTCCTTGTTCAGCCCAACGCCGCCGAGGTTTCGGACGTCTTCTCGCAACGAGACGCCGCCGACATCAGGCGGCGTCTTCGCGAACTCGAGCTGCTCGAAAAACGAGCACTCCGCGCCTACTCGATGCGAGACCACCAGAAGGCGGAAGACCTCGATGCCGAGTACGCAGAGGCGCTCGAAGCGATCGAGGCGATCACCGCGGAGCTACTCGAGGCCGAGCTCCCCGAGGGGAGCGAGAGCGAGGACATCGAACCCGGTGAATGGGATGTGAGCGCGTATGCCCGCGGCGGACACGTCGCAGGCCGCGTCCATCCCCCCGTGGCCTTGGACCTCACCGCGCAGCTCTCGGACCTCTTCGAGAAGTTCCAGCGGCACCTCACCGACGACCGCCTGTGGGACACCTTTGACCCAGACGTCTTCAAAGACCACCACGCGACGACGGCCTTTCCCATCGAGACCCCCAAGGATGTGCTCGCGCTTCGAGGACGGTTCGTCATCGAGGAGCATTTTGCCCAAGGCGGCAAGTACGTCTCACTCGACCATGCGCCACGCAACGAGCTGCTCGACGCCATCCATGATGCCTACGAGCGACGCATGGCCCTCCTTGGGCGCATCCGGGCCGGCCGGTCCATCGCCGCCAACCCGCCGCACCTGATCCCGAGGACGCAAGCCGTCTTCGACGAGCTGATGGACCAGCTCGAGGACGGCCCCTTCGCTGACCTCGGCGAGATCGGCCTCATTTGCGACCCGCGCGCGGGCGAAGGCGGCGAGCGCCAGTTCGCCTACTGCCGCTCCACCCCCAACACGATCACCATCGCCTTCGCGCCGCAGGCCGAGCAGCTCGACCACTCCAACATCGTCGGGCTCATGGCCCACGAACTCGGCCACGCCATCGACGCGCGCTTCTCACCCGCAGAGCTTCAGCGACGCATCGGACCGCTGGACGCCGGCGCAGAACGACGTGCCGACCAGATCGCAGAACACGCCTTCGGATTCACGATCCGCTACGACGACAAAGACGTTCAGTGCGTCGGCACCCGTGGACGCTCGCCAAGGCCGAACTACCTCGCCAAGAACCCATGGGCCTCGGACTGGAAGTTCGAGGGTGTCGGAGGGCTCATCGAGCAGCTCGAGGAGGCTGAGCCGGACGCAACCCACGTGAGCCTCACCAGCGAACCGGGCGAATACATCGGCCACAAAGTCTCCTGGCGAGAGGGAGAGTTCGTCGTCGAAGTGCCCGTCGAACATGTCGCCTTCACCGAGGGCAACCAGTGGAATTTCCACCATGCCGCGGCGCTCAACAGACTCATCGGCCAGGGTGAACGCCCCGTCTTCGACCTCCCCTCAGCGCGACTTTGGCGCATCACCCAAGAAGACGTCGACGAGTCACGCGCCTTCTACGAGAACGATGAGCTGGGCTACCAGTTGCTGATGGAGCAGCCCTGGGAGGACAGCGACGCCGGCACCTTCCATGTGCTGCTGCTCGATGGCAACCACCGCGCTCTTGCCGCCATGGCCGCCGGCGAGTCCTCCATCTTCGTCACAGTCGGCCCAAACTATCGCGAGGACGTGCTCGACGACGAGTGGGTCAGATGACCTCTCGAACGGCCGCCAACGTCCGGTCGTCTTCCGACTCGTGACCGTCGTCGGCGTCGCCGGATGGCGGGCGCTTTCTCCCGTCCCGGACCTTGACCTTCCTCTTGTCTTCGCGAGCGAGGATCTCGCCTTCGCAGAGGAAACATGAACCGTTGCGCTGGAGCATCACACCACTGTGGGTAGAGCACATCGGTCGAGAGGGTAGCTTTCCCGCCATGGCGGAGATCCTACCGTTCAACCAACGCCCCTGCATACTGCACGCGCCGTCGCATTCCGCATGCGATGGCGATCCTGTACAATGAGGCCGTGCCCCAGGTCAACACCACCCGATGGCGCCCGCGACCCAGCGTTCCATCGCAACACACCCCCTTCACGATGCGCTCCATGCTCGGCCAGGCGCCCGCCGCGCCTCCAACACCATGGTTCGTGTGGGCCATGATGCTCGGCACCGGCGCAGCTCTCATCTACGCCACGATGCCGCCAGAGCGGCTCCCGCCGCGCAAACGACGCGTCAAGGCCAACGTCAGGCGAAGCAGCTCAAGACGGCGGACCTCGCGACGGCGGACCTCGCGACGACCGAGGCCTACTACTAGCCGCGCTCGCGTGCGCAGGAACGGGATGCGCTGGCCCGGGTGGCGGCGGCACGGCAAAGGCGCCGTCAAAGCCGTCAGTGGCGGCGACCTCTCGCTCATGCCCTACAGCTCGCATCAGCCCGACCTCCACCTCGTCTTCTTCTGGATCGACGGATCCCAGACCGACTATGGACGAACCGGCGCCGACATGAAGACGTCGAAGCGGATCGCCAACAACTGGTACAAGGCAGGCGTCCCGGGAACGCGCAGATGAAGTCGGCGGTCGACCAGCTCCTCCTGCTCCAACGCTTCGGATCGAGCTTCTACGCCTACGTCTTTCGAGCCGCTCAGGGCACCAAGATCTCGCACGCTCGCAAGCGCGTGCTCAAGGATGCCCGGCGCTACCTCAAAGCCGGTGGCACCAGAGCAGGGATCATCAAGACCGTCTTGGGCGTCCAAAAGCAGACCCACGATCTCCTCGTCGACTGGTACGGCGAGCGGGCCGTCATCGGCTTCGGAGCTGACGGCCGCGTCATCCGGTCGCTGCTCGAGGCCGTCGGATGACCAAGGCCGAAGCCAACCTCATCGCCAAGGCACAGATCATTCGCCTGGGCGATGTCTTCGTCATCGGCCCCCTCATGCTCTACGGCGCCAGCACAATGGCAGCCGTCACACCAGGACAAAAGGTCGCCCGCTTCCTCCTGGCCGCAGCCGGAGCCGCCACCATCGCCTTCAACGGCCAGAACTACCTCACGGTGGATGCCCTCCGATCCTGAAAGGACCCAGCACGATGTACCGACCCCGACGTTCCCTCCTTGGCCAAGTCACGCCAGCCCCGCCGCAACGTCCACTCTGGCCGCGCCTCCTGGCCATGGGCGTGGTAGGCCTCCTCGGCGTCGCAGCCATCGGGTACGTCGGCAATCGCGGCGCAGCGATGCAGGCATCCAGCCGACGCAAGAGACGCTGGGGCTAGCCCCGACGGGGCCGCGCTCGGC
>JAJDCE010000127.1 GCA_029260985.1 Patescibacteria group bacterium | reverse complement strand
CTTAGTTTTATTTGTGATTTGTGGTTTTTAGGTTGATTCCTGATCTAGAAATCGCTGGAGGGCGCTTTCTCGAATGCGGTAGATTCGTCCTAATTTTATAGCTTTTAACTTTTTTTGCTTGATGTAGTTAAGGACGGTTAGCGGGTGGATCTGAAGAACTTCAGCCACCTGCTCTGTGGTGTATATTTTTTCATCCACTATTTTATATTTATTTTTATTTTACTTAACTTAACTATATTTGTTTTAATTTGATTTAGTTTACTTAACTTTTTATAAACCATAGACAATCTATTATAAATTGACTAAGTTTGTCAACGTTTACTTAATTTAATTATATTTAACTATGTTGAATTATATTTTCTAATAATACTTATAACCTGTAAGTGAGGATAGCTATCCTCACTTACAGGTATCGTAATCATGAGTTAAATTCAGAATGACTATTGGTGAAGTTTTGATCTATAATATACCCATGAAAATTGATGAACCCGTCGCCATACTCGGCTTTGGAACAGAGGGGCAAGCTGCCCTGGAGTTCTTGAAGGCTGAAAAAGTTCAGAACATCACCGTTTGCGACCAGAATCCTGATCTCGAATTACCAAAAGGGGTCAAAGGACGAATGGGAAAAATCGCTTTTGATGATCTCATTGATTTCAACACCATTATCCGCAGTCCTGGAGTCAATATCTCCACATCTGGCATCCAGGAGGCCGTTGAGGCAGGTTGTAACGTAACATCCCTCACTAAACTGACCATGGAGGCAGCATCAGATCGTGTTACCGCCGTCACTGGAACGAATGGCAAAACAACAACCACAGTATTGCTCGAAAAAATCCTTGGAGCCCATTACGGCCAGCGGCTTATTGTGGGCGGAAACGACAGAGAGCCTGTTTTAAAAGCAGCCTTAAAACACCCTAAAAATCCAATATTAATGGAGGTCTCCAGCTTCCAATTCGTTGATTTGCGCACATCTCCTTACATCGCTGCGGTGCTCAACATTACCCCAAATCACCTGGATTGGCATGAGAGTCTGGAGGAATATGCATCCGCCAAAAAGAACATCTTACAGCACCAATCCGTCAACGACTGGGCCGTTCTGAACGCAAATAACGAAAACTCGGCCAAACTCATTCATGCCACACCTGCTCAACAATTCTGGGTTGGTCAGAAGCGAGGCAGTAACTGGGCGGTATGGGATGATGGCTATTTAAGACTCTGTTTTGATGGAAAGATCGAAAATGTCATTCACTTTGATCAGCTCAACCTCAAAACTCACCCAGATAACCTTCTGTTTGCCGCTGCCATCGCCAAGCTTCACTTTGTACCCGTCAGCACTGTGGAAGAGCAGATTAAGCTATTTAAAGGAGTTGAACACCGCCTTGAATTCGTCCGAACGTTCAAAGATATTCACTTCTACAATGATTCTTCAAGCACCTCACCCGAATCCGCTTTGGCCGCGATGGATCAGTTTATTCCTCCCAAACTCATTCTCCTTTTAGGAGGGAGTTCCAAAGAGGCTGATTTCAGCTTTTTAGCTTCCGAAATCGCCCAAAATAAAGTCCGCGTCTATTTGTATGGAAAGGAAGGTCAAACAATCAAAGAAGAAATATTAGCAGCTGGTGGAAAAGAATTAATTCTGGATTACGATGAAGCAGGTGATTTCAAAAAAATCATCAAGTCCGCCTACAAACATGCGAAACCCGAAGACTCCATTGTGCTATCTCCCGCCTGCGCCAGCTTTGATATGTTTGAGAATGCTAAAGACCGCGGAACTCAATTCAAAAAGATAGTTAATACTCTTTAGAGATAATCTTAAAGCCCTATTGTCATCCCCCAATTGTCATTCTGAACTCGATTCAGAATCCAATGTAAGATAATTTAATACAGGATCCTGAAGAAATTTCAGGATGACCAAAGGGTGTTATTTCAGCCGTCTCACATGTTTCCAAAGGGTTTTAAATTGGGACATTCCCAAGAAGGCAGCTAAAGCAAAATACACTACTAAACCAACAAGGGTATAAGCTATCAAGTGCGCAAATTGGCTTAATATCTTTTCAGGGAAAGGGGCAGAAATTTTAGCGATCTGAACCGCTGAGCCCATGATGGTGCTGATGATCACAATCTTTAAAGCCGACGCCCAATTAATAAGCCCCTGACCAACTTTCTTCTGGAGAAGGATAAAAAGGAGTAGGAAATAAACGATATGTCCTACTGTAAAGGCAATCGCAATCCCCGCAATTCCCATATCTAATCTGAGTGCCAAAAACACACTTCCTGCTATCATTATTAATACAGAAATAAAACCACTAAACAGTGGAGTCTTAGTATTATGAAAGGCGTAAAACCCTCTCGATAGTAGCGGAATGAGCGATTGAGCAAAGAGTGAAATCAGTAAAAACCCAAGTACGCTTGCCGTCAAAAAAGCATCGTTTTTTGTGAACTGTCCATAAGTCAGCACCACATCAATAATCTGATGCCGAAGCACCAGCATCCCAATCGTGGCAGGGATAATCAAAAACAATACAAGGCCCATCACTCGCTTAATCTCCTCGGCAAACGGTTCCATGTCAGATTCACTTGCCAACTCTGATAGAGTCGCAAACGACGTAATGGCAAAGGAAATACCAATCATCCCCATCGGTAAGGCTTGTAGATTGTCCGCCAGATAGAAAATAGTGATCGATCCTGTCGCCAAAAAACTGGCAATCAGCGTATTTATAATCAGTGCCAGTTGTGTCAAAGAAAGTCCTAGAACCCTAGGAATCATCAGGCGAAACGCCTCTTTGACATCCTGTCTTTTATGCCCAATAAGCCACACATGTTTGTAATGTACTTGCTTGAGCGCTGGCAGTTGAATCAGAAGCTGTAAAAGCGCCCCAATAATCACCCCCCAGGTCACTCCAACCACTCCAAACTGAGCCCCAAAGTATACGATTCCACCAATAATTCCCAGATTATAAAATAGCGGAGCAATCGATCGGTAGAAAAAAGCCTTAAAACTATCCTGGATGCTGATCAGCACGGAGGAGAAAGTAAAAAGAATCGGAGAAAGAAGCATGATACGCATCAACTTTACTGTCTGATCAAAAGATTCCGCCTCAAAACCACTTGCTACAATGGTTGCTAGTTGAGGTGCAAACACATAGGCAAGCCCCGCCAACACTAAAATACCCAGTAACATTAGGTGTAACATAGCACTTGCAAATTCCCAGGCTTTTTTCAGCTCATGTTCCTTTTTATATTGAGTAAAAATCGGAATAAACGCCGCTGAAACTGCCCCAAGAATAAGCAAATTATAAAGCATATCCGGTATCCGAAAGGCCGCGTAATACGTATCCAAATTATATATTCCCTCCCCAGCAGTTGCTCCAAAGGTTTTGGCTAGCAAATGATCCCGAACAACTCCTAAAAACCGACTAAAAAGAGCCGAGAGGGCAAGTAGTAAAGTTGGTGGAAGGATATTAAGCGAACGAGTTTTCATGGCCGTATTTTAGCACATTTTGATTCCATTTTGCCGTCTTTTGTCATCTTCGAGCCTGCCTACCGGACAGGCAGGCTCCATCGGAGATCTAGCGAATTTAGTATGCTTAGTATAATCTAATTCATTTATCATAGATTCCCGATCTGGGTCGGGAATGACAATGGGGGAAGATGGTAAAAGATTGACTTATAAGAAAAATCAGGTAAAATAACATCCTTAACCTATTAGAATGACCACAAGACTTGATAAATACAAAGGGGCTCAAGGGCACAAAAAAGATGGTGAAACAGTGTTTTGGGCAGCTGAAATGGGCTTTTTTACTACAGATTTACGTTCGAGTGAAGATAGCTTAGTCATAGACGGCGTAAAAATGTCAACACGAGTATCAAAAGAAAATGTACTGAGGGATTTAGGTATTGAACCCGAAATGACCAGGCAGACCATATTGCAAATATTAAAAGATATCCAGGGATCTCCCACAGTCACCGTACAGCCTTACAGAGAACATGCGACAGCAGAAAACACTAGAGTTGAAATAGCAACCGTAATTGATGCAGCAATAAGTTTTTGTGAAGACGAAGTAAATGAGCAATAAAGACAGAAAAGCCATCATCGATATTCACAGAGAGGGGCATGACCTAGATCACGATGGTGAGGCTTTATTATTAGCGGCTGAGCGAAGCTTCTTCTCATTTGGGCAACTCATTGAGCCATATTGTTCTTTTGCTGAACGAAAGGGGGTAAATATTCCTCATTCAACCAAAGAGCTATTCGAGCGACTGGGTATTCATGCCGCGTTAACTAGAGAAGAAATCGTAGATTGCTTAAGGCAGCATCTTGATGAAGGAACGGAAGAGTTTGAGGATATTGTCCGAGAGGACATCCTTGTTGTAAGGGGTAAAGTGGCTGAAATGTATGAAAATGTATTAGCTCTTTCGGGCAATGATTTTAAAGAAGATGAAGCAAAGAAGATGGGTCGTAAAAGAATAGAGGCAGTGCTCAGAGCAGCAATAGATTTTTGTGAAAAAAGAAATATAATTCCAGAAGACTAAAATTTGTTTTTCTGTCACAGCAGAAATATGGTAAAATAAACTAAATTTAAAACAAAAATATGTTAGAACAATACGACACTCCCTTGGAGATCCTTTATCTCATCCTATCTATAGGTGGAGGGCTCTTGCTCCTTTTTCTGATTATTGCCGTTTTTCACCTGATCAGTATTTTGAGCAATGTAAAAAAAGTAACCTCTAAAGCCAAAGATACGGTCGATCTCCTCAACCATTACTTATGGCAGCCCATCAAAATCATGCTGATGATATTGGATAAGGCTAAAGGGGTCGCAGAGAAAACAGCTAAATCCAGCAAAAAGAAATCAAAATAGGCGAATCTTTAATCTTTAATAAAAAAGTATGTGTAAGAATTTTAAGAAAGTCTTTTGGCCTGGCCTGGGTGCCGGTGTAGCCATCTTAGTAATCGGAATGGGGGTGAGCTTCTTGATGAATGCCATCTTCCCTTCTTTGATGGCTCAATACGAAAACACAGCTCTCTATCGAGCATGGGATGATCCTATTATGAGTTTGTTTTTTGTTGCCCCGTTAGTAATTGGTTTCGTACTAGCTGCAATATGGGATCACGTAAAAAAACTATTCAAGGGAACTTGCTGGTGTCGTGGCTTTCACTTCGGCCTCTGGTTCTTCTTATTGGCCATCCCAGGAATGTTATATACTTACAGTAGCTTCCAAGTCTCTCTGGGCGCTACCTTGTCTTGGACTTTCCTGAATCTGGTTAATGGAGTTGTGGGTGGTGTAGTGTTGGCTAAGCTAAATAAATAATCACTGTCTAGACAAGGATTTAGCTGATAATGGGATATTTATGATGATATGAACATTTTTAGATACAACAAAAAAACATCACAGCAAATCAGCTAATCAATATAATCCTTGTCTGCATTTTAGGTAAACTTCATATGTTTTTCGCGCCATACCCTCAGCAGTGAACTCTTTTTGAACCCGCTCAAGCCCTGCACGTTCCATATCCGCCTTCATGTTTGGATTACGTAGAATCTTACCAATAGCATCGGCTAAACGTTCACTACTACCCGGTGGCACCAGATAGCCCGTTTCCCCATCCACTATAATATCTGTCGTTCCGCCATTATCGGTCGCCACACATGCAAGCCCACTTGCCATAGCCTCTAAGAGCACCAAGCCAAAGGCTTCCCGAAGTGAAGGAAGTACAAATAAATCCGAAGCCTTCAAGATTTGAGGAATATCATCCCTCCACCCCAAAAAGTGTAAATTTGTTACATCACTGTAGCGTTTCTTAAGCTCAGTTTCGTTAGGCCCCTTACCCACTAATACCAAATGTAACCTTGGTATCTGGGCCTGTAACTTTTTGAACGCCTCAATCAGGTACTTTTGCCCCTTTCTTTCATGCAGTTCAGCTATACAGGTGATTACCAGGTCTCCATTCTGGACAGGTAGAGACGCTTTGTCCACATTGTCCATATATCTGTCCAGCTCAATGCCGTTATGCACTATATTTAAGCGCTTTTCCGCATTTTCGCCAAGTTGGGCAAGATGTCGATAGTTGTCCATACTGATGGCGATAATCTGATCGGTTTTGGCCAAACAACGTCGCTTTATAGCTCCTTTGACACCTGTCAGCTCAAAGGGGTCATGTTCAGTTGTAATAATGGGTAAATTAGCCTGCTTGGCGGCCCAAAAAGCGTAGCGGCAACTCCCCGGATTCCACAAATGAATATGAATCAAATTAAAGCTCCCATTTTTCAGTAACTTTTTTAAAGCTGTGTAATGCCGTGGGTCATGTTTGTGTAACGTTGGCAGGCTAAAAACCTCCTGATATACCTTTTTCAGTTCGTCCTTTTTTCTCTTTAAAGTTGAATATGCTCCACAAGCCAGCGATACGTTGCATCCCAAAGGCTTTAAATGCTTCGCCAGCATCTCCATTTGCTTTTCCGCCCCGCCATAATTGGGGGTATCTGTGTAAAAAAGTATATTCATTTCTTAAGCTTCTGATATTCAAAATAAGAATAAACAACAGGGTAAAGTCCTGCCCATAGTGCGGCAAATATGACAATCCAAAAGGCGAATTTTCCGAGGGCAATCGTCAAAAATATGAGCACCCCAGCCGCCTTAAAAAGCTTCCCGCCAAGCATATGAGTCTTCTTCCACACAGTATCGCTACTCAACGTCCACGGCGTCCGAATACCTATAAACCAATTCCGCTCCGCATGTTCCAGCATTTGCCCAATAAAAATAAATAATACTCCCAAGGCAGGCAGCATTGCGTAAGTCATATTAAAGGTATGCCCAAGGTTGAACAGGAGGGATAGAATATAGATGTAAAAGAAGAATATGATAATCATCAGTACAAACCAATCAAACCATATCCTAAACTTCGCTATATTCTTCTTCAGTGGATCAATCTTTGGAATCATCAAAAACATCAGGTACATCACCACCGTAATAATTGGCATCAAAAACAGCCCCCAAAATTTAGTCATATATCCATCCACCTCCCCTGCCGCATTCCAATGACTCGCCATCTTTGCCGACATTTGGGGGTAATAATAGATTCCCAGGGCAAACGACATCAGGATAATAGCTACAATAGCTGCATGTATATAAGTGAATCTTTTACTGATTTTCATAGTTATTTTGGTTACAAAAAACCCACCTGCATTATAGCGCAGATGGGTAAGTGTTGGAATTAATTAGAGGGTTTTAGCCGATTTTTTCGCCATTTATTGTAGCTCCACTCTGAATCACATCACCCCCAATCTCTGCATATCTCTGATACACATTCCCTTCAATTTCTGCAGAGCACTGATACACATTCCCTTCAATTTCTGCATAACTCAGATCCACACTCCCTCCAATTTTTGCACCACCCTGATCCACATTACCTCCAATTCTTACGTCTTTCAGATCCACACTCCCTCCAATTTCTGCACCGCCCTGATCCACATTACCTCCAATTTTTGCACCTCTCTGATATACTCTCTCTTTAATTCTTACATACGACTGATCTACACGCCCTCCAATTTTTGCACCACCCTGATCCACACGCCCTCCAATTGATGTACCTCTCTGATTCACATTACCTCCAATTTTTGCACCTCTCTGATCTACACTCCCTTTAATTATTGAACAACCCTGATCCACACTCCCTCGAATTTCTGCAGAACCCTGATCTACATCCCCTTTAATTATTGAACCAACCTGATACACTCCACCTCCGATTTGAGCCTCGTACATGTCAACATTTCCTTTAACTCTTACCTGAAACATTTTTAACTCATTGCCAATAACAGCACCTCTCAGATTAACTTCGGGCAATTCGTAACAAGAAATACTTAGACCGGTTAGTGGATAACTCCGACATCCCAGATCCTGCATTGTTATGAATCTTTCCTGCTCAGGTTGTAGATTTTGTGCTAAGCGGTCTCTAAAAATATATACCTCTCTCAAAATATCTGGGTTTTTTGAAGATTCTATAAGTAAATTGGAAAGAAAGTTATGGTCGTCTTTACTAATTTCACCTTTCTCTAATTGGCTCCTCAGTGATTCATGAGTCCATGTAGGTTTCACAGCTTTGTCATCAGAAAAGTCCTGTATAAATTGAAAGGGGTTAGATTTGGGCTTCATAATCTTCAGGGTTAATTAATTTGTGAAAGTTTATAAAAAAATAAGCCGACCTGTTGCTCCACAGCACCTTCACTAGCGCTAGCTAGCTACAGTGCTTGGAAGGTCCGCTCCAAAGCAAAATGGACACTCTCCCGTCCCCGAGTTTACCTCGAGGGGACCATCTACCTCACCCAAGTATTCCCGAATTGGTGAGTTTACATCCATCCCGACTAAGTCAGGAAATAAGGTATTTTTCGAATTGTTAATTGAATATTATAACATATAAATTATTTTGTCAATAAAAAGATTGACAAATTGCTAAAAATATGTAAAATATAACTCTAATAACACTTCAATGAAAAAACTTGTACCCCTATTCATTATCGGTTTAATCGCTACTAGTTCTCTATTGCTAGCCTCTGCAGCAAATGCGAATTATTACAACACGCCTCAGGCGAATACTAAATTCCACCCTCAGAGTCAGGAGTATTATAATGGGAATCATCGCCTAAAACTTAAGAAAAGAGCCGATATTGAACGAGCCAGTGCGCCAAACGTCCATTACGACAAATATAATCGTGATCTTTACCGATGTAACTGGATCTACAATAAGAATTTAGGCACTTGGGTATGCGAAAAAGACCTGCTTCGTCACAAAGCTCAGGAGGTAAAAGTTTGCCCATACGGTTACAAATACAACACTGCTTACGATCGTTGCGATAAGGTCTACATTCCAGCTCCGACTCAAGCAGTTCCACAGCCAACCAGCTCAAACACCGCAAACAACCAGGTGGTTGCAGTTAATCAGCCTCAGGACGTTGAAGTCACTCAGTACGTCTACATCTATGATGAAGAGCATACAGTTGCTTCCAATACATATCCAAAGCCAACCAGTCTACCTTCAACAGGGTCTGGCCTTACTCTTTCTGCCCTAATTGCAGGTGCTTACGCTGCATTACGAAGACGATTAATATAGCCTATCCTCTTTAGTCATTCTGAATTCAATTCAGAATCCCATGTCAAAATAAGTTGAATTAGGATCCTGAATCTAGCTCAGGATGACTTTTTGGTGTTGAGAAACTCAACGCTTGAGACTCGCCAGTCCGTACCGGGCCGGGCGGGCACTCGCACTGAGTTAAGTGGTGGGTCAGCTGGGACTCGAACCCAGGGCCAATTGCTTAAGAGGCAACTGCTCTACCAACTGAGCTACTGACCCGAATTGTGCGTGAAAAAAACTAGCACAGAGATTGCTTAAGAGGCAAGCTTTTTAGTCTTAAGTTCGACCTTAATCCTGTTCTTAACCAAGTCTTCTTTTTTGAGCCGCTTCCGAAGAATATCCCCTTCTTCCACCCCTTCAATTGCTTTGAGTTTAATACAGAATTTTTGCCCTGGATGAGCCACCTCAACAACCTCATTTGTTACCCCATGCTTAAATTCATCCAATGTTAACTTAATAATGTCTGTAGGGGTGATAATATCCAAATCATCTCCTTTTTTAAGGGTATTCCGTACCTCCACGGTCATGGTATCGCCTGTAACATTTCGGATCACGCCCGCAAAACAAAAATTCTCATTATAATCACCTTGTCGGTCAGAATATTTTTGAGCCTCGCTGCCTGGTTTGCCATACCAAAAACCAGTGAAATAGCCGCGTGTATTCACACTTTCAATCAATTCCAAAAGCTCTTCTGTAGGTGGTTTTTCTTCCATAGCCAGGTCAATAGCTTGCCGATAGGCTTTAGAAACGATCGCTGCATAATAAATCGACTTATGCCTCCCTTCCACTTTCCACGAATCCAGCTCAAGCGGAAGGATATCCCGAAGATGTTCGATCATACACATGTCTTTTGAACTCATCATGGTCGTGCCATCCTGATCTTCTTCGACAGGAATAAATTCACCTGGGCGCTCTTCTTCCTCTAAATACATTTTATATTTCCATCGGCACGTGTGGGCACACATCCCTTCATTCGCATCCCGCACCGCCATAAAGTTACTGAGCAGACACCGTCCGCTATAGGCCATGCACATGGCTCCGTGTACAAAACATTCAATCTCAACATCAATATTCTGCTCTTTCAGATTTGCTTTAATCTTCTCAAGCTCTCTTGCACTTACTTCTCTCCCCATCACCACACGAGTCGCCCCCAACTTTTTCCAAAACGCGATCGCCGATGAGTTGAGAACATTAGCCTGAGTGCTCACATGGAGCTCTAGCCAGGGGCATTTTTTCTGAATTAGCTGAAATAGCCCTGCATCCGAAACCAAAATACCATCAGGATCTAAACCTTGCTCATGCAACTCAGTTAAACGAGCCAATTCCTTATCTAAAAAATTCAACCGTGTCTCATGTGCATGGATGTTCATGGTTAAGTAAATCTTCTTCCCAAGCTTATTTTTGAGTCTCAAAGCAGCCTCCAATACATCTCCAGATTCGTCATTGATCTTCATCCGCATGCTCATCGATTTAACGCCCATATAGCACGCATCCGCCCCGTATCGAAAGGCAGTCTTCAACTTTTCAAAATCCCCCGCTGGGCAAAGTAATTCAGGTTTTTTCATAGCCAGATGATTGTAGGAGATTTGAGACAGGTTGTCAAAGTGGTATTAGACCTGAGCTAAAGGGAGGTAAATAAATCTAATAATCTTGTATTTATATAATAATTTGTATTCTTATTTTTATTGAGCTCCAATAAACCAATATCAACTAGTCTTTTTAAATGTTTCGAAGCTGTTAACCTACTTACTTTTGTTTCTGAAACGATGTATTCAATTTTGGTGTAAGGGTGTGAAAAAATTGTATTAATAAGCTCATGAGAATATAGCTTTGGCTCCTTTTCCCTGAATATTTTTTTATACTCAAGCATAAGAGATTTTATACTCTCAATTGTTACAATTGTTTGTCTTGCCGTAGATTCTAGCGCCTCAAGCATAAAAAGAATCCATTCTTCCCACGCATTTTCATCACGAACTTTCTGAAGAAGCTCATAATATTTAGCCTTATTCTGAGTAAGATATCGACTGTGATAGAGGGTCGGAATATCCAAAATGCGTTCTGAAATGAGGTATAAGATGTTCAATATCCTTCCAGTTCGACCATTTCCATCGAAAAATGGATGGATAGACTCAAACTGGTGGTGGATAATTGCCATTTTTACAAGTGGGTCAAAATCACTCATCTTCGGCTCATTGATAAATCGTTCCAAATTTTTCATTTTTTCAGAGATTTCCGAAAAAGTTTGAGGAGGTACATAAATCACTTCTCCTGTTTGCTGATTTTTGAGACTGGTTCCAGCGGCATTCCTAAATCCTGAATCTCTTTCGGTTATAATTTGTGCAATTTTTATCAGTAGGTTGTTTGTTAGCGCTTTGGATTTTAAACTGTTAAAGCCATAAAAAAGCGCCTCATTATATCGATGTACTTCTTTTGTGGCAGGTGAAAAATCAGCATATTTTTTATCATATTTAAACAATTCATCATGTGTAGTAACAATATTTTCCACCTCAGAGCTATCTTTTGATTCTTGAATTAATAATGTATTAATTAAAATCGATTGATTAGGAATCGTTTGAGCCAAGCCTTTTAGTTCAGCAATTATTTTGTTGGCTGATATCGCTTTTTTAAGAATTTTAGATGTTTCTACAGTAGCTGCGAGGGGAAGTGTGGGTATTTTGTAGTTCATATTATTGAAATATAATGTATAGATTCTCACATAATGTTAACATTTCTTTTTAGCTATGTAAAGTTTTTCACGTTTTATTTACATAGATCAGAAGCTATGTAAAGTTAGTTAAAATATAGATTTATAAAATACTATTGACAACATGTAAAATTTAGATTAAATTAACAAACCACCATAGCTCCCAACCCCATCGCCCACCCGTTATATATCTTTAATCGTGTGGTCTTTATGTTTAATTTTACGGCAAAACGTTTTCTCCCAATAATCTCGATCTTTCTCGCAATCAGCATTGCTATTGCACCAAGTGCGAATGCTGATATCTATTCTCCCGATAACAGCGTAAAACCAGACCCGCTGGCAACGTCCAAATTAGCCGGGGGCCAGTTTCATGTAGGTGAATTTACGGGGGCAGCCATCTACGATTATCCAATTACAGTTCCACCTGGAAGAAATGGAATGACACCTAGCGTCAACCTGACTTATAACAGCCAGGATTCCTCGCTAGATAATATTGTTGGTTATCGTTGGGGGCTGAATATGTACTCCATTTCACACCAAAACAAGCGAGGGGTCGAAAAACTCTATTCCGAGCCAGACTTTGTCGCCAATACACCAGTCGGAAGCGGTGAGCTTGTGCCTACACAATTATCAAATGGGCATTTTGGACAATATGGACAAAAAGTCGAAAACAACTTTTCAAAGTATCAGTACAACGATAATGGAAGTTGGGTGGTCACCGACAAACAAGGTACAAAATATTCATTTGGCCTTACAGATGATGCCAAGCAATTCGACTTGAGTGATCCGAGTAGAACTTATCAATGGATGCTCAGTGAAATCCGAGATCGAAATGGAAACTTCATCCAATATTCCTATTTTAAGGCCGATAACCAGATCTATCCAAAAACCATCCAGTACACTGGAAATGGGACAGAAACTGGCATTTACGAAGTTAAATTCTTACCCTTTGCCAATAATGACCCTGGAGCCGCCCGACCCGACAGCCACTTCAGTTACGCACGTGGATTTTTAGTCGAAACCAACCATTTACTTACTGGCGTTGAAGTGTATGCAAAAGATGTTTTACGTCGGCAAATTGAAATCCAGCACGCGACTGTCGACCCCATCATCAAGCAAACCATCGGAAGCATTACAGAAACCGGTTATTCATCTGATGGCACAGCGACTAGTCTATCTCCCGCAACGTTTGAATACACACAGTCAGATGTACGATGGGAAGAAAGCACAGATCATTTGCCCAAGTGGCCTTTTGAGGTATGTCACTATTCGTGCAGCGGAGCCAGCTCTATTTATGAATGGGATATGACAGGAGATGGCTTGGTTGATTTTGAAAATTATGGAGATTATATGATTGGCAATGGACCAGTGCGCTCAATTAACGATGGGAAAGGGGGGTGGCAAGAGGCAATAGCAGAATATTTACCAGTAACTCCTAGTATCGGAGCAGCCATACCAAACATTTGGCGTAAGGCAATTGATTTTGATGGAGATGCAAGAGCTGATTTAATCAGTTCTTCATCAGATATGAACGATCACTCAAAAATTATGAGCTTAATTAAGCTTAACAATGGTCAGGCATACACAGATACTATAGCTGTTGATTTACTGTGGGGAGGCTACGTTCAAACCGATAATGGGGCCTCAGTTGCGGATTTAAATGGGGATGGTTTACCTGACATTATTCAAAGCCATTTCCATCAAGGCGAACATACCCCAAGAGAAAAAACCTGTTTAAACAATGAAGGTAAAACTTGTTCTGAAACAAATTTATGGGAGTCACCTGAGGTTATTGTGGGTGATACACAGCATAGTCAGCTACGCCAAACTTACATTCAAGATTGTAATTCTGATGGCTTGGCAGATGTTTATTATTCCGGAAGTGGGCCCAGAAGCTGGATTAATGATGGAAAAGGTGGATGGGTAAGGGGAGATGGAGATGCGCGTTGTCAGATTACCCAAATGGATTCCAATATCACACGATCTGCAGACCTAAATGGTGATGGGCTAATGGATTCTATCGCATCTTATAAGACAAATACTGATTGGGGTTATACACTGACAAATCAAGTTTATTTAAATAAAGGTGATTATAAGCAAACAATTGAAAATATATTTCCAATATTGCTCGGCACACTATATAACACTTGGCACCAGGATTCCGGAGTCCGAATCGTTGATGTGAATGGTGATTTACTTCCTGATGTTATTCAAAGTCTTGTGGAGGTTGATGAAAAAACAGGTTTTCATACAACAACAAAAAAAGTCTACATGAACAAGGGAAGCCGTCCCTATTACCTTAAAACCATCCATTCCAGTCAAGGCGGTCAGATTGACCTGGAATACAAAACTTCTGCCCAGCACCTTAGAGATGACGGCACACAGGCAAATCCAAATCTTCCCTTCGTCATCACTACGCTCGATAAAATGACCGTCCATGACGGCATGGGTAATTCAAGTTCCGTCAGCTACTTATACGAAGACGGTCATTATCATTACGATTCAGTTTATGACCGTGAGTTGGCTGGTTTTAGGGCAGTAACAAAAACCGATTCACTGGGCTATAAAACCAAAACTTATTATCACCAGGGGCAACACAGTATTGCCGATACAGCCCTGGGTGAATTCGATGATCATATTAGCAAAAAAGGAATGGCTTATCGGAGCGAAGCTTACGATCTCAGTGCCCGTTTAGTCAAAGTCTCTATCAATAAATACGACAAATCTGATTTGGGAGGTGGGCGCTTCCATCCTTATCTCAGTCAAACCGTAGCAGCCAATTACAATCCGGCAAAATCAACAAATCAATCTATCGCTAAAGCATTTGTTTACGATGCATACGGCAACCCTCAAGCAGTAACCGATTTTGGTGAAGTCCAGCTGAACAGTAGCGATGGCCAATTCACTGACATTGGCACAGATTTGCTGAAGCAGGAACTAAATTACACCCAAAATCTAAACGACTACATGGTTGGCTTACCCTCCGAACAGAAACTATACGACCAAAGTAACAATCTGCTCAGTCACCAAAGAACTTATTACGATGACTTAGCGCTCAGCGAAGTTTTATTGGGCAACCCAACAAAGTCCGAAAGCTGGCTCAGCACAACCAGTGGTTTTATCTCAAGTTCAGTTGAATACAATGCCTACGGAATGCCTATTCGCTCAACAAATCCAAGGGGGTATTCATCAACGGTCACATACGACTCAGATCACCTTTACCCAACAACCCAAACCAATTCACTCGGGCACCAAATCACTACCTCTTACGATGTTGCAACAGGCAATTTGTTACAAGGAACCGACCCAAATGGGGCTCTGTCTAAAACCACCTACGATGGTTTAGGAAGGCAGGTAAAATCTGAAATAACAAACCCGAAAACCAATTTGCTGATCACAGCAGGAACAGTTGTTTATAACGACACTGCCATGCCTCGCTCAGCCCAGTCAACAAGTTACAACGATGATAATATTACCATCGATTCTCATACATACCTTGATGGCCTGGGTCGAACCATTGAAGCAAAGCAGGAGGCGGCTAATGGTCAGTGGATAACCTCAGGTTCTGCTTACGATCAAAGAGGAAATGTTACAAAAACGTTACAGCCTTACTTCAGCCAAGCCTCTGGCTTTGAAGCAGTCGACACCAACCGCACTGGAACGGAATTCACTTACGATGCGTTAAACAGGGTGTTAACTGCCACCAATCCCCTTGGTACAACGACTAATTCCTACGATATCTGGAGCCAGAAAATTACTGATCCAAACAACAATGTAAAAGGTTATCAATACGATGCACGTGGTCGTTTGGCAAAAGTGGATGAGCATTTAAGTGGAAATATCCATCAGACCACATACGATTATGATAAAGTCGGAAATTTGACCAAAATGACCGATGCTTTGAATAATATTCGCCAGTTTACATACGATTCACTCGGTCGCCGCCTGTCACAAACCGACGCCCATCAGCCTGGACAAGTTCACGGTTTGTGGAGTTATGAATACGATCAGAACAGCAATCTGACCAAAAGAACAGACCCTCTCAATCAAAACATCACCTACACTTACGATGCTCTCGACCGAGCCACTAGCGAAGTGGGGTCAGATACTTTTACGCTCACCTACGACCAGGGCCAGTATTCCATCGGCAGGGTAAGCCAAGTCACCGGAAGTAACTATCAGCATAATTTCACCTACGACCTCTTAGGAAGGGTTTTAACAGATGCTAAAGTAATCGATGACCAAAACTTCCCATTTACCTACGAATACGATTTGATGGGAGGTGTAACAAAAATGGTTTATCCGGATGCGACAGCTATCGATTATTCATACAATTCAGCCCACCAACTAAGTAAAGTTTCAACAACCGGAAAAGTGTATGCCGATCAATTCACATACACCGTTCTCGGTCAGCTCTCCAACATGCGATTGGGGGAGAAAGTCGTTGTCACAAATACTCACGATCCAAATCAACTCTATCGTCTCACCAGCAGAGTGAGCACGCTCAATAATGTTACCGACTTACAGAATTTAGGTTACACATATGATCCTGTAGGAAATCTGACTCAATTGGTCGATGCGAGCGGCTCAGAAACTGCCAAGACAGTCGGCTATCAATACGACGATCTCTATCGTTTAACTCAGGCAGAGTATGCAAACACCGCGAATGCTTCGGATATCACGATGACCTATCAGTACGATCCAATCGGCAACATAACTAATAAGTCAGATGTAGGCGCTTTCGAATACAGTCATCACAATCCACATGCCGTCACCAAAGCAGGTCAGCACGTTTATGGATACGATACGAACGGCAATATGGTCCAGCGGGATGGCAAAGTGATGCAGTATGATTATCGCAGTCAAATCATCAAATCAGGCGACGACACTGCTTATAAATATGATGAAGGTAATACCAGAATCAAGAAGTACAACATTACGGCTGGTACCTCCAAATATTATCCGAACAAATACTTTGAAAAAGATTCTGAAAAAGAGGTGAAATACATCTTTGCAGGACAAACCAAAATCGCTAAAATCGTTAAAACAATCCAAACAGATCCTGGAAATGGAGGTGGTGGAGGTGGGACTGGAGGTGGCGGAACAGGAGGCGGAGGCGGTGGAACCGGTGGAGGTGGAACGGGTGGCGGCGGAGGAACTCCTCCTCCAGTTGTACCGCCAGTTGTGCAACCTTCCGGAGGTAGTGGCGGGGGAGGTGGGTATCGCACCATTACCACCAAACCTCAGATTCCTGAAAATATCAGTGATAACTCCGCTATAAAAAGAGAGAAAATCGAATCAGGAAACCTCCTAAAAAGCCAGTCTGGAAATAGGAAAAACACCCCTAAATCCTTCTGGCCAGAGGTTAAATCCGACATTGAATTCGAAAATCTCCAGATTACCTATCGGGCAAATAAAGCCATCATCAAATGGGACAAGATGGATAAGTCAGTCGTAAAGTTCAATATCTTCAGGAGCCGTTACCCTTATCCTCATAGATTATACAAAGACGCGGGACGGAAAATGGCCACCATCCTGCCAGACCACTACAAAAATATTTACACCGACAAATCCATCGAAATCAGCGAAAGATACGCTTACCGAGTTGTGGCTTACAACAAGGAAAATGAAATTGTCACATCAAGCATTCTATTGCACCCCGAACTGATTTTTATCACCGCGAAATATGGAGACAAAATTGACTTCAGTAAGGTGAGCGATAAAAAATTCAACAAAATTTATCTCTACAAGAATGAGTTGTTTGAATTTGCTAAAACCAGCAACCCTCTAAAAATTGACATCCATCCAAAATATGAATCTATGACGGGTGGAAATATCAATGCCCGCTTCATCCAATGCACTCCAAAAACCGGTGGTGGCGAGTCATGCAAAGAGGTTGAGCAGAAAAATCTGGATGTTTACACTATCAAAAGGCCAAAACTCCCCACCCGCCTCAGAAATTTGGGTGCAAGTATTCTTAGGTGGATCATTTAACCGGATTTTATGCCCACTCGTTTTAAAAAACTGATATCATCGGCCTTACTCATAGCTCTCAGTTTACAGTTCGTAGTTTCGCCAAGCTACGCGTCTGACACAGAAGAAACATTCTACTACCTCCACGATCATCTTGGAGGTATAGAAGCTGTTTTGGATGAAGGCGGAACCACCGTTGAGCGCCGTGATTATTTACCTTACGGCAATGAAAGGTTAGCTGTTGGCGAAACGGATGAGGATTATGGATTTACAGGTAAAGAATTAGATAATGAGACAGGCCTCATGTACTACGACCAACGGTATTATGATGCTGAAATTGGGAGGTTTGTTCAGGTAGACCCTTGGGAGGGGGATATAAGAGACCCACAAAGTCTCAATAAATATACTTATACTAGAAATAATCCAGTAAGATATGTGGATCCAACTGGAGAAAGTTGGAAAGAAGCTTTAAAAGGTTATGCAGTTAGTGTAGTTAGTACAATAAATAGCCAAATTAATACAGCTAAGAATTATGCAAAAGATCTGGCATCTGACCCAGTGAAAACAGTTGGCAGAACACTCACAACAGCAAAAAACAATGTAGTCGAAACATATGAGTCCGGTGCGAAATTGGCCTCTAGTTTTAAAGAGAATCCAATGCAGGTCACAAAAGACATTGCTACTGGCCTTTCGATAGAAATTAATGACTTTAAGGCGTTAGCCGATTATGATAAAGGTGTGGCGGTTGGATCAGCTGTAGTTATTGGTACTGAAATAGCCATTGGAGCCAAGATAGGTTCTGCACGGAAAGGCAGTACTGCTAGTGCCATTTCAGCTGAAAAGTCTGCTGCGAGTGCCAATCAGATGAAAAATCTTGGACATAGGCAAATTACGCCCTTTAGGGACGCACACTACAAAGCAAAACAATATGGTGGCTCGCCAGAAGACTATATAAAACAATCAAGTCAAAAAAGTATTCTAAGTGATGGGACAAGCCTTGAAACACATTCCGTGAAAAATATTAAAACTGGTCGGATTTACGAGCAGAAAACAAAAATAAAAAAAGAATAGCTGTTCAAAAGTTTGATAACTTAACAGATTTTGCAAAATGAATCACAAGGAACATAAAATTAAAGAAGAGTTGGTCGATACTGCCAAGAAAACATTAAACAAGAGTATAAACTATATCGTGGGCTGTAGAAAAATTGACAGTTTATTACGGATGATAATTGGTGAGTACTACAGCGATGATGAGCTAAGTATATTTGATCTAATAGATTCCGAAACTGATCATTTGCCCGTTGGGAAATTCAGAAAGCAGTGGAATAAAGAGGCGTTAGCAATGAAGGACAAGGAGGCTGAAAGGATTTATAAATTATACGAGAAAGATATTCTGAATGGATTAGAAGCCATTGTGAAAAATTATAAATAATAAAAACCCCCCATCCGTTCGTCCGAGATAAGGAGTTTTTATATGGGCGTGAAACGCTTTCCGTATTTATTCTTGATTAGCTTCCTGCTTCCATTTGCCACCATGCCTTCCTTTCATCATATGCCTCCCAAATTTACCATCGCGCTGTGGCAATCCAAGCTCTTCTGCAATGTCTCTAGCCTGCTTCATATGGTCGTGCATTTCCACAAATTTAGGAAAGTTCTCTTCAGTGATAACTTCTAATAATTTTTCACCATGCTTGCTGTCCCCAAGGGCTTCCACAAAGGCGGTATAGTCACCCGCTTCAACGATTTCCATCATTTGCTCGTGTCTCTCTGCCATTTCTTCGTGTCGCTCAGCGTTAAAACGAGGATGTGTTTCAGGGTCATTCTCATCGGCAGAAGTGCCGAGGGTCATGACGGCGAAAGCGATCATAATAGAGGCTAAGCCTGCAGGCAGCATCTTTTTAATAAAATTCATTTGGTTTAAGTAGTAAGATAATAAAATAGCCGGCCGATTGAGCGAGTTGATCATGCTCACTCACCCCTTACTACGCATCGAAAATTATTTTCTTTCATTTATATGGCAACCTGTCTGAAGACAGTGTAATTGTTGAAGTCTTTTTGTCCTGTACCATGGGGAAATCATATCAGCTTTAAACTTACCCTCTGCCATTCGCTCCCCAATCATTTTAATCTTAAGCCCTTCCTGAAGCATCATGTCATGATGCATTTTTGCCTCAAGAATATCTACCCACCAAGGTTGAGATCTAAAGTCCTGAAGGATCAAAACGGCCCCATTATCAATCTGTAATATGGTGCCTGATAAAAAGCCACTATGAGGCCGCTGCCATAGCACTCGCTTTCCATAATGTAACATTTCGTAATGAGGAATCTTCACAAAAAGCTCTTCCATCTTTTCCGAAAAACCAGAGGCGTAAAAACCAGATCCAATAACGGCTGAGGTCACCAGACTCAAACCAAAAACCAAAAAAACGCTGTACCGATAACCGGCTTTTGTGTGGTAAAAGTAATGATGAGCCAGGTAAAGAAAGCCCCCCATCAATAAAACCCAAAAATACGGAACTGCAAGAATAACGAATTCAGCCACTCCGTGTTCTGTTTGATGATAAACATTCCAATCCACATCGTTTAACTGAAAGATGATTATACTCACCGCAATGCTTCCTAAAAGGATTGAAAAAGCAAAAATACCCCAAATCACAGAATTTTTAAGCAGAAACACCCATTTTGGAGTTGGCTTAATGCACTCCTTCTTAATCTTTTCGATGATGTTTTTACTGATATCGGACATAATGATTTAAGGTTTATTGAGATGGTGGTCGATAGCCAATTGCTTAAATTGGGCCTTTGCCCGATTAATGAGGGTAGAAACAGTGCCCATGGGTAACTGAAGAATGTCAGAGATTTCGTTATATGATTTATCTTCCAAAAATTTGAGAATTAGAATCGTTCGGTATTTATCCGGCAATTTATTGATCACTTCTCGCACCTTCCGAGCTAACTCCTTCTTAATATAATCATCTCTCAAATTGATATCCGAGGGGAGTGACTGCAGAATATCCAAACCATCTTCCCCCTCCATCTTGACCTCCTTAGGTCGGCTACTCAGCTTTCGGTAGTAACTAATGGTTTCGTTATGGGTGATGCGGTATATCCAGCTACTAAAGTTAAATGCATCATCATATTCATGCAGATTCCGATAAACTTTTAAGAAGACTTCTTGTAACAAATCTTCAGCAGATTCCTCAGAAATATTGGTGATTCGCCGTATGTAACGCTGTAACTTTTGTTCGTAACGCTCCACCAAGCAACCATAATATTCCGGCTTCTTCAAAGCCAGCTTTACTAACTGTTTATCTGATTTTTTATCGCATTTAGGAACGCGCATCTAAAAAACG
>JAJDCE010000126.1 GCA_029260985.1 Patescibacteria group bacterium | reverse complement strand
CGATCATGATCAGCCCGCCAAACGCCGCGCCGTACCTGGAGCAACCCCAGTGTCGCAGGAGGGCGTACATCGCCGCGCCCGACAGGGCGAAGCAGAGGACGAGGGTGATCTGGTATCCGAAGACCGGGTTTCCGGACAAGTAGTATGCGGGCGCGAACATCGGCAGGTACCCCGTCATGTGCTCGGCACCTGCGAGCATGGACGGCGCTGGGTGGAGAATGTTGGCTTGGAAGAAATCCAACGGTTGGGCCCAGATCGCGTGACTGCCCCACGATAGAATCCACAGCATCAGGTTCGTATCGGCCCGTAGGATCCCAGGACCGATGACGACCTGGCCGACGAAGTCGTCGAACACGGGAATGAAGATCAGGTACGTTGCGACACAGGATACCAACAGTACCAGCACGGTCTCCGCGAGCTGGCTCCGGAGCTCCGGGGCACGGGGCATGCTAGCCGCAGTGTTCATCAAAGGTGCCGAAACGGCCCCTGTGGGTCGCGTTAAGAACCAAGAATCCGCTAATTGACCGCGTCGATCGCGCGATTCACGGTGTCGACGGTACGGTCGAAGAGTGCGTTGCCGAGGTCGGAAGTTGCTTCGATCAGAATGAACCCGGCATACTGACGGGTTTGGTCGATCCACGGGAAGGCTCCGTAGGCGCCGGGGTCGGCGACCAACGACTCATCGATCACCCACCAACCGAGACCGTACCCCCCGATCCCAAAGCTCGTGGTTTCTCCGTAGACCGGGCCGATTCGATCTTCCTGCATCCGGCGTACGGATTCTTCGGAGAGGACGCGGTTCTCGCCGCACACACCTCCGCGCAGCTGCATCAACAGGAGCTTGCCGTAGTCGCTGAGCGTCGTGTAGAGACCGCCCTCGATGTTCGGATTGTCGGTCGGTCGCAGGTTTGCCGGGTCGCCGCCAAAGCCGGTCGGATACGAAAACGGATTGCCGCCCTCGGCAGTGATCTGGGTGAAGTGGTTGTTGTATCCGAGCACGTCGAGGTCGCAGGGCTCGACGTAGGTTTCGTGAATCAGCTCCGCCCAACTCTTGCCGGAAACGATCTCGGCAAGTCCGCCCGCGACTTGCCATTGCCCACCGCCGTAGCGGAACTCCGTATCCGGCGGAATGACCATGTCGTCGTCGCCAGCGGTTGTGAAGATCGCTTCGGCGCATGCCTGTAAGGTGCCGCCGTCGAGGTACTGACAGAGGTAAGGACCGAACGCCGGGTTTGGTCCGAGCCCGACCAATCCCGAGCTGTTCGATACGAGCTGCGCCGGCGTGATGGTGGGGTTGTGGTCGCCCCATCCGACCATGTCGACAATCGGCTCGTCCCATTCGAGCAGCCCTTGATCCGCGAGCCTCATCAGAACTCCGACGCTGACCGTCTTGCTCGCCGAGGCCACGAGCGAAATCCGGCCGTCGTCGAAAGTGCCGAAGTTCTTCTCGAAGATCACACCGCGGTCGCGGTGCACCAGGATTGCGCCGACTCCGTCAACCTCCGCCTGTTCTCCGATAAAGGTTTGGATCTCGTCTTCGAAATCGGAGAAATCAAATGCGGCCTGGTCGCCGTTGTCGTCGTCGCCACAGGCGGCCAGCAGCAGAGCTGCGGTCAGCCCGATCACGAGTTTCCAGTGTGTCGTGGTCAGCATCGACCCGACTTAGCATGGGGCTTGCGATGCGGCCAAGCGCTCCGAAGTGTGGATCCGCCACGAGGGATGGCTTCGCTCGCAGTCTTGATCGAGTGGCGGGAGTCTCGCCACTTGCCCGGCAAGATGTAGAGACCGGCGGCGTGCCCGACTAGTGACGGATCGCAATGAAGCGGTTGGCGCGTGTTTCCCAGAGTCGGTTGTGGGTTGCCGTGTAGGACCCGACGTTGAGCTCGAAGTGGACCATGTGCTGGGTGCGATCGGCGTTGGATAGGTCCATTCCTGTGGTCTTGATCGAAACCACGACCTCTCCGTTGTGCTTGAACCGGACGCCGAGCTTCTTGAGGCCGTTCAGCGAACCGGTCGGGTCCTTGTACAGCATCAGCTGTCCCTTTTGCTGAAAACTACCGGCTGGAACGGTGACCCGGTAGATATCGTCATCGTCGGTAAGCGCGACGGTGAGGTCGTTGTTGGCGAGGTCCCATTCCGCGGTGCTCTCGCCGATCCTGGCGACCAAGCGAAGCGTGTCGCTCGCGGGCGCCCCGCCAAAGCTGACGCGGCCGCGAAGGCGGGCGATTCCTTCCGGTCGATACCAGATCGGTGACGTCCAGGCGCGTTCCTGGATCGTCTTGGGCCACAAGGGGTTGCAGCAGGCGGAGAATTCGGGTGGCACCGTGCCAGGGCTGTCGCAATCGACCCCGTTGCGGTTGCACACGTAGGTGCTCCAGCGACAGACCGGGTTGTCCAGCACGCGCGCGTAGTAGTACGCACGCTGTGAGCGGTCGTAGTCGGGAACCGTCCCCACGGTGCACAGTGACTCGAAGCCGCGTCCCTGGGACTGGCAGGTCGAGGTGTCGACGGTCGCGCCGTTGTCTGGATCGCCGGCGATCTCGAAGACTCGTTCCTGGGCGACACCCATCGCATCGACCCATCCTTTGATGATCTGCACGCGCTGCAGTGGCGTGCCCGGGTCACCCGTGTCGCGCAACGCGAGGACGGCGAAGCGCGGACTGCTGTTGTTGGCGACCGGGCCGACTTCGCCGCCCATCGGCACACCGCTCTCGTATCCCGTCTGTGCGAGGTCGGGACTGTTGCAGATACCCGCGGGAAAGTGGCCCCCGAAGAAGCGCACCAGCGGGCGCGGGCCGCTGG